>JAGYIW010000025.1 GCA_018402195.1 Gammaproteobacteria bacterium
GATCATGATTCAATGTGTGGACAAATTTTCAGGCCATGGGTCTAGCTTATGTGCAGGTAAATCCTTGCGCTTGAGTGAAGCCATGCAGCACTGTTATGAGTAGGTTTAGCATTGATTGACATGAAGATGAATGATATCCTTCTGATTAAAAAAGAAAAAGGATGATTTTATGTCTCGTTTTATCGCCATTGTTGGCCGCCCTAATGTGGGTAAGTCCACGTTATTTAATGGGTTAACCAAGTCCAGGCATGCTTTGGTTCTGGACGAAGACGGCGTAACCCGCGACTGCCAATATGGCGAGTGTATCTTAACAGAAAATACCAGCATCACCTTGGTCGACACTGCCGGCTTAGTGGGAGGGCGTCTCGATGGCATTGGCAAAGTGGTGGAAGAAGCTGCTTGGCGGGTAATTGAAGATTGCCATGCTGTGCTCATGGTGGTTGATGGCTCGGTAGGCATTACTGCGGAAGATCAAGCATTGGCGAAATCACTGCGTGGGCGTCATGACAATATTATTCTTGCGGTAAATAAAATCGATGGCGAAGAACTGGTCTGGATGGTGGCAGAATGCCATCGTTTAGGGTTTGCCCAAGTATTTGCGATTTCAGCGCTTCACAACAAAGGATTAAAACCATTAAAACAAGCCTTGGAAAGTATGCTACCTCCTGAAGAGGCATTCATTCATCCTGAGCAAGAGGGATTGCGCTTGACCATTTTGGGCCGTCCAAATGTTGGTAAATCCACTTTGGTTAATACTATCCTCGGTGAAGAAAAGGTGGTGGTCTATGATCAGCCAGGTACCACACGCGACTGTATTGCTACTCCTTGTATCATTCAGGGGAAATCTTATGTGTTGGTGGATACCGCCGGTGTGCGCAGGCGCAAGCAAATTGACGGATTAGTAGAAATGTATTCAGTAATCCAAACCTTGAAGGCTCTAAATGAGGCTGATGTGGTTGTGGTGGTGTTAAATGCTGAGGAAGGGATTGTGGAGCAAGATCTGCGCTTACTGAGGCGGGTGATTGATGCTGGGCGATGCTTGGTGGTTGGTATTAACAAATGGGACACATTGAATGCAGAGGCCAGAGTAACACTGGAAAACGAAATCGCTCGTAAAATGGGTTTTGTGCAGTTTGCTGAAACGGTGGTACTATCAGCCAAAAGGGGCAAAGGGCTTGGTGAGTTGCTTAAAGCCATTCAAAAGACGTATGAGAGAAGTAGGCATGAGCTGAGTACTGCAGCAGTGACAGAAGCACTAAAAAGTGCTGTGACTAAGCAGGCACCACCAGTGGTTGGTCGTTTTCGTATCAAGTTGCGTTACGCCCATGTGATTAGTAATCGACCTTTGATGATCATGATTCATGGCAATCAAACTGAACAGCTTAGCGATAGCTATAAGCGGTATCTGATCAGTCAGTTTAGGCAAGCATTTGGGTTAGTGGGTGTGCCTATGCGGCTTCAATTCAGGAATTCCAATAATCCTTATCAGCCTTCTTAGTAATTCAATGGAGGTAGCATAATTTGCTTGGTTCAGGTCAATCTAGTGTATTTTTACATTCTCGATAATAGCGATTCTTCCTTCCAGTAGCAAAGTTTAGTAATCTATTTTACCCCAGCTATTACTGAGCCATCATAGAATTGTACAGTGATAAGGTCGCCTGCGTGGAGTTGTTTGGCGCTATTCAAAATTTGGCCGTCTTTTTGTACCATTGCAAGGCCAGACTGTAAGAGCTTACTAGGGTTAAGCGCATCCAGTGCGGCGACAGGCTGGGTAAGGGCGAGACGCTTTTGGGCAATCCTTTGGCGCATGGCATTTTGTAGCTGATTCATGGTCAAATCCAACGTTTGCATATGTTGTTGGATGGTATGTTTAGGGTGCTTGAGGGCTTGCTTATGTAGGTCAAGCTGTCGTCTCAGGGTACTAAAAGTTTGCCTAATGGATTGCCGTAACTTTAGACGTTGATGGCTGATTTGTTGTATCAAGGTTTGTTGATCTAAGCATGCTACTTCTGCAGCCGCTGTTGGAGTAGGAGCACGTTGATCAGCAATAAAATCTACCAATGTGGTATCAACTTCATGGCCAACTCCAGAGATGATCGGTAAGGAACAGTTGGCAAGACATCTGGCAACTTTTTCTTCGTTAAAAGGCCACAAATCTTCCAAAGATCCTCCTCCTCGCGCAAGGATTAGTACATCAGCTTGATCATGCTGCTCAGCCAAACGCAAGGCTTGACAAATGCTGTCTTTGGCCATTTCCCCTTGGACAAAGCAAGGATAAACAATGACTCGTATTTGCGGCGCACGCCTTTTCAAGGTGGCGATAATATCTTGGAGTGCTGCTCCCGAGGATGAAGTCACCACGCCCAAGGTTTGCGGGTAGGTGGGCAAGGATTTTTTTCGGTCAGGATTGAATAATCCTTCGACCTCTAGCTGAGCCTTTAGCGCTTCAAAGCGCTGTTTAAGGGCACCATCTCCTTGTAGGCGGATATTGGAAATAATAAGCTGAAAATCACCCCTGGCTTGATAGATAGCCACTTGCGCAGTCACCACAACGGCCATGCCCTCAGTCAGTGTGATAGGCAAGCGCTGCGCATGTTGTTTGAAACATGCGCAGCGGGCGTTGCCATGGGTATCCTTCAAAGAAAAATACCAATGTCCGGAGCGCGCATGCATTAAATTCGACACTTCACCTTCAACCGTCACCTGCTGGAAGCACTGTTTCAACAGGCGGTCGCACTCAGTCAGTAGTTGAGTAACGCTAAAACAGCCACGCTGAGTATCACCCATTTGAATTTCCTTGTTTAACGATATCCAAACACGATAGCAAATATGCTAAGATTTAGCCAGATCACCATCAGTTAGTCAGAAAAAGTTTTTAAAAATTTAATTTTTATTAATAAATAATGGTCTATGTTCTCCATCACCATTTTTAATGGAAAAGATAAATGGCCACGACAGAAAATCATGACGAACCAGATATCAAAGAGTATTGCCGATGCATTGCGCAAGGATATTGCCGATCAGCTCGTGTATGCTGATTGCATAGATGAGGAATTTACGTCAATAAAAATCGATATTATCAGAAAGTCGTGGATAGAAACGATTTATGAGACAGCTTTTTCAAAGCATGAAGATGCATATAAATCCCACGCGTTTTTTTCCAAAGTATTGTACGAACTAGCCCATGACGGCGTTGATGAGCGATCACCTGCGGTCATCAATATGAAGATGGCTGGTATTCTTTTGAAGAATTTTCATGATACTGTTGTTGAGGCGGACACTTTAATTAGCAAAGACATGGCGCGATCATTTGGC
The DNA here is from genome assembly GCA_018402195.1 of Gammaproteobacteria bacterium. Classification (GTDB taxonomy): domain Bacteria; phylum Pseudomonadota; class Gammaproteobacteria; order M30B25; family M30B25; genus M30B25. Next base: position 3,316 of record JAGYIW010000025.1, read on the forward strand.
GGGTTTGCAGGTGTTGGTATGGGACTAGCCGCAGGGGCTGCTTTGGTGCTTGAAGTACTCACGGTAACTCTTGTAATAAAGGCTTTCATTGTTATAGGTATTGCTGCAGCCAGTGCAGGGATAGGAATTTTGATAGGTGGGTTAGTGGCTTCAGCACTTTATTCTGGCACCAAGGTTTAATAAGGCACTAGAAGAGCATGACAACCAGGCTAAAATATATTCTATCGTGCAAAAAGCAGGATTTAACCCAACTGAAATCTCTGAGGCTGGATTCAACAAAGTTGAAAAATATAATAATATCAATGATCTTTTAATGAAAAGTAGCACAGGAAAGACAAGCTTATTGAGTAATAGCAAAAATCCAGAAAAAGTTGTGAGTGCGCATGAGCACTCTGTAACGGGTGTCCAGACTGAGCAAGGCAAAAATCTTGCAGAAGATGAAAATTATATCCATGGTGAAACAGATAGTGAATATTGGCATGACGCCATAGATAAAGTCATTGAACAAGGTGAACAAAACAGTACATCTTCCTTCTCCTCAAAAATCTGAAAACAACTGATAAACACCCAGGTTTTAAGTTTGTCACAGTTATAAGTAAACGATAATCTCCTAAGCCACATGAGTGTCATTTCCTACCGTTTTGTTAGATGTTGGCGAGTGGTTGGTGGTGACTGATTTAAAATAACTTTTTTATTAAACGCGTCTATTTATCTCAATTAAACTTGATTAATCTGTTTTTTCTAAGTTAATATTGTTCAGTCAGTGCTCAGTTGCTGGCGAATAGTTTGCCGTGGGTATGTAAGGAAACAAACAAAAAATAGGGAGATTTTTATGGATATTGATACGTCTAAAAAAAGAGGTGGTAAGAAAAACGTAGTTGCAATGATAGTAGAGGATGACGGCGCAATCTACGATATGGGAACTGATGTTGAAGCACTGAATCGAGACGGTTTTACCACCGATGGGCGTGATCGTTGTAATAGTGATCCAGAAAAAATATCAACAAAATCCATGGATGCTCAAGATGATGATGACATGGCAGCATCAGTGCCAAACCGCAGTTCATCAGAATCTAATCCGCCACTTCCTCCAACCCGCAGATCTTCCTATTCAAGCCAGCAGAGTACTTCTGCAGTCAAGCTAGGCAATCACACAGTCTTAGAGACAGCTACATTACAAATGGCTTTTGATCGAAATCATAAAAATGAAGACTCTGTGAAAGACTCCAAGAAACTCTATATCGATTATATGGCGAGAATGAGGTCGCAAGGCCCTAAAGCGTTGACACGCTTCAAGGGACAATTGAGTACTGCATTCATGAAAACTGAGACACAGTCTGGCATGTCAGGGGAAATGCTAGAAGAATTTATCAGCTACTTAAGAGCTTTGGGCATTGATATTCCAAAAAATGATCTCCCACATTCCTTGCTAAATGCTGCCCCAGTCACTGGTTTCGGGGCAGCAATGGCTGATCAGCCAGATTACATGGAGCCCACTGAGCTTGCTACATTTGCCATGATAAAAAAAGAAAATGGTAAGGCTTACAAATCTAAAAACGATTTTGTTTCATGGATCAATGAACCTGGCAAGTTAAAGTTTGAGCCCTATGATGACGTCAAACATAGCAGTGTATTGGGTAGTCAAGTCATGGACTTTGACGGCAATGTGATTGACGACACGAGTATAAAGCCAAAGTATGTGGCCACTTTGGTGAGCAAAAATTTCAATGATCTCATTGGCAAGAAGTACGAATCTATAAAAAGTGGGGGTGGTGCATCGACTGCAGTATCAGAGAAAGATAATGCCGTGCAAAAAAAGAAAGCTAAGAAAAATAAACTCGAGCAGGGTAGTGGAGATATGCCAATAATGCATAACCCGGCATATACTATAGGAATGGAGAGTGACAAAGACCTAGAACAAGATAATGGTTACTTACTCACTGGAGTTGGTGCTGAGTTAGATGATGAGACGGCTTCACGCGCAAATACTGATGACGGCAGTGAAGATTTTGGCTGGCCAGGTGACAGTGATCGAGCTGGGGCAGGGAAGTCACAGACACCCAATGAAGGCCCTGTTAGGGTTGAAAGTGAAGGTGATTTTGGTTTTGCACCTGATAGCATTCCTAGTGATCCTGAATACGAAGCCCAAAACTTTGCCTGCAGTGACATGCGCTTGACAAGCATCAAGCCATTGAGTGAGCAATACACAGAAATAAAAACCGGTAGTGGTAAAGCTTTCTACATGTTGACTGCAGGTGGGTTGTATAAAGCTATGGATGACCAAACAGAGTATGCCTATCCTGATGAGGTTGATTTGGGTAGTGTCGCACCTTTAGGTCAAACCCGGTATTTGTATAAGATAGTTTTAACGCCACGGGCAGCCAGGAAGGATGAATTCAATAGTATCATGGCAGCCTTGAGAAGAATCGCGCAGGATGTTGGTGTGTCACATAAGAAAAAGGCTGCGGGCGGATGTTGTACACGATACAGAAGACCAATCATTTTCGGAGTTGGTTTGGGCCTAGCGATAGCTGCAGTTGTTGGAGCACTTGCAGCTGGTGGCGGTGGGTCAGAGAGTAAATCTGCTGGTTTTAACCCCTTGGGATCTACTGGTGACAATGGAAGTGATGGGCCAACATTTGCGCCTACCTTTGCACCAAATCCAATTTCAGCAGTGCCAGCAAGTGTTATTACTGTATCATCAACAGTTAGTATCCCACCCAGCAGCCAGGCGCCATCAGTACAACCGTCCACAGGTGTACCAAGTGGTGTACCCACACATGAGCCCACTAGAGATCCTACTTTAGCACCCTCAAAAGTGCCTACAAGGCAACCAACAGGTAACCCTACGCCAATGCCTAGTCTGGCTCCTACAGCGAGTCCTACGCCGTTTGCGCCGGGTGCAGTAACAGTCTCAGGCACTACCAGTATAGTGGGACCAGTGCATAATCCGATTCCAGTTTCCCTAAACATCACCGCAGACGAGCATGGGCAAACCGTCAATGGTATTAGGCTTACTGACCTAGGCAGTGGTGTGAGCGTAGAATACCGTACCAGTAGTGGGTCCTTTCAGTCGGTGCCAGTGTTGGGAGGTCAGGCAGACATTCCTTCAGGACTCGGTGAGTTTATTGTTGAATTTACTGATGAGGGCACACGCAATATTACTGCCAATCCACGAATTACTAATGGCGAAACATCGGCCTATACCTCAACGGGAGTCAGTATCTTTGTTGATGTTCGTTGTGTGCGTGAGGATGATTGTGCGCGGTTTAATGGACGTTGTGGCGCTACTGTTGTCGTTCATAGGATATGTGAATGTGATAAATCCGATACAGATAATCCATGGAGAAGTACGGCAAATGTGCAGGCCGGTACTTGTCGGGTAGTCATTCATGCATGTACTGCTAGTGATTATGATGCGCTACAATCATGTCTTCTTGGTACTCGGCCTATTGCCAGACGCAGAGGCAGAGGTTTATTTGACATCAATGGCGATAAGCTACAAAATCATGACAAAAAATCAAATAATCTGCGTGATCAAAGACGTATGCGTGCAGCCATGTTTGGCAAAAATCATAGCAAAGGTAGCGGTGGTAAAGCGGCCAGAGGCGGTTATGCCAAGCAAAGAAAGGTTAACGGCAGTAAAAGTGCCAGTGGCCGTGCTAGTTAAGAAAAATTGACATTGTCTCAGGTTGCCAAGCAAGCAGTTAGTAAACTGGCTAAACTAGATAAGATCTCCTGCCACGAGTTCATCTCCGAAGACGCTAGGCCGTTTGTCAAGGATCTATTTGTGACCAAGACAACAGTAAAGTAAGTGACCCATGTGGCCTTATGGGCAGAACTGATGTCCTTTTACGGGGGCTTGGTACATAAATTGGCTTAAGAAGCTTAGTCAATCACAAGAGATTCTCTCTCACCGATATCGGCGACAAGGGCAAATTAGGTTTCCAAACAATTAAACCAAGCAAAGGATTTAGGGTTCTTGAGAGTGCCAAAAAAAAACAGCCATCAAAAGATGGCTGTTTTGCATGGGCTAAGCAATCAATGCTTAGAAACCATAGTGGTAGCTAATAGTGAACGCAGGCATGCTAAATACCGCTTTACGTTCGCTTAAGTTATCAGTCACTGATGCACCATTAATCACATCGTCTAGATTATCAAACTTAGCCGTACCATACATGTAGTAGTTGATGTCAAAGTTGATATCTGAGGTTGGGCTCAGTTTATGAGTAGTCCCAAAGCCCAAAATGCCACCTGCAACAGAAGTATCACCACTGCTGTCTTTGCCAGCCAGATCATCAGCATCGCCATCGCCAACATCATGAATGGCGATAGAATGATCAGCCACCAACATAGAGCCACCCAAGTTCACATGGGTAGAGAATGAAGGTGTGACCGTATAGCCATAAGATAGCATCAAGTTATACTGCATCTTAGGCGATACAGACTGGATCAGATCAAAAGATTCAGTACTCGGGTTTGAGCTAGAGTCCAAATGCATGGTTTGCTTCAACATGCCTGAGTTGAAGTTAATGTCCATAGCCACGTTTAAGTTGTTGCTTGCACCCATTTGCATGCCGTAACCAAAGGTTAAGCCGGCCAACATGCCCGTAGAAACAGCGGTGTTCTCAAAGTGAGCTTCCTTATTTAGCGTACCGTCATAAAATGCACTAAGCTCAGCCACATTCATGGCAGAACCCAAGTTAACGCCAACATACATGTTGCCAGGACTTGGAGCTTTTGTACTGGTGCCAGCGGCTAATGCCATGGCGGGGGTGATTAAAAGAGAGGATAATAAAGCATTCCTGATATTCATAGGAGTAGTCCCTTAGGTTGGTTTAAGAACTTTGATTTTAACCCTAAGCAAAATGTTGTGTAAACCTATTTTTGGCGCTTTTTCTGCTATCTTGAGTGGTTTTTTTTCTTTTTATTTTAGAAACAATGGGATACATATGTATTGCTATGCTGCTATTCTTGCATTTAACCACAGTGCCACATTGAATTTTGTTGCCATTTGACGTAAAATCAAACGAATTCTGATACAACTCTTTGTAAACGCCATGGCAACATTACGTGATTCGCTCGGTTTAACTTTTGATGATGTGCTTTTGGTGCCCAGGCACTCCAGTATCATGCCCGCAGATGTCAATCTCAGCACCCAGCTAACTACGAAGATCACCCTCCAATCCCCCTTGATATCGGCTGCTATGGATACCGTCACTGATGCAGCACTTGCTATTGCCATGGCACAAGAGGGTGGTATTGGTATCATCCATAAAAACATGTCTATTGCCCAACAAGCAGAAGCCGTACGTCGCGTGAAAAAATTTGAAAATGGTATCATCCATGATCCAGTAACAGTAACGCCAGAAACCACTGTAGGCCAGCTGTTAAACTTGGTCAAATCCCATAATATTTCTGGCGTACCTGTGGTATTAGGCGAAGAGCTTGTAGGTATTATCACTCACCGTGATTTTCGTTTTGAACAAAACCTTGATCAACCGGTGTCCAATCTCATGACACCAAAGCCTCAACTGGTTACGGTTAAGGAAGGCGAAAGTAAAGAACGTATTCTTAGCTTATTGCAAGAGCACCGTATTGAAAAATTGCTGATGGTCGACGATGACTTCCGTCTAAAAGGAATGGTGACTGTCAAAGACATTACCAAGGCAGCCAGCAAGCCTTTTGCTAGTAAAGACAGTATGGGACGCTTACTTGTCGGTGCTGCTGTAGGCGTGGGTGAAACAGGTATGGCACGTGTTGAAGCCTTGGTGGAGCAAGGAGTCGATGTGGTTGTTGTTGATACTGCTCACGGTCATCACAAAAGTGTGATCGAGCAAGTCAGTCGGGTAAAACGGAAATTCCCTGATTTGCAAGTGATTGGTGGTAACATTGCCACTGGTGAAGCAGCCAAGGCATTATCAAAAGCCGGTGCAGATGCAGTAAAAGTCGGTATGGGTCCAGGCTCCATATGCACCACGCGTATCATTGCCGGCATTGGCATGCCACAGGTTTCCGCCATCATGGATATCAAAGCGGCTTTGGGTAACAAAGGTATCCCCATCGTTGCCGATGGGGGTGTGCGTTACTCAGGCGACGTCGCTAAAGCCTTAGCTGCAGGGGCGTCCACCGTGATGATTGGTAGCCTGTTTGCAGGAACTGATGAATCGCCTGGTGAGGTGGTATTGTATCAAGGTCGGTCATATAAAGCTTACCGTGGCATGGGTTCTATGGGTGCAATGATGAGTCAATATGGCTCCAGTGACCGCTACTTTCAGTCTTTCCAAGATCAAGGCAAAAAACTGGTGCCAGAAGGCATTGAAGGCCGAGTGCCTCATAAGGGGCCTTTGAAAACCGTATGCGATCTTATCAATGGTGGTGTACGATCAAGCATGGGATATTTAGGCTGTGAAGATCTGCCAGCCTTACATAAAAACGCTGAGTTTGTGCGCATTACTCCAGCTGGTGGACGAGAAAGCCATGTCCACGGTGTGACTATCACCCGGGAAGCCCCCAATTATCAAGTTGAAGAAGCATGAGTCACAGCATCCAGTCTCAAGCTGGACACGGTCTTCCCATGATATTGGTGGTGGATTATGGTTCTCAGTATACCCAGCTTATCGCTCGCAAGGTGCGAGAGATGTCAGTATATTCTGAAGTCATCGCCCCAGGCAAGCCGCTTCCTCACTCTGATAACCCCATTCTGGGGGTGATTTTATCTGGTGGGCCTCAAACTGCCACTGGCAATGAACAGCCCATAGATGAAGCTATTTTGGCTTTGGATGTACCATTGCTTGGTATTTGCTACGGCATGCAAGCCATGGCCATACATGGTGGTGGCCTAGTAAAAAAGGGCGAGGTGGGGGAGTATGGTCATACTGAGCTTAGCTTAACCCCATCTCCGCTGTGGGCCATGTTACCGGCAGATGCAAAAAATCATCTACGTGTTTGGATGAGTCACGAAGATCATGTGGTTAAGCTTCCAGAGGATTTCCACATCATCGCTGCTAGTAGACACGCACCTATTGCTGCCATGGCACACAAGCACAAGCCCTGGTTTGCTTTGCAGTTTCACCCTGAAGTCAGCCATACCGAGCATGGAGACGCCATGCTGGCTCAGTTTGTCCAAGGCATTTGCCAATGTCCACAAGCTTGGCAAGTGACAGATATTGAGACTTCCTTAATCAGCACCATCCAAGAGCAAGTTGGTCAGGATCATGTACTGCTGGGGCTTTCAGGTGGCGTTGATTCTTCAGTGCTAGCTGCTTTACTGCACAAAGCCATTGGTGATCAGCTTACCTGTGTATTTGTTGATACGGGATTGCTTAGGCGAGGTGAAGCCGACCAGGTCATGACTACCATGCATGACCACATGGCAGTGAATGTCATTAAGGTCGATGCCTCTGAACGCTTTTTTCAGCAACTTCAGGACGTAACTGACCCAGAAACCAAACGTAAAATTTGCGGTGAGCTTTTTGTCGAGGTATTTCAAGAGCAAAGCAAAGCCTTGCGCCACAACACCATATGGCTCGCACAGGGCACAATTTATCCCGATGTCATTGAATCTGGCGGCGTCCATGGTACTGCGGAAGTAATCAAATCACACCATAACGTCGGTGGCTTGCCAGAAACCTTAGGCATGCCTTTGCTAGAGCCACTACGCATGTTGTTCAAAGATGAAATCCGCCTGTTAGGCAAATGTCTTGGCTTGTCTGAGGTATTTATCGGCCGACATCCCTTTCCAGGCCCTGGGCTTTGTCTACGGGTGATTGGAGAAGTAACTCCCGAGCGTGTTGCCACTTTGCAAGCTTGTGATGCTATTTTCATCGAAGAGCTGCATGCTCAGGGCTGGTATAACCAGGTAGCACAAGCCTTTGCTTTACTGCTGCCGGTGATGTCTGTGGGCGTAGTTGGTGATCAGCGTGCCTATGCGCCTGTGGTAGGCCTAAGAGCAGTAACGTCTATCGATTATATGACGGCGGAATGGGCCGACTTGCCAAGAGAATTATTGACCAAAGTGTCCAGCCGTATTGTCAATGAAGTGCCTGGTGTTTCCCGAGTGGTATATGACATCACCCACAAGCCGCCTGCGACCATTGAGTGGGAGTGATGGTAGCCATGCCAACATTTAGCGCATCAGGCAGTGATGCATACTGGATGCAGCAGTCCTTAACCATGGCTCGTAAAGCTCAAAGCCAAGGCGAAGTACCCGTGGGAGCCGTGGTGGTGCAAGATCAGCAATTGATAGGCGAGGGCTATAATCAAATGATTGCCAGCCATGATCCTACTGCTCATGCTGAAGTGGTGGCGATTCGCCATGCGTGCCAACAGGTTAATAACTACCGCTTGCCTGGCTGCACTTTATATGTGACCTTGGAGCCATGCCTACTGTGCGCTGGCGCCATCGCCCATGCGCGTATTACCAGGGTTGTCTATGGTGCTGCTGATCCTAAACGTGGGGTTTTGAATAGCTGCGACCAAATGATGGATAAGACGTTTTTGCATCATCACTGTTATGTTGAGGCTGGTATCCTTGCTGAGGATTGTGGTAGAATTTTAAGCGATTTTTTTAGAGCTAAACGTGGAGGAACTCAGTGTGAATGAGGCTAACCCATACACCGTCATCAATGGCTATCGCTTTGTGCTCATCACTGCAGAGCAATTACACATCCTGCGTGAGGAATTGAAAGCCCTGGCAACTAAGCATCAGCTGCATGGGACTATCTTGCTGGCGCCTGAGGGAGTGAATGTAGCCTTATGCGGGCTTACCTCACACATAGATGCTGCCATTGCCGATTTTGAAGTCTTTGCACCCTTAGCTGGCATTACTTATAAACGCATGTCGCATCACACTTTTATTTTTCGTAGATTGGTGGTGAAGGTCAAACAACAAATCATCGTCTTCGAAGACAAAGAAATCGATCCCACCGACGAAAACAATGCCAGAATGATGCCTGAGCAGCTTAAGCAATGGCTAGATGGAGACAAACCTTTTGTACTGCTAGACACGCGCAACGAATTTGAAGTGGAGTTTGGCACTTTCGAACAAGCGAAAACCTTATCGGTAAGGCGTTTTCGTGGTTTTTCCAAAGCCCTTGAAGCCGCTGATATTGACAAAGATATCCCTGTGGTGACATTCTGTACGGGCGGGGTACGCTGCGAAAAAGTGGTGCCCTTTATGCGTCAGCAAGGCTTTAAAGAAGTGTATCAGCTAGAAGGTGGAATATTTAATTATTTCAAAGAGGTAGGCAGTGCTCACTGGCGAGGTGAATGTTTTGTGTTTGACTACAGAACAGCCTTAGATCCTCAGCTGGCTTCCACAGGAACTGTGCAGTGCCGTGTTTGCTACGGGCCAGTAAGTCTTGCCGAACAAAACGATCCACGTTATTGCGCTGGCATCAGCTGTTTATCGTGTTATCATCAAGATGCTAAGCTGGCATAGCAAAGAAATAACAATAAGAAATTAAAGGAATTAGAATGGACAAATATCCACGAAGTAAGCCTGGTGACTATCATTCTGAACATCCTAGTATTAATGTGGCTATCTGTGTTCCTGATGAATACGGTAGATACGCTGGCTCGGTAAGTCATTTTTACCAGTCACTCACTTTAGAGCCAAAACGACAGGGTCATTATCGACAACAGTGGGTTTTCACTTTTGGCAAATCTATACATGATTTACTACAAGAGCAAAGAGCTGGTCATGATGACTACTACCACGTACATCATGTAAGCAACGTCTGGGAAACAAAACGACAGAGGGGCACGTCTTCGCCCCATATAGGGTTGCGCTACCTAGTAGAGCAAGTTATTGAGAAAAAAAAATTAGACATCGAAAATGATGAGGCAGACACGTTTCAAATAAATGCCATAATAAAAAAGCTTATGAATGCTCCTCTGGGGGAAGATGATAAACGTGACTACGTATGCCGATTCTGCGCAGCTTACGCGGCTTTTAAGAAATCAGAGGATGCGCATCATCGCAACGTACTTGCCTTGGTGTGTTTGTTTTATGCCAGTGGCATAGATAAGCGTTTAGAGATAGATACTAACTTGGTCGCGCGCAATAGCGGAGATGGATACCAAAAGTATCGTCAGGTGTTTTTGGGTTTTGAAAGTGCTGTAGCAAGATTTAACCAGGTATCTTTCACCCCAAGTAATGACATCAGCGGATTTCATCAAGCTATCAATACTGAGTTAGCAAGTCACGGTGTTGCAACGCTAGGTCCGTGTACGGATGATTTGCCTAACATCACCTTTCCATCCCATCAAAAACTCTTGTGGGGCTCACGGACTATTTTTGCAGGGATACTTGCTGCATTGGTGGTGGTACTGTTGCCTCAAGTGTCTATACCGGTACTGGTGGCCATTGGTTCAGGTTATCTCGCCTTTTATTCACTGATAGAAATGTGTATGAACAAAATTTTGGTCACTCAGGATGCTTGCCGCACTGACATGCCTCAATACAAAGGCTTGGTCGATCATTTGAATACCCCCGGGTCTAGCATCAAGGAGTATCGAAAGCTAATAAAGTGGCGTTGGGGTGTCTTGGGGAGCTTTGGTGCATTTCCAGGTGTCAATCAATGCGATAGTTTAGGTGTTATGGGGTCTAATTTCCATCCGAGAGCATCCAGTTGGTCTTGCTCAGATAGATCTGGCGTGGTGCCAAAAACCCAACCTGAGCACTGTGATCCGACGAAAAATGATGGTTGGGAATTGGTCCCCTGACAACAGAGGGAAGTAGACATTGAAACACCTAAACTATTGGCAGAAACAAGGTATTATCCCCTTTGCCATGCAGTCCAAAACCGTAAATACATCAAGTGCTCATAGTGATCCGATCACGGAGCAACAACCACGAAAAGACAAAATAGTTTCAGATAAAGACACTTTTGCTGCGGAACTCTGGCGTCAAGAGCAATGTATAGCCATTGTTTTCCATGACGGCAAGGAAGATGATGCTTTGTTTGGCAATATTTGTAAGCAGCTTAGAGTGATCAGCAAGCCTAAGTCCAACTCTTCTCGTGGCCGACTTCATGTGGTATTTGGCGAAGCTGTGGGTTCCACAGTGGCCAGAGAGTCTTGTCGGCAAATCAATCTAGAAAGCTTAAAAACCTACCGTGAAAAACCGGAAAAAAAAGCTGAACTGTGGCAGGCACTAGCCCCACTGTGGCCCACACTAGAGTGAACCATGCCAGTGGGCTTGTAAGATATCAATCTACAGCGGCTCCTAGCTAAGACATCATTTACATTGAGGCTGTTTTTCTTGATCTATTCAAGTATATTTTTGGCCAACTCAATGCAATTGTTTTTACTACTAAGGATAGCCATGAGGTATGGGGTTAATCGGAAGTTTCTGGCTAACTGAAACGGCATTGTCCTAGGCTGACGATTAGCTATTTACGCATTTGCTCAAGTTGATGCTGACGGCTTTGAAGTTGCTGCAACGACTGCTGATCATCAGCAAGTTTTTGCTTTTCTTTGGCAACAATAGCCTCAGGGGCATTGCTAAGAAACTCAGGGTTATCCAGCTTACGTTGCATCTGTTGCATGGCTTTTTCCAATTTGGCAATGCCAGTCTGAACTTTTTGCCATTCTGCTTCCACATCGATAAGTCCAGAAAGTTCAATTGAAACAAGCAGCTCGTCCACATACACACTCATGCTTTCCTGATCATCAGGCGATTCAGTGGTCAAAGCCAATGTTCTGCACTTGCTTAAGCTTAGAAGCCATGGCTCATAGCGATGCAGCCAAGCTTTGTCATCTTGGGTAGAATATTTGACCGTCAATATGTCGATAAACTGCTGCGGCGATAGTTGGGCATCACTACGCATACTACGCACCGCAGAAATAAGCGCCTGTAATGTCTCAACGTCAGCTGAACCTTGGGAAAAGTCACCCACATGATTTTGAGGATAAGTCGATTTTAGCAGGTGTGGTGTATCATCACCTAACTTAGGGCCAACCTGAGCCCAGATGGCATCAGTAATAAAAGGCATAATAGGATGGAGCGCCCGTAGAATATCGGCCAGAATAGTTAACAGGGTGTGTTGGCATCTAGCACGTTGTTTAGGATCAGATTGATTAAGAGTAATCTTGGTAAATTCCAAGCCCCAATCACAGAAAATCTGCCAGGTAAATTCATATAAGGCATGGGCAATTAGATCAAAACGGTATTGCTGAAACTGTTTGTGCAGCTCATCAATCAATGCATTACGCTGATAGTAAAGCCATTGATCAAAAATACTCAAATCTGCCATAGGAGCATCAGTCCTAAAATCCTCTGTTTGCATCATCACGTACCTGGATGCATTCCAAAGCTTATTGCAGAAATTGCGATAACCACCGAGTCTGCCCAACTCAAAATTGATATCTCTACCAGTACTTGCCAGCGCGCAAAAAGTAAAACGCAAAGCGTCAGTGCCATGGGCTGCGATGCCCTCAGGAAAGGCCTGTCTGGTCTGCTTGGCAATTTTTTCCCGCATTTGCGGCTGCATCATGGCATGACAACGTTTGTTTAAAAGATCTTCTAGTGATATCCCCTGAATAAGATCGATGGGATCAAGCACATTTCCTTTGGATTTAGACATTTTTTGACCATGACTATCGCGAATTAGGCCAGTAATATAGATTTCTTTGAATGGTACTTTTCCAGTTAATTTCAGCCCCATCATCACCATGCGCGCAACCCAGAAGAAAATAATATCAAAGCCGGTCACCAAGACACTGCTAGGATAAAAAGCTAGGCGATCAGTGTTTTCAGGCCAACCTAAAGTCACAAATGGCCAAAGAGCGGAAGAAAACCAAGTGTCCAAAACATCATTATCTTGGCGTAAGTCAACAGAAGCTGACAAAGTATATTTTTCACGCACATGTGCTTCACTTTGGCCCACATATACTTGGCCTTCATTATCATACCAAGCAGGAATAGAGTGTCCCCACCAGAGCTGACGACTTAAACACCAGTCTTGAATGTTTTCTAGCCATTGATAATAAGTTTTACTCCAGTTTGCTGGGGTAAAGGTAATGTCACCTTTTTTGACTGCCTGAATGGCAGGCTCAGCCAAAGAAGACATAGCCATAAACCACTGTGGAGTCAGCAGGGGTTGAATCACCGTCCCAGAACGCTCGCAGATGGGTACTTGATGGCTGTATGGCTCGGTTTTGAGTAAATGACCTTGGGCTTCAAGCTCCTCAAGCAGCTGTTGACGAGCAATAAGAGAATCTAGACCACGGTAAGCTTCTGGCACAGTCTCATTGAGCGTGCCATCAGGATCTAAGATATTGATCAGGGGCAAGTCATGGCGCTTACCAACTTCATGATCGTTAAAGTCGTGGCCGGGGGTGATTTTTACTGCACCTGTACCAAAATCAGGGTCTACATAATCATCAGCAATAATAGGAATTTCACGGCCGGTGACCGGTAGGCGCAGCA
>JAGYIW010000026.1 GCA_018402195.1 Gammaproteobacteria bacterium
TGGAAACAATAACGTTGTGAAATTTTTCTAGTTCAATAAAGCTTTTGTGACATGGCCCATCTGGAGTGTACTCATCGTAGCCATCCAGGACAATCAACAAGCGCCCACAACGGTCACGCTGGTGAATTTGCATCATTAAGTTTTCTTTTACTCGCTCAGAAAGTTTGTCTGGGTCCTTGCCATAGCATTCCTGAATAAGGATATGACCAACATCATATGTCTTGCCTGAGGGGTATTTGCTAATGTCATTAAGATTTTTCAGGGGAATGACAAAAACATCATCATAGCTGCCGCTAAAGTCAGGGTCTCTGGTTGCTATCCGGAAAGCAATATTATCGGCAGTAACAGTTTTCCTACACCAGCATTACCCTCGAGTACCATCAATGAAGTTCTTTCTTGCGGCAATAAATGTGAAGCTATCTGAAAACGTAAATTCTTGTCTGTTTCCTCGTCCAAGGTGTTGTCGCCATCTTTATATTTCTTTTCTCCCAGGTCCCAAACGCCTGGCTGCAAGCCGTCTCCTACGTCTTTTAAACATTCACGAAGATAGGTACACTCATCAATTAGACAGCAATACCTTTCCCTGCCAATTTTCATACAAGCATACCACTCAGGCTTATCATGATTCGTATCTATGACAAGTGCGATTCCATTTGTATTACCTATCCCAACATGCCTAAAAATTGGATGGCCGCTTTTTAGTCTTTCCAACTCAGTTTTATTAGGATTCCAGATAATCTCAAAAGAAAATCCCAGCAGGCCGTCTAGTTTTTTGCCAACAACTTTATAGTTCGCCGAAACAAAGCGATTGTGTATTTGTGGCATGCTTTTCGCCAATAACCACTCAGCTAGCCCTATACGTAACTGGAAGTCATGCTCTTCCTCAAAAACTGTCCCTTCTTCCCGTTCATACTTTTTGGTCAATTCATTCCAGATGCCGGGTTGCCGGGGGTCAGCATCTTTAAGTCTTGGCTGGGAAAGTGACTTTTCTTACTAAGCTCTCTTCGATCAGCTCATCCTGTTTGCTCTCTTTTGATGTAACCGTTTCATTATTGCGAGTGAAGTTTAAGCCTAGATTTGTGCCTACTGACAGTGGTACACCAGGGATTGCTACAGAAACAGATAAGCCAAATTTGCCGCCAACCGTATACCCAGATGTCTTGGTAAATGCTGAATATTGACTTGTGACACGGATATTTTGAAATGATACATCTTGCTCAACCGGCATGTCACTATTATTCTCGTCACTGAAATAGGCACTTTCTACGCCAAAGTCAATGCCGTTAACAGAATCTTGGGCAGCTACTAAAGTCTGAATTAGACTTACTGATTGGATTATAGTGACGAATTTACATACGCTTAGGCTGCTATGCAGGATCTTTAAGCTTAATGGCAAGCTGTATATTTTCTCGAAGAGCATGGCCAAACAATGTATCTAGGTTAAAACCCTTAATGTTGCCACGCAAAAGATCATTTAGCCCAGGTTGAGTAATCCCCCTCTTTTTGGCAGTTGTCTCTTGGGTTTGGTATCGATATAAGCACGCAATATAAATAGTACAGTGAAAAAAACCGTCATGCATCAAGCTGTTGCTTGAGGTATGGTATAAGTGAAAACAAAAAGGAGGGGATATGGAAGAAACAACATTGCAATACTGGCTGGCGCTCTGGCGAGTGCCAAATCTCGAGACTCGGCTATTTTTATCGATTACTCAGCACTATCAGAGGTTGCAGATTTTTCGATGCAGTCAAGTCAACCAAAGGCATCTTCTGTAAGTTACCACCAGGTGTCATTGATGCCTGCCGCAATCCTGACTGGGCTGGTGTGGCCAAGGATATGGCTTGGTGGCAAACTTCACCACTGCACCACATTGTCACCTTGAAAGATGATGCATATCCCTTGGCACTTAAAGCCATCAGCACACCACCACCGTTGTTATTTGTGCGCGGAAATGTCGATTTGCTCAGTGCAGACCAATTAGCCATCGTAGGTAGCCGAAAACCAACTTTGGTTGGACAAGAAACCGCCAGACAGATGGCATCAACCCTGGTAAAACAGGGCTTAGGCATCACCAGCGGTTTGGCTTTGGGCATTGATGCTGCAGCCCATCGTGGTGCCATCATGGCGGAGGGTTGGACGGTGGCTGTCTTGGGTACTGGCATTGATGAGGTTTATCCATCAGTCCACAAGTCTTTACTTGAGTCTTGTGCCGAAAATGGTGCTGTGGTGACAGAGTTAGCATGTGGCGCCAAGCCACGGGCTCAACATTTTCCCAGAAGAAATCGTATTGTTAGCGGCCTAGCGAAAGGGGTTTTGGTGGTAGAGGCCTCGCAGCAGAGTGGTTCATTGATAACTGCCAAATGTGCACTGGATCAGGGACGGGATGTATTTGCGGTGCCAGGTTCTATCTATAGCGAGCAAGCGCAAGGATGCCTGACATTGATACAGCAGGGTGCCAAATGTGTGCGTGACATCAATGATATATTGGAAGAATACCCTGACTATGCACAGCCAGAATTTAAAGGTGATGCTAGGCAAGGGTTTTCTCGGAGCACTAAGCATGAAAAGAGGTTATCTGATAAAAGTTTCTTAGAACACAAGATACTCGCCATGCTCTCTCATGATCCCCTGTCATTGGACATGATTCTTGACCGTCTTCACTCAGACGTAGGATCTACCTTAGCAGCGATTCAACATCTGCAAATAGACGGCGCCATTCTCAGAGAGACCCAAGGTTATCGTTTGGCACCAGGTTGGTAGAGGAAGTAAGGCTATCCAGCAGGGGTTCATCATATCAAACAAAGTATGAGCCGCAAGTGAGACTGCTGGGATAAGGCTGTTGCTGAAAGTTTCTTCCATACTTTAAAGACTGAACAAACCTATTACGAAAATTTTATTTTACTTGCACCTTTAGAATACAAAAATCAACTACTTATAAATCACCGAGAATTACTGATTGCTGGCACTCAATTTGATGCATATACAATCCAGTAAAAGTTGGTTATACTGAACGATATTTTTATTAAACACAGCGTGTTAGAAGGCTAGCTATGTTGGATGTGCTGATTTTCGTTTTTGAAAAACACATACGGCCGCATGACGGCGTCGAACTCGATAGAGAATTTTTGCTGGCTGATTTGACCAAAGCAGGTTTTGATGAAGACCAAATTGTCGACGCTTTGGATTGGTTAGATGAGCTTAGCGAAGCACGATCTAAGACCCATATTCCTATGCCGCAAGCGCTTAGAGTTTATCAAGATGCAGAAATTACCAAAATCGGTGTTGACAACATCGATATTTTGATTAGGCTGGAGAAGTTTAATATTTTGAGCCCGTTGTCGCGAGAGCTGGTATTGGATCGCCTCATGGCATTACCTGGGGGAGAACTGGCTGCATACCAGATTAAGTGCGTGGTATTGTTGGTATTGTTCTCAGACCCAAAAGGTGCCAGAGCGCTATCGGCAATGGAATGTTTTGTCATGAAGGACAGTGATTCACTAGGTGTACATTAATCGATGAACAATTTAGTCATTGTAGAGTCTCCCGCTAAATGCAAGACATTAGCAAAATATCTGGGCAAAGATTTTAAAGTCATGGCCTCTTATGGCCATGTGCGTGATCTGATTCCCAAGTCAGGTGCCGTTGATCCTGATAATCATTTTAAAATGGTGTACGAGCTAATCAAACGCAATGAAAAGCATGTCGACAAAATTGTTTCTGCCATAAAAGGTGTCAAAACCCTTTATCTCGCAACTGATCCTGATAGAGAAGGTGAGGCTATTGCCTGGCATTTGCTAGAGCATCTTAAGGAAAAGAAATTATTAACCAAAGTCAACATCAAGCGTATTGCCTTCAATGAAATCACCAAAAAAGCGGTGCTAGGTGCACTGGAGGCACCTCGAGATGTCTCTATGCGGCTTGTTGATGCGCAACAGGCTAGGCGAGCCTTGGATTATTTGGTGGGCTTTTATTTGTCTCCATTGCTATGGAAAAAAGTAGCGCCCAGCTTATCAGCTGGACGGGTGCAGTCACCAGCGTTACGATTGATCGCTGAGCGCGAGGCAGAGATTGAAGCGTTTGTGGCACAAGAGTATTGGTCCATCACTGCCAATCTTGATCAGTCTAAGCAAGCTTTCAACGCGCGGTTGCACACCTATAAAAATGAAAAGGTGGAGCAATTTACCGTCACCAATGAAGACCAGGCTGCGGTGATTAAGAAAGATCTTTTGGCTAAGGCTGACGGCAAGTTGTTGGTGACCAAGGTTGAAAAAAAACAACGCAAACGTAATCCATCACCACCATTCATCACCTCGACGCTGCAACAAGAGGCCTCGCGTAAGCTAGGTTTTTCTGCGCAGCGCACCATGAGCATTGCCCAAAAGCTTTACGAAGGTGTGACTATCAAAGGAGAAGGGGCTGTGGGCTTGATCACCTACATGCGTACCGATTCAGTGAATATTTCCCAGGATGCTTTGAGCGATGCGCGCGATTTCATTAAGGGTCGCTACGGTAACGATATGTTGCCCGACTCTCCTAATGTGTATAAAACCAAATCAAAAAACGCTCAAGAGGCCCATGAAGCCATTCGCCCAACTTCGGTGGTGCGCATGCCGGATTCAGTCAAATCTGTTTTGAAGATAGAGCAATACCGTTTGTATGAGCTGATATGGAAGCGTTTTGTTGCTTGCCAAATGATCCCTGCTACCATGGCGGTTGTCTCTGTGGATCTAGCCTGTGGCAAAGACAATAACTTTAGAGCTAGCGGCTCTACCGTTCAGGTGCCAGGCTTTTTAGCGGTGTATGAAGAAGGTCAAGACGATAAAAAGAAAAAAGATGATGACGATATACGGCTGCCCGAGTTAAAGGAAGGCGATATGCCTAAGCTCCAGGCTATCGATAATAAGCAGCATTTCACTGAGCCACCACCGCGCTATTCTGATGCAACTTTGGTTAAGGCTTTAGAAAAATACGAGATAGGCAGGCCGTCGACCTATGCTACTATTATCACCACCATTCAGAGTCGTGGCTATGTGGAACAGGAGAACAAGCGCTTTTTCCTCACCGATGTGGGGCGCGTGGTCAATCACTTTTTGACTGAATACTTTGATCAGTATGTGGATTATGATTTCACCGCCAAGCTTGAGGGTCGTTTAGATGCCATTGCCCAAGGCAAAGAAAAACGTGAGCCGTTGCTAAAAGATTTTTGGAAGCCTTTTCACCACTTGGTTGAGCAGGTAGAAAAAACCGTCACCCGAGAAGACGTTGGTTTGGCGAGGCAGTTAGGTGCTGATCCAGAATCTGGCAAGCCCATATCTGTTCGGATTGGGCGCTTTGGGCCTTTTGCTCAGATTGGCACCAAAGATGATGAGGAAAAGCCCAAATTTGCAGGCCTAAGACCAGGTCAGAAGATGAATGAGATTACTTTGGAAGAGGCGCTGAAGTTATTCACTTTGCCACGTGATCTTGGTGAGACTGCGGAAGGGGAGAAAATGACAGTGGCCATTGGTCGTTTTGGCCCTTACGTGAAATACGGCGATAAGTATGTTTCACTGAAAGAGGACGATCCCTACACTGTAACAAGGCATCAAGCATTAAGTTTGGTAGAGCAAAAGAAAGAGGCTGATGCCAAGATGTTATTACGGGATTTCACACATGAGGCAGGTATCAAGGTGTTGGATGGCCGTTTTGGGCCATATATCACCGATGGTGACAAGAACGCTAAGGTGCCCAAAGATGTAGATCCTAAGAACTTAAGCCTGAAAGATTGCCAGAAGATATTGGCAGAGGCTCCCGAGCGCAAGTGGGGCAAGCGTGGGAGCAAGGCCAAGAAGAAGAAAGGTTAACATGGTGACTGTACTTACTGCTGATAATCCAATGGTGATTGATTGTCTTGATGGGGGCGGGGTGATTGCCTACCCCACCGAAGGGGTGATGGGCATAGGCTGTGATCCATTCAACGAAGATGCCGTAGAAAAAATTCGTCAATTAAAAGCGAGGCCCAAAGTGCAGGGCATGATTTGTGTGGCGTCCAGCTGGGATCAATGTGCGCATTGGGTTATGCCGGTGTCAGAAGCTCGCATGGCTGAGATTGAGATATCTTGGCCTGGGCCAGTAACATGGGTTTTTGAAGCCTCTGAATTGGCGCCTGAGGCTGTGTGTGCTGAAGATGGCACGGTGGCCATTCGTGTTTCAGCACATCCAGTGGTGCAACAGCTGTGTGATGCTTTTTCAGGAGCGCTGGTATCAACCAGTGCCAATGCTAGGAGCGAAGCTCCTTGCCTTGATGCTACAGCCGTGGCTCAGCTTTGGGGAGATCAGCTATGCGCTATTGTCCTGGGCGATTTACAAACTCCTGGCCAAGCATCTACCATCAAAGAGGCTGCAACTGGCAAGCTATTTCGCTGCTAGAGTAGCTGATAGAGGCACTGCTGGGGGGCGTTGCGGGCTGATTATTTGGTTGCACATTGCCATTTTGTGGCACTAGCTGCTTCAGCTCACTTGGGCTGAACTTGGCCTTAGGCTTTACTTCTGCTGAGGGGGCAGGCTCTTTTGCTTGAGAAGCAGTTGATGAATATTTGTGAGAAAACCAGTTGCCAATATCTTTGCGCCAGTACCACAGTGCTGCCAATATACATAAGCCAGCAGCGGTTCCAACGCCAGAGGTAATGGCAAGACTGATGGTAAGGGTTGCTGTCAGAAAAAGTGCAGCAGTGACACCAGCTCCAGTAAAAAGCGACAGGGATAATAGCCCATTGGGGGTGTCGTCAGGGATGCTAGAGTTTTTCCGGGCGCCAGGGAAGAAAAAATTACTCCATGAGCGTTTGGTTAGATCAGTTGTAGCCATGGTTACTTCACAAAAATATTGGTATTAAAGCTGATATTATCTTGATTTTTGCCAAAAAAAACAATAAAAACAATATTAATTAGACCAAGATGGTGACCCAGAAAGCGTTTTGGTGGGCCGGCTAAAAGGGTGCTAGACCATGGTTTTCGGTATTACCATCTCTGTGATTATGTGCTTTGGCAGTTACATCAGCATTGCGAAGTTCATGCAGTCTTTTGACAATTTTTGAGTCTATGGCTGAGAGTAGGTAATGACGACTGTCACGAAAATGCTCATTCATGGCATCAAAAGAAGTCTTAACATCTCTTGAGCTTAAGCCACGTGTAAAATAGCTGAGGCCATCAATATCACTAGCAGAACAATAAGTTAATGCATTACTGAGCTCTTGCGTAGCAACATTTAATCCGGTTTGTGTGTTCTCATCATAGAAGTTAAGTCCTTCTTGATGCGGAGTATTATTTTTGATCCCTCGATGATTATCTATGAAATTAATAACTGCAGCTAGTTCGAATTCTAATTCAATGTGGTTCTGATAAAAAAATCGATCTTGCCATTCAGGGGCTGATTGCTTAGGCACATAGACCAGCTTATTGAGCTCAACAGCAACTTTCTCTAATGCTTCAGACGGTACTATAGTTTTAGGCCAGTAAAACTGTGACTTCTCTCCGTTAGCTTTTTTATTGTGGGTGGGAGTAATATCAAAGTGGTTTTGGGCCTGAGTGAGCGATGATGTCTGTGTGGGATTAAAATGTGCAAACTCGGTTTGAACAATCGTTTTTGTCACACTCTGGTCAAAGCCCAGCCAGCTCTTGATGCTGTTTTTCCAGTAAAATGCTGCCATAGTGCTCAAAGCAAGCGCCGCAGCACCAAAGCCGGTGCCTATTGCAGCAGCCACAGCGAAGCCAGCGAGGGCTGATGCCAAATACCAAGCAACAGCACCGACTGTCAAAGCCCCGACTGATCGTACACCATAATTGCTTTTAAAGAAATTTTTTAATTCTTTTAATATATTTTTCATTATATTAAGACTCTTACTAAAAGTCATCTATTATAGCAGATATGTCAGTTTTTTCCAGTGGTTCTTCGTCTTGTCTTGCAAGAGATAAGGCCATTCGCAAGCATGATCCTCAATGATCGGGTAATAGCGTCAACTTTTTTAGGACTTGATTATGACTTGACAAGATAGCGTTTTTGCAGGGCTGTGGGTTGTCGCAACGCTGCCCCAATGTTAGAATGCCTAGGACCCGCTATGGATGGCGAGCTATGTGAGGAGTACTATGCCAAGGCGATACGATAGGCGACGTTCATATAGAAGCTCACGTGGAGGTTCCAGGCGACGCACAGTTACAAGGGCAGCGTTCTTTCGCACTGCTTCCCGAAAAAAAACCGCTGGTTGGCGTTGGCTATTAACAGGATTACTGGTAGGGTCGGTGGTAACCGGGATGCTCTACATCAATGAACATCCCTTGGATGGATGGCGCCCAGAGTACGCTCAAACTCAAAAAAAACAGCCACCTATTCTGCAAGCCAATGCCCAGCCCAAGCGTGATTATGCTTTTTACAAGTTGCTCTCTAATCCGACGCATGCCTCAGAATCTCCCCTCAAGCATTCTTCTGTGCCGGCGATGCCTACAATAAAGTCACGAGTAACCACTTCAGTCACTATGGCTGATAACAAAATACGGACTCATGCTATCCCTGAAGCGTCAACTGAACAGCCAGCTCTCGGGAGTGTCACTGCTGGCAATGTGCATTTACAGTTAGCATCATTCCCCAAACGCGCCGATGCTAAACGTTTGCAAAGTCAGCTAAAAAACCAAGGCATAGCCAGCAACATTGAGATAGCCCAGGTCAAAGGTCGTGTTTGGTATAGGGTGCAAAGCCCCCAGCTTCCCTCAGATGCAGCGGCACTGGTATTAAAACAACGTTTGCAAAGCTATGGTGTCAATGCCAGCTTAGTGCACCATGGCTAGCAAAACTTGAAAAAGCGCCATCTCGCCCCCACATCTTCAATTGAGCAACGCAAAGGGCATTTCATGGCAACATTCAAAGGAACTACTATTCTGTCAGTACGCTGTCACGGTAAAGTAGTTATTGGTGGCGATGGCCAAGCCACCATGGGCGACACAGTGATGAAAGGCAATATTCGCAAGGTGCGCCGATTGTACAAAGACCAAGTGCTAGCAGGTTTTGCAGGTAGCACTGCCGATGCCTTTACTCTATTTGAATTGTTTGAAAGCAAGCTGGAGCGTCATCAGGGCAACCTAATGCGCTCAGCGGTAGAGCTAGCAAAGGACTGGCGTACCAACAAAATCTTACGGCGTCTCGAAGCCTTGCTTGCTGTGGCCGACAGTAAAACATCGTTGATAATATCTGGCTCTGGCGATGTGATTGATCCTGAAGACAGTTTGATGGCCATTGGTTCTGGTGGTTCTTATGCTCGCTCAGCAGCCAGGGCTTTGTTGGAAAATACTGATCTTAGTGCGCAAGAAATCGTGGAAAAATCTTTATCCATTACCGCAGATATTTGCATTTACACTAATCATAATCTCGTTATTGAAAGCATGGATACCGAATAACGCATCCATAACTAAGGAGAAACTGTGAACGCACAAAATACCCTAGCGTTAGCCAATTTAAATAAATTGATGATCCCACCTATGACCCCGCGTGAAATCAAGGCGGAACTGGACAATTGGATTGTTGGACAAGACGATGCCAAGAGAGCAGTGGCCATCGCTTTGCGCAACCGTTGGCGTCGCTCACAGGTGGAAGATGAAGTGCTCCGCAGTGAAATTACCCCCAAAAACATTTTGATGATGGGCCCCACAGGGGTGGGTAAAACCGAAATCGCTAGACGGTTGGCAAAATTGGCGGGTGCACCTTTTGTTAAGGTAGAGGCCACCAAGTATACCGAAGTAGGTTATGTGGGCCGAGAGTGTGATTCTATGGTCAAAGATTTGGTTGAGGCAGCAATGAAAATGGCGCGTGAACAAGCCATGGAAAAAGTCGAAGTGCGTGCTGAAGAAATTGCTGAAGATCGTGTGCTTGATGCGCTGCTGAGGCAAGATAAAAAAGAGCTTCCCAGTCAGTCTCGATGACAAAGTGGCTAGGCAAATGTTGCATGGGCTGTTCCATTGAGAGCAGCTTGGATGAGGAACAGATTGATATCGACTTGGCTGCCATTCCTGTAGGGGTTGAGATCATGGGCCATCCTGGCATGGAAGAAGTCACCAGCCAGCTGCAGGAGATGTTTCAGAGCATTGCCCGCGATCGCACCAAGAGCCAACGTCTATGTGTGAGCGAGGCCATGGAGTATCTCATCGAAGAAGAATCATCAAAGATGATTAACGAAGACAACATCAGGCAAATGGCATTGCACAATGCCAGTCAAAATGGCATTATTTTTATTGATGAGCTGGATAAAATTGTCCGAACTGCTGGGCAATATTCTAATGGTGATGTATCTCGTGAAGGGGTGCAGCGTGATTTGTTGCCTTTGATCGAGGGCTGCTCGGTAACTACCAAGTACGGCACTATTCGTACGGATCACATTTTATTTGTTGCTTCGGGAGCTTTCCAGCTGTCTAAGCCTTCTGATTTGGTGCCAGAGTTACAGGGGCGCTTGCCCATAAGGGTAGAATTGCAGGCACTGACAGCGGAAGATTTCGTTTGCATTTTGCAAGATCCCGAAGCTTCATTAACAAAGCAGTACCATGCGTTGATGGAAATTGAAGGCGTGAACCTGATTTTTGACAAAAGTGGCATCGAAGAAATTGCAGCCGTGGCGTTCCACACCAATGAGACCGATGAAAACATTGGTGCCAGACGGTTGCACACGGTGTTGGAGTTTCTGCTGCGCGACTTGTCTTTTGATGCCACAGACTGCTCTGATGACAAGGTAGTGATTAACAGGGATTACGTACAAGAGAAAATGCAAGGCTTCCGCGACGCTGGCCGCGATGATTTGAGCCGTTATATTCTTTAAGGAGTAGGCAGGTGAAGAAATAGAATCACCACATTGCGAAAAAAATCACTAAGCGGTACAATACGTTAAGACTATAATATGGGTCGATTATGATAGGCGAAGAATCAACTACTCACTTTGGCTTCGAAAAAGTCTCGATCAGTGAGAAAGGTGACAAGGTTGATGCTGTCTTCGATTCTGTGGCATCGCGGTACAATATCATGAACGATGTCATGTCCTTCGGCGTGCATCGCCTATGGAAACGCATGGCCATGCACATGTCTTTTCTCAAGCCTGGTGATAATGTGTTGGATCTTGCTTCCGGCACAGCAGATTTAGCCGCCCTTGCTTGCCAAAGAGTGGGAAAACAAGGCCATGTGCTGGTCACTGACATCAATGCTGCCATGCTGGAAATTGGCAGAGATCGCATGTTAGATGAAGGCTACGCGGCCAACACTAGCTTTTTGCAAGTCAGTGCTGAACAATTGCCCTTTGATAATAATCATTTCGATAGCGTGATGATGGCTTTTGGTCTGCGTAATGTCACTCACAAAGACCAGGCCTTGCAAGAAATGCATCGGGTTTTAAAACCTGGGGGGCGTGCGCTTATTTTGGAATTTTCCAAGCCGCGCTCAACATTGCTCAACAAAATTTATGACACATATTCCTTCAAAGTCATCCCCAAAATGGGCAAATGGATTGCCGGCGACGAATCCAGCTACCAGTATTTGGTTGAGTCCATACGCATGCATCCTGACCAAGAAGCCCTCAAAGACATGATGCTCACAGCTGGGTTCGCTTCCTGTGAGTACTACAATTTTTCTGGTGGTGTTGTTGCCTATCATCAAGGAGTAAAAGACTAATGCCTGTATTGCTCAATGCTGTTGAAGGTGTCATCAACAAAATCATTGCTCAAGACGTCAGGGCGACCCGGCGTGCTGCAGAGCTTACAGGCAAAGTGCTAGCTGTGCATGTCACTGATTGGCGCTGGCGTTGTTTGGTAGCCGTGAGCGATAAGAGCCTAGTTATTGCTGGCAAAAACTCTGAAAACATGCCAGCAGATGTCACCATTGCTGGGCGTGGAGTCGATTTGCTAGCATTAATTGCATCACAAGGCGATAGACAATCTTTGCAAGATGGCAGTGTACAAATTAGTGGTAGCTTGTCAGTGGCGCGAGCCTTGCAAACCCTATTGGCAGAGTTGGCGATTGATTGGGAAGGCTTGTTAGCACCACTGATGGGCAACACCTTGGCACATGAAGTGAGCACTGCTGC
The DNA here is from genome assembly GCA_018402195.1 of Gammaproteobacteria bacterium. Taxonomy (GTDB): domain Bacteria; phylum Pseudomonadota; class Gammaproteobacteria; order M30B25; family M30B25; genus M30B25. The sequence goes on from JAGYIW010000026.1 coordinate 12,085, forward strand.
AAAAGCTGGTAAGCGCATGTTAGGCCGGGTGGTGAAAAAAGCCCGCCAAGATACTGCCGACATGGTTCATGATGAATGGGGTTTGGCACCTTACAGCATGTCAGTGGATGATTTTTTCCAACAAATCGAGGAGCTGCGCGCTGATACGGATCGTCTATGGCAGCGATTTCAGCAACGTCGTGCTCAACAAGCACATGAATAGCTAGGGGGAGCGGTGCGCATATCTACAGTGTTGCGTCTTATCCATGTGTTGGGGATACTTCGACGTTACCAAGTTGATAAAACCATGGCACTAGCCCTCCCCAAACGCTATGGCTTAGCCCTTTGTCGCTGGATCAATCCAGCTTTGTGGGCAAGGCCGCAAAACGGGCTGTCCAGAGGTGCCATGTTGCGTTTGGCACTGGAGTCTTTGGGGCCATTGTTTGTTAAGTTTGGCCAGGTGATGTCAACGCGACAAGATTTGTTGCCTGAAGATATTGCTGAAGAGCTGGCTTTACTCCAAGATAAGGTCGCACCTTTTCCTGGTGAACAAGCTGAGAAGCTGGTAGCGCAATCTTTAGATCAGCCATTAAATGCCTTGTTTAAGCATTTCGATAGTCAGTGTTTGGCTTCTGCATCAGTGGCCCAAGTGCATGCGGCTACTTTGCATTCTGGCGAATCGGTGGTAGTGAAGGTAATACGGCCAGGTATTGCTAAGCAGATTGCCAAAGATTTGACATTATTGCGAAGCATGGCAAATATGATGTTGTACTGGATTAATGATGGGCAGCGTTTTCGCCCACACGCAGTGATAGATGAGTTTGCCAGACATTTGTCTTTGGAGTTAGACTTGGTGCACGAAGGCGCCAATGCGTCGCAATTGGCACGTAATTTCAAAGGTTCAACTTTGCTGCATGTGCCCAAAGTGTATTGGTCGCACACCCGGAAAAATGTCTTAGTGATGGAGCGTGTTTACGGGGTAAAAATCAGTGATATCAGTGCCATGCAGGATAAAGGTGTTGATTTTAAAGTGCTGGCTGAAAATGGTGTTACTATCTTTTTTACCCAATTACTGCGGGATAACTTTTTTCATGCCGACATGCATCCAGGCAATATTTTTGTTGACTGCACCAATCCAGCCAGACCACGCTACATAGCGGTGGATTTTGGCATCATGGGCAGTTTAACCAAAGATGATCAGCGTTATATTGCTGAAAACCTCTTGGCATTTTTTGAGCAAGATTATCAACGTGTGGCTGAGATGCACATTCGTTCGAGATGGATCCCACCTGAAACCCCAGTGAATGATTTTGCTGGCAGTATCCGCGCTGTCTGTGAGCCAATTTTTGAAAAACCGTTCAGTGAGATTTCCTATGCACAGCTATTAGGTCGCTTGCTCGGCATTGCAGAACAATATACCATGCCTATTCAGCCACAATTACTTTTGTTGCAAAAGACCCTGTTAAATATCGAGGGACTAGGACGGGTGCTGTACCCTGGTCTGGATTTGTGGACCACGGCTAAGCCAATATTGCAGCAGTGGATGAAAGAGCAGCGTAGCCCAAAACGATTTTTTAAGCAGATGGTCAAGCAATCACCTTATTGGCGGGATCAACTTTTGGCCATGCCAGATTTGTTGCAGCAGGTGTTGGCACAGCAGTCATCACCAGTGGCACCAAAACCACAGGATCTGACAAGAGGGCACTGCAGACTGTGGTTATTTATCTGTGGCCTTATAGTTGGCGTGGGCGTAATGGTTTATTGGCCATTATGGACGTCTTGGCTGGTTTTTCATGATCGGTGTGGTGCTGCTTTGTTATCAGTTGGGGTGGTGATTTTTGTATTGGGATATGGGTTTAGCAAGAAGAGGAGCAGGTTATGTGGGATTACTTAGAAACGCTGCCAGTTGATCAGGCTGATGCCACAGTAATTTTGCTGCATGGTCTGGGCAGCAGTGGTGATGATTTGATAGGCATCGTTCCGGAGATTGACTTGCCTGAGGGCATACGTTTTGTGTTGCCGCATGCGACTGCACGGCCAGTGACAGTGAATGGTGGCATGGTGATGCCTGCTTGGTTTGATATTTTGGCTTTTACTGGCGATTCTGAGCAAGATGTTGAGGGTATAAAGCGCGCTTCTGCTGAGTTGGGTGAATTGATTCAAGCTGAGATTGCTGCAGGGATACCGGCAGAGCAGATTATTCTAATGGGATTTTCTCAGGGTGGCGCTTTGGCTTTGTATGGAGGCTTGCATTATCCTGAGCGCTTGGCAGGAATTATTGGTTTGTCAACATATCTACCAGCGCGAGACAGTATCAATATGGACGATATTCCTTACGCAGAAACCCCAGTTGCCATGGCACACGGCAGCGAAGATGATGTCGTATTGCCTGAATGGGGCGAATTGAGCCGTGAGCATTTAGAATTATTAGGGGTTAATGTAGACTGGCAAACCTACCCGATGGGGCATCAAATCTGCTGGGCCGAGGTGCAGCAGGTTAGCCAGTGGATTCAGCGCATGCTAGGTTAAGCATTGGATATTGTTATTAACTTAGTGTTAGGCCTAACTTAAGGCATTTTCCCAATATTAAAACAGCGAAGCCTCAATCACTGCAGCAACTGCAAGCAGCGGTGCAATAACCAGAACCAGGGTTCTGAGGCAGGCAAGCAAACGTTGCTTTACTGCGGAGAGTTTATCTTCTGCCCACCAAAACAAGCCCAAATGCACACCCATACTCAGGGCAATGATGAAAGCAGGGATCTCAAATAGTCCATGAGGAATCAATTGCCACCAATTCGACGAACCGGTGATACCGGCAACCTGTTGCAGCACAAAGCCGACCAGTACGCCATTAGCGCTGGCATGAAAATACGGCATAAAAAACAGTAGCAACCCTGACAGTATGGCCAATACTGCCGTGGTAAAATTATTGTGAAAAATAAAAACAATCAGCTCGCCATGTGACAAGCCATGAGCCTGTCGGGCCAAGTCTTTTAAGATAGGTATTAGTGTGTCACTAAAAGTCTCTGGGAAAGTGGCGCCAAGGGCAATGCCAAGAAAAAACACCATTACAATAGACTTTATGTAACGTTTGCAGCCGTAAATAAAGCAAAAGCAACTTTGGTAAGCGTCCTTTATTTTGCCTATGTTCATGCTTTACCTTCTATTTTCCCACCAATCCACAGCCACTGCCATACCGCACCAACCGATAATGCCCTCACCAATCATGATTAAGGCAATGATACCAATAGACGCCCTCGGCCAAGAAAGCGCCAGGGCTAAAAGAATCAAAAGGCCGAAGCCTATCCGAGTAACCCGATCTTTGGTGCTGATGTTGCAAAATGCCATATTGAATTCCTCAGTTTTTCTAGCCCCTTCATTCTAGTTTGATGATGTGTCAAAGGCAATGCTTAAAAATCAGCAATTCTCGGT
>JAGYIW010000027.1 GCA_018402195.1 Gammaproteobacteria bacterium
CTGGCCTGGGGCAGTTGGGTAATACGCGGCTTACGTGCCTGTTCAATGCATTGTTTTTTATCAAAGCTCATCAAAATATCTCAACAGTTTTGTCTTAGCCAATAGCATACCACACCGCCCTATCTTTTTCACGCCATCATGAAAAAAGGCTTGTCATTTGAAAGAGTTATTGTCAAAATGACTCAATACTCGAATACAGAGATTCTCATGACAAAAACCCTCGTTGCCACCAGCGCTTTGATTTACGCCAATGGCCCACTACATCTTGGCCACATGTTGGAAGGCATACAGACTGACATTTGGGTGCGCAGTCAGAAATCCCTAGGGCACAAATGCCTGTATATCAGCGGCAGCGACGCCCATGGCACCCCTATCATGCTCACCGCCCAGAAAAAAGGCATGGATCCCGAAACCATGGTGGCCCGCTACCACCAAGATCATGAGCAAGATTTCCGCAGCTACGGCGTGCATTTTGATCAATTTCACTCCACACATTCTGGTGAAAACAAAGCCCTGTCCGAAAGCATTTTTAGCAAAATACAAGCCAATGGTGACATTGTCAACCGCGAAATCACCCAAGCCTACGACCCTGAAGAAAACATGTTCTTACCTGACCGATTCATCAAAGGTACTTGCCCGAAATGTAGTGCGAAAGATCAATATGGCGACAACTGCGAAGCCTGTGGTGCTGCTTATAATCCCGAAGATCTTATCGATGCTTATTCAGCTATTTCAGGAGCCAAACCCATTGAAAAATTATCGGAGCACTACTTCTTTGCTCTTGATCATTACCAAGACTTTCTTAGCAAATGGCTCAGACAGGGCCACGTCAGTGAACCCGTTGCCAACAAGCTCCAGGAATGGCTAGACGAAGGCTTAAAAGCATGGGATATCTCTCGAGACACCCCCTACTTTGGCTTCCTCATTCCCGGAGAAACCAGCAAGTATTTTTATGTCTGGCTTGACGCCCCTATTGGCTATATGGCTGGCATTGAGGCCTACTGCCAAAATAATGAAGGCACATTAGACGATGTATTTGGCCTAGATAGCCAAGTTGGGCTATATCATTTCATCGGCAAAGACATCATTAATTTTCACGCTTTATTTTGGCCTGCCATGCTAAAAAGTGCAGGCTATCGCCAACCTAGTGCCGTACATGCACATGGGTTTTTGACCATAGATGGGAAAAAAATGTCTAAATCGCGCGGAACTTTTATCACCGCCAAACGTTTTGCCAAACACTTCGACCCCGAACAACTACGTTATTACTTCGCCAGCAAATTGAGCGATGGCTTGGAAGACATAGATCTCAACCTGCAAGATTTTATTGCCCGTACAAACAGCGACCTCGTCGGCAAAGTGGTGAACATTGCCAGCCGATGTGCCGGCTTTATCAGCAAAAAATACCAGGGCCAATTGGCCGCGGAAGCCGATCAACCAGAACTTTTGGCACAATGGCTAGCAGAAAAAGATACCATCACCCATTTTTATACCAAAAGACAGTATCAACGCGCCACCCGAGCCATCATGGCTATAGCTGATCAAGTCAATGCTTACATCGATCAGCAAAAGCCTTGGCAGTTGATCAAAGACCCAGAGCAATCAAACCGAGTACAATCCATTTGCACCACTGGGCTGAACGGTTTTAGGCTGCTGGTAGCATATTTGAAACCCATCTTACCAAAAATGGCCGAGGCTTCTGAAGCCTTTCTCCAATGCCCTCCACTAGATTTTATGGCCCTAGACAATCATTTGCTTAGCCATGGCATTGCCACTTTTGAGCCCTTAATGCAACGCATCGATAGTAGCCAAATAGAGGCGCTGCTGGCCGATAATTCGGATGAGGCCTAATGACACATCTGGAGGTTGATGCCGTTGAGGCATTGCTACCACAAACCCAGTGTGAGCTGTGTGAATATCCCGGATGCCGCCCCTATGCCCAAGCCATTGTCCAAAAGGGTGAAGCCATAGACCGATGCCTACCAGGAGGCGTAGAAACTTTGATTAGACTGGGAGCCATCACCAATCAAGACCCTTTACCCATGGTGCCAGACATGGAGGCCAAATACAAAGCCCCCAGTATTGCCCGCATTCGTGAAGAAGCCTGTATAGGCTGCACCAAGTGCATCAAGGCTTGTCCGGTCGATGCCATCATTGGCGGCGCCAAATCCATGCACGTCATCATCACAGATCACTGCACAGGCTGTGAGTTGTGTGTACCTCCATGCCCTACAGATTGCATTGATATACTCCCCATCCCCGAACCTGAAAAAGCAGAAAAACATACTCGCGCGCAACTCGCCAAACAACGCTTTGACAAGCGCAACACACGACTAAAAGTGGAGGAACAAGCTGATACAAAAAAAGGCTTAAGATCCAAAATCAATACCCAAGCAGGTAAAAATCAAAAAATGGCAATAATTCATGCTGCTATAGCCAGGGAAAAAGCCCGAAAAAATCAAAAGGACTCATGATGCGTACAATGGATGAACACACACGTATAACGCTGTTTGAACGTCTCAAAGTCCAACGCCCCAACCCAACCACTGAGCTAGCATTTCATTCTCCATTTGAATTATTGATTGCTGTTCTTTTATCTGCACAATCAACTGATGTCAGCGTCAACAAAGCGACAAAAAAACTTTTTGCCATCGCCAATACCCCTGAAAGTATTTTGGCCATGGGTGAAACATTTTTAAAACAACATATCAGAACCATTGGCTTATTTAACAGCAAAGCCAAACACATCATGCTCACCTGCCAAACTCTTGTCGATAAGTATCAAAGCCAAGTACCCAACAATCGCGAAGCCCTAGAATCTCTACCCGGTGTGGGCAGAAAAACCGCGAATGTTGTACTTAATACGGCTTTTGATCAGCTCACCATGGCTGTGGATACACATATTTTTCGTGTTGCCAATCGATTAGGCTTAGCCAAGGGGAAAACACCTAGACAGGTAGAAGATCAATTATTAAAAAGCATCCCCAAACCATATCTCAAAGATGCTCACCACTGGCTCATTTTACATGGCCGTTATACATGCAAAGCACGCAAACCACTCTGCAATGAATGCATACTGAACGACCTCTGCCACTTTACTTCAAAGGAGGGCTTAGGCTAAAATCTCGAAATGGTCAAACAATTAGAAATCATTAAGCCAGACGATTGGCATCTACATCTTAGAGACAATCAAACCCTGGCCACCACCGTTGCGAACGCATCAGCACCCCTAAAGCGGGCTATCATAATGCCCAATCTCAGCCTGCCTATTGCCGCCGTCAGTCAGGCCAATGCCTACAAAAAGCGCATTCTCGGGCCTGTGCCCAAAGGGGAATCATTTCAACCCTTGATGACGCTGTACCTCACTCAGGATCTTACCCCTAAGGACATTGCTACGGCGAAAAAAGCTGGCATTGTTGCCATTAAATACTACCCACGCCATGCCACCACTAACTCAAGTGCTGGGGTACTAGATTTGAAAAAGTTAAATGGATACACTAGAAGCGATGGCTGCACACAACATGCTGTTGCTATGCCATGGTGAACAATACCAGCAAACTTTGATCCAAGCCGCCATTAGAGGCCACCCACGTCTTTTCATGGGTTCTGGCAGTGGCCTCCCATCCTGAAGGCAAAAATATTGAGCGCTTGTGGCTGTGCTTGCGTTTATACATGGCATGCCAGTGTTGAGCTTTACGCCCAAATATTTGATGACTATAATGCCTTAGATACATTAGAAGGATTTTGCAGTAAACATGGCCCTGTTTTTTATCAGTTGCCAATCAACCAAGAAACACTCATACTGAAAAAATTGCCGTGGAAAATTCCAGAGACGTACCCTTACAATGCCCAAAAATATATCGTTCCCTTCAAAGCAGGCGAAACACTGAGATGGCAAATTGCTCACCAACCAAAAGACAGACCATGAGCCAAGTCAACATTGCCATACGTCAACGATTTCGAGGATTTTTACCTGTGGTCATTGACGTAGAGACGGCGGGCGTAGAGGCCAGCACCGATGCATTATTAGAAATTGCCGCCGTCATGGTTCATCCACAGCAAGAAAATGCTCCATGGCAAGCACACGATGCCTCGCATTGGCATGTCGAACCAGCTGAGGGCACCAAAATAAACCAAAAAGCACTAGATATCAATGGGATTGACCCTTCTCACCCCTTTAGGATGGCTATCCCAGAAGAAGAAGCGCTAAAAGCTTTATTTAAATTAGTCCATCAACAACTCAATGCTACCCAATGCCAACGCGCCGTTTTGGTAGGCCATAACGCCCATTTCGATTTGAATTTCATCCGTGCTGCCTGTGCTAGAAATGGTATCAAAAGCATGCCATTTCATGGGTTCACCTGCCTAGACACCGCCACTATGGCAGCCCTCGCTTTGGGAGAAACCATCCTAGCAAAAGCACTCAAAAAGGCAGGCATTGATTTTGATCAAACACAAGCGCACTCTGCACTGTATGACACCCAAGTAACTGCAGAGTTGTTCTGTAAAATTGTTAATGACTATCCCTACTCTGCAACAACTCCTGGTTAATCCCTCATCTCATGACTATCCTTATTAGAAAAAACAAAACCTTTGATACGATACTTCATTGAGCTTGCAAAAAATCAGAACTAAAGGCAACCCACAAAAAGAAAACTAGCATTAAATTACAACGCATAAACCAGTCGGAAAACCACTTTCCTCTCCGCATCACCTGCACCTGCAGAATCGGCATATGATCGCCCACGAAACATTACCAATGACAAATTAATGTTACGATCTACTGCTTGTTTGACACCAATCCACCAAGTAGTTTCAGGCACTTCAAAAAGCTGGCCATGGTATGACTTACCCCAACCAAAGAACAAATTAGACTCGCCATAGACAGGTTGATAACCAAGCCGATACGTCATGGCATAATCCCAGGCACGAAACGAGCGCGCCCGGTCAATTTTAAAAAAAGTGTTACCGTATTCAACCCGAAGACGCTTCAAGTTGATGAAAGCCAGTCCCGAGTAAGCTCTATTGGTAGCTGGCAGTAGTAAATCAGACAAATACACCACAGCTTCAGGGTTAGAGACCATGCTCAAATTCAAGCCAAACGCTGCATCATAGACTTTTGCAGTAGGCGTTTGATAACTTGCCTGCAACCCCCAAGCCTCCATGCTCCCGGTATCTTCATCCACCGTACTATGATGCGACTGTAAATAAGCAGAGGCAGAAAATCCTGAGTCTTCATAATCATCATAAGCCAAAGAAATAATATTAGCCCGAGTCTGCGTCATCAAAAAAGTATTGGTAGCAATGACAGGATGGTCCTCATCCCTATCAGGATAAGTGATCGCAGCAGCACCATAAGGGGTATAGCTCTTACCAATACGTAACATCAACGGCAAATGATCGATGGGCATGAACTCCATGTAGGCTTCTTCTACCGTAGCAACCATACGTTTTTGGTATTGAGCTTTGTCATCTTCATTATCAGGATCATGCCCTCTATCATTTCCAGGCAAGTACATAAAGCCTACATGCACTTGTCCATGCGAGAACATGGCATTCATAGCCAACGTCACATAGCCTGAGAGGCGCCTACCATGATCTCTAGGCAAGGGATAACTATAATCCACTGCTGAATATTCACCATACTGATGATAACTGGCGTACATCATGTCAAAAGCCATCCGACTAGAAAAGCAAAAGCCTTTTTCATCACGGTCATCCAACGCTGTGCAAGGCATGATAGGCAATTTTTTGTTTAGCAAAGATTTAGCTTCCGGCAAAGCAACCAGTTTCTTAGTTGGGGTAACCTGCATTTCAGTCTGGACAGCATGCATTTCCGTCTGCGCAGCATGTACTTCACTGTAAAACGAAAACAACCCTAGGCAAAAAGCAGATAAAGAACGTCTATCCATGAAACGTGCTTGTCCGTAAACATCCAATTGCCCTATTCTAAAGGAAATCCCGCAAAAATGCCAAGGCATTTTATGCGGGATCAGGTCACCCCCCCGTCAACCCCGCTTAGCCACTATTGGCTGACTTGTGGGGTGGCAAGAAGAATGTCTAGTGTCATAACAAGCCGTAAAGCTGATTAAAATTTAGAAAGCATACGCCAATCGCAGGCTGAAGATGTTGTTAGTCACACCTTCAAGCTTTGCACCACTCTGGGTTTCAATAACATTACCACTGGCATCCTTCTTCTCAAAATTCTTTTGCTGAGCATAAGAAATTGCCATGGTCGCACCGCTACCCAAACCTTGGTTAATGCCGACTACCCATTGGGTTTCAGGCAAGCGCAAGCGGACAGCTTCTTTGATATGACCATAAACCGCATAAGCACTGGTAGATGCATCTGGGCCAAAAGTATCCTTAAAGGTATAGGATCCTTTTAAATCCCAAGCCATAGGTGAGTCATTCTCACCAACGGCTCCTGCACCAAAGTATTTGTTCACAGCCACCAAAACACCATCCTCATTGATGATTTTATCACCACCCAAGGTTCTTCTGTCATTAGCATTGTCATTGGTGTTGTAAATTTTGCCGTATTTCACAAAAGCACCAGATAATTCAACTTGCTGAACACGAACGTGAGCATTGAAGGCATAAGCCAAGTTAGTCGCTGTATTTAAATTATTGACCTCAACAATCTCAACCGCACCAGGATTGCTAACCATGCTAAGATTCATACCCCACTGCTCTTCCGACAAAAAGCGGGTGTAAAAATTATAACCCATATTCAAGCCGTAAGCAGATATCTTGTCTTCATGCTTACGATCTGTACCGTCAAATAATTGACCTTGGCTATTGACGTTTTTATGGTCAAGCACGTAACCAGTCAGATGCAAACCTTTCATACCAATATCATTCAAACCCAATTGCACATAGTTAGCACGGGTTTGTGTCAACAGCTGCGCACCAGATTTTACTTGCGGCAAACGATCAAAACTGGCCCCATCAACACCACTGGCACCAAAATCGGTATAACCATGTCCCCAAGTAAGGACAAACGGCGTGCCTGCCAAGTTGGTCATTTGCACATAAGCTTCAAGCACCGACAAAGATTCAGGCGCAATCTTGCCCAATTGGTTGGTAGGCTTTCTCGCCACAGCGGAGCAAGCACCACCATTACAAATGGTAGAACCATTGTCATCATCCATCAAGTAAAGCAAGCCCAAATGAGCAGCATTGTCACCCAAAGCGGCATCGATGTTGAGCAAGAAATCACCACCAAGATGGCCCTCAGCGCCCTTGCGTTCTTCTATGTAATCGTTGTCAACAGCCCAGGCTGGCCCCAGCACTGTTGAGTACTCATAAAAAGGCCCATTGCGAAAATCGCGCTGATCATAATCGACGTTCAACCGACCAGAAATACGCACCTCTGGCATGAGATCACTACCAATAGAATCAAAACTATTTTTAGATGATATTTCGGCCCCTTCCACATCAATCGCATCGACCATTTCAGGGGTTACCATGCTATCTTGAGAGGCGTTTTCTGCCTCTGCATGAGAATCGGCTAAGGCGGTGCCACAGCTCAATCCCAAAAGAAAAAAAGACGTTACCAACGGTTTGACTTGCATAATCCACACTCCTCATTATTGCTGCAATCCCTCAGTAGCCAAGGGCGATTGCTATCGTTATCCTAACTCCTAGTACAATCTACTATCTAAAGAGCCACACAAAAAAAACGGAAAAACCGTCTCTACAAAAAATACACCATCTTTTATAAACAAAACTGGCTAACAAGTCAAACCCGAGAAAAACTTTTCGTGTATAATCCTTAAAGCTGCTCAGCATTGGCTTCTAAATAACTTGCCACACCTTCAGTGGAAGCCACCATACCCTGGTCACCCTCTTTCCAGTTTGCTGGACAAACTTCACCATTTTTTTCATGAAACTGCAAAGCATCAAACAGGCGAATTAGCTCTTCCATGTTACGGCCTAGGGGCAAATCATTGACAATTTGCGCCCGCACAACATTGGCTTTGTCAATAATGAATGCGCCACGAAAAGCGATCTTAGCTTCGGGATGTTCAACCCCGTAGGCTTGGCAAATTTCATGGGTAACATCAGCCACTAAGGTATACTTTACAGGGCCAATACCGCCACTTTTTACTGGCGTATTGCGCCAAGCATTATGGGTAAACTGCGAATCAATTGAGATGCCAATGACCTCAATACCACGCTTGTTAAAAGCTTCCATGGCATGACCTTAAAGCAATCAACTCTGAAGGACAAAAACAAAAGTAAAGTCCAGTGGATAAAAGAAATCAACTTGCATTTATCCTCAGTGGCTTGGTAGAAAAATGATAATGATCATCAATGGTGCCATCAGCAAGCACAGCTGCGGCCGTAAAATCGGGCGCTTGTCTACCTACAAGTACAGACATGGAACCTCCTCAATTAATGGTTATGAATTTAAGAAAAATCTTTTTGCTAAACAGCTTTCATTGTAATGCAATTACGAAAAGTTTACAATAATTTCTCGTTGAAGAAACCCATCTAAAAGGATGCTAATATGACATTTGAACTACCTTCACTCCCTTATGCCCGTGATGCATTAACCCCACACATCTCTGAAGAGACCTTAGATTTTCACTATGGCAAACACCACCAGGCCTATGTCACCAATCTGAATAAATTAGTGGCTGGCACAGAATTTGAAGACAAATCGCTAGAAGAAATAATCACTTCTGCAAATGGCGGAATCTTTAACAACGCTGCACAGGTGTGGAACCATTCTTTTTACTGGTCTTGCTTGAGCCCACAAGGTGGCGGCAAGCCCACAGGTGAATTGCTAAGCACTATTGAAGCAACATTTGGTTCTTTTGCAGAGTTCAAAGAACAATTTACCCAAACAGCTGCCACTCAATTTGGCTCTGGCTGGGCATGGTTATCAAAAAATACATCAGGTGAGTTGGTCATTTGCGCCACTGCCAACGCAGGCAATCCCTTGACTGAGGGAAATAAGCCTTTGCTCACCTGTGATGTTTGGGAGCATGCTTACTACATAGACACCCGCAATAACCGCCCACAGTACATTGAGCATTTTTGGGCTTTGGTAAATTGGGACTTCGTTGCTGAGCAGCTGGCTAAAACTTAAGGTAACGACATTATCCTCGGGACCTTGAATGTAACGGATACTTTGCCTTGGGGACTTGCAAAGCAGAAACTGTGGATTGTAAGCAAAGTGTGTAGTGTATTGTGGGGTGGCCGTTAGGTGTTGACCTAGACATGGGTTTAAGCGACCGTCCAGGGGTGGGTATTGTTATCGCCTTGATCCGGGTACACCTATCCCTTCCTCAAGTCCTTTGAGTCCTTGCTAAGCTCTATAGTCCCGCTTACAATCTCAAACTAATTCAAGGCGCCTTAATCTATCAACATTGGCATTGATATCACTGGTAAAGATCACTTCAGAAACAAATAACAAGGAGACATAACCATGACTACCCCAAGCATCCTTATCAACGGTGCTCAAGGCAAAATGGGCCAACATACTATTGCCGCTGTCAAAGGTGATGGACGCTTTTGCTTGGTTGCCCAAACTGGCCGTCAAGATGACTTAGCCTCACTTATTGCCAAACACCAGCCTGATATCGTTATCGATTTCACAATTGCCAGTGAGGCCATGACCAATGCAACAATCATCTTAGAAAGCGGTGCTCGCGCCGTCATCGGCACCTCAGGCTTCCTACCTGAAGACATCAAAACGCTAGAAGCTCTTTGCGAAAATAAAGGCCTAGGTGCGATCATCGCCCCCAACTTTTCCATTGGAGCGCTATTGATGATGCAAATGTCTGCGCAAGCAGCTAAATATTTGCCTGCCATGGAAATTGTAGAAATGCATCATGATCAAAAACAAGATGCACCTTCAGGTACCGCCTTAAAAACCGCGGACATGATTGCTGAAACCCGGGGCGACTACACCCCTGTAGAAGGTGAGGCTCTTCTTGATCGCTCTGCCAGAGGCGTCTGGCACCACAGCATACCCATTCATGCTATTCGTATACCTGGTGTCATAGCCAATCAAATGGTCATATGTGGCGGCCAAGGTGAAACCTTAACCATCCGCCACGACACTCTGAGTCGTGAAGCATTCATGCCGGGTGTGTTGCTGGCATGCGAGAAAGTTATGGCGCTTGACCATTTGGTTTATGGCTTAGAACATCTACTGTAATGGCCCTAATGCCACCATGCCTAGCACTCTTTGAATGCAGCATGCTTACTTCTCAACCACCTTAGCAGGAGTAGCGGCATTTTCTGCCACAGGCCAAACTTCATCAAATGGGTACGGCTTTGAATCAGTATTGTAGGTAACAAACATCATGATCTGAAAAGCAAACTTGCTCAAACTCTGTCCCAATTCCACCAATTTTGGATTAGGCCCAGACGTCATCAAAGACAGCAAGAACTGCACCAAGGCAATCAGCTGGATCGCCAAACGGACAAAAGCATTTACCACAATAAAAAGCAACATGTAAAGCCCTCTTGTCCATGTGCCCTTGGCCATTAAATTCTTTTTCGTCTCTTCACTTACCGGTAATTCCATGATTTACCTCATTGTGTTGTTATACGCACAACCCCAGTCTTTGGGGCTCCCTTCAAGCAAAGGTTACTCATATCCTAGGCTTTTGACAAGCCTTAATTAATCTTCACAGCAATTCTCTGGTGAAGCTACTCTGCCCAAATGTTCTATGTAATATTATGCGTGTCTCCCTTTTCACGCCAAGCAACATCAAGTATTTTCGCAGCCTGCACCTCATCCATACGTGTCCGAGATAGGCTTGTTGGCGCTTGCTTTAATGATGCTGGGTCATTCACATAGGCCTCAGCAATCTCCTGCATCGCACCAACAAAAGCATCCAAAGTTTGCTTGTTTTCTGTTTCTGTAGGTTCTATCAACAAACATTCTGGTACCAACAAGGAAAAATACACTGTTGGCGCATGAAATCCTCTATCTAACAAGGCGTTAGACAAATCAGTTGCTGTCACGCCTTTGGCCTTTTGCCAGGCGGACAAGGTCAAACAAAACTCATTCGTGGCACGTCGGTCTGGATAGGCTAAATCAAAACCCACGCGATTCAATCTTGCCAACAAATAATTGGCATTCAACGTGGCATACTCAGCCACAGTCACTAAGCCTTCTTGGCCCAACATGGCAATATAAGCATATGCACCCAATAAAACCCCGACATCGCCATAAAACGCAGACATGCGACCAATGCTGTCAGGACAATCCTCCTTATGCAGCCAAGCAAAATACTCATCTTTCTGGGTCACTCTTGGCACAGGCAAAAAAGGCTGCAACCTCTCTGTCACAGCAATTGGTCCAGCACCTGGACCACCACCATGCGGAGTAGTAAAAGTTTTCTGCAAATTGAGACGCACCACATCAAAACCCATGGCTTTAAGGGAAAGCTTGCCTATAATGGCATTCAAATTGGCGCCATCGTAATACAATAAGCCGCCAGCTTGGTGAATAAGCTTGGCAATGGCCTCAATATCGCGTTCAAACACCCCCAATGTTGAAGGATTGGCTAGCATAATACCTGCGGTCTTTGGCCCTACCGTCCTTGCCAAAGCCTCAATATCAACATCGCCCTGAATAGTTGTAGGAATCTCACGCACCTCAAACCCACACATGGCAGCAGAAGCAGGACCGGTACCATGAGCAGCATCTGGTACTAGCATCTCCACTCTATCAACATCACCCCGAGACTGATGATACGCCGCAATCATGCGCAACCCTGCCCATTCACCTTGAGCACTCGCCATAGGCGTCAGACAAACTTCATCCATACCAGTAATGAAAGCCAACCAGATTTGCAGCTGATGCAAACATGCTAATGTCCCCTGACTAAACGACTCTGGGGTGAGAGGATGATGACCCAAAAAACCTGGCAACATGGCCGCTTTGTGACAAAGACGCGGACTGTACTTCATGGCACAAGATCCCAGTGGATAAAAATGGGTCTCGATAGAAAAATTCTCTCGCGACAATCGTGTATAATGCCGGATCACATCTAACTCAGCCACCTCAGGAAGATCTAAAGGTGTAACTCGCAACATCTCGACAGGAATATCACCCTCGACTTCTTGCACCCTAGGACAGAATTGATCATTCAAACATCCAGGATGTGATTGTTGAAATATCAATGTCATCAGACCATACCTCCCACTGCTTGCACCATCGAAGCCCGCATCAATTTGGCATAATGATCAATGGATTCTGCGCTTTTTGTTTCAGTGGTGCAAACCAACAAAGTATTTTCCGCACCTTCAAAATACCCATTCAAAGGTACTCCTGCTAACACACCTTTACGCGCCATGTTGCTGACCAACTCATTAGCCGAACCATCGAGCTTAAGCACGCATTCATGAAAAACTGGTCCGGAGAAAGCCCGTGACACGCCAGGAATATCCTCAACCATCTTCAATAACTGCTGCATTTTTTGATGGCAATCGATGGCCACTCGACGTAGTCCTTCTGGCCCAAGCAAACTCATATACAAAGTCGCCGCCACCACCAGCAGGCCTTGGCCAGTACAAATATTCGAAGTCGCCTTACCACGATGACTATGCTGCTCACGCGCCTGCAAAGTCAGCACAAAGCGCTCTATTCCTTCAGTATCAGTAGTACGGCCAATAATACGCCCTGGCATTTGCCTTATCAGCACCTTCTTACAGGCCATAAATCCCAAGTAAGGGCCACCAAAAGACAATGGGATACCTAAAGGCTGACCTTCACCACAAGCAATATCTGCCCCTTGCTCACCCCACTCACCTGGTGGTTTCAGCAAGGCCATGGCAACAGGATTGACTACTCCGATAACAAAAGCATCCTGAGCATGAGCCCAGTCTGTCAGCGCATCAACAACCTCTAAACGCCCAAAGAAGTTAGGCTGCATGATAACCAAAGCATCAAATCCTTCACCCACATACTCAGCCAAAATATCCGGATCCACCACACCGAAGGCGGGATCAAACACCACCGAGTCACAAACAATATCCTGTGGTGCCAACAAAGTATTCAGAGCACTCAAATAATGCGAATTGATACTTCCGAGAACCAAGATCCGTCTTCTTGCTTGCTGACATTTGCTACGAACAGCCATCAACACACTCTCAACCAAAGCCGTGGCACCATCATAGACTGCGGCATTGGCCACTTCCATGGCTAATAAGCCAGTGATCATGCTTTGAAACTCATAAATCAACTGCAAGCTACCCTGACTGGCTTCAGGTTGATAAGGTGTATATGCCGTCAACCACTCACCACGTCCAACCACATCCCAAATGGCAGCAGGAATAGCATGGTCATAAGCACCTCCACCAGCGAAACAACTCAAAGCATCATTTTGCGAAGCCAAATCCTGCATGTGCTGCAAAACCATGAACTCCGGTCGCCCTTCAGGCACCATGGAAAGATCTGGCGCTTGTAGATTTGCAGGAATTTCATCGAACAAATCATCTATAGTGCCAACTCCAATGGTTTTTAACATAGCCACAACATCAGCTTCAGTATGGGGGATAAAAGGCATGGTATTCCTCTTTATGCTCTTGCATTTGTGCAGCCATAGTGTAACGGTGCCCAACGATAGAAATCAAGAAGATGGGCCCCTAAGGCTTGGTGCTGATGAGAAAGAGGCGTATGCTGCATGGTTTTTTATTCCTTGTCCATCCCATGATTATGCCAAGATCACCACTGCAAAACAAGCCCTGGAAATACGTCACAGTAGAAGTTAAAGAGTCAGAGCAGCTAAAAAATTGTCGAAATTAGCCTGGTTAATCTTAGAAACACTCCCCTACTAGCAGACAGCAGTATCCTATTAACTCAAACCAAACGCTTAAGCCACAGTTTTGAACAACGAGGCATATCCGTGGGTTTACGTTACTAGTCATGACTGAACAATAAGCAAGAGTTTACGAAGTGACATAGATATCTTGACAAATAGTTTGAGGTTTATTCGCAAGATCGTCCTCTTTGATCAAATCAATGACCAAGCACTTTAGCCATGGGCGCGTCTGCTTACGTGCTGATGACAACAATAAATCCCACAAATCGCATAACGATATTGTGGGATTCTGCGTATACAGCATGTGTAAATGGTTATACCTCAGTACTACCTGAACTTGGAATCATTGATAAAGCAAATGAGTGCAACGCGTTATGCTCAGCACTACCTATATTGCCTCCTTGCAATTCTCTAATAGCAAATTCAAGCACCAGCTTATTGGCAGTTATCGTGTAATCTTCATCTTTACCATACTTTTCAGTATTAAGACTTGGGCCACTAAAAAAGCCAGCAACTCTAGAGCTCCACGAAATGTTTTTACGTTTTACTTTAGCTTCTACTGCTTCCACACCTTTGGTGTGTTTGTACATAGATGTAAAAAGTGTTTTTGTCACATTATCAGCAAACTTCTCACCATTTTTAGCCATTTGCTCTGATGATTCAACCCCCCTATTTAGCGCTTTTGTTCTTTTATTGAGTTGACTACCCAAAGATGTATTAGCCAAATTAGAATTTGACTTAAAATCTCCATGTAAAACAGTATCTTGAAACTTATCTTTAGCCACATGGCTAGGGTTTTCAGTACGTGCATTCCCTAC
>JAGYIW010000028.1 GCA_018402195.1 Gammaproteobacteria bacterium
ATCGAGTTCTGATTGTCTGGGTGATGAATCAGCTATGTGTAGATTAGAAGAATTTTTTCCGAAAAGCCAGCGATCATCGGCCGTTGAAGCGGGGTTTTTGCATTGCTTTAAACCAATTCTGATTGTCTTTATCATAGGTATTAATTTCTTAATTATTTTGTTGCATATTTGAAACATCCAGGTATTATAGTAATTGCTATATGTCAGTTAGTCAAACAAGGAGATAAAAAAATGGCAATATACGTTCAAATAGATGGAATAAACGGAAATGTAACTGCAGCTGGTCATGAAAAATGGATTGAGGCACACTCAATGAGTTTTGGTTTGGGGCGTGCAATAGGTGGCGGGAGACCAGGCTCAGTAAAGGATAGAGAATCTTCAATTCCTTCTCTCTCTGAGATTGTTATCACTAAGACTATGGATGAAACAAGTCCTCTTCTCTTTATTGAGTCGTGCATAGGTATCGCTAAGCCTGTCGTCATTCATTTCTGCAGAACTGGGGATCAAACGCAGACATACATGGAATACACGTTGTCTAATGTCCTTATAAGTAGTTATGAAGTTAGTGGTAGCGGTGATTCCATACCCTCTGAAAAGCTATCGTTCAATTACGATAAAATTGAGGTCAAGTACACACCTTATGACGATAATCATAAACCCGGTAGCCCTATTCCTGCTGGTTATGATCTGAAGACAGCTAAAAAGGTCTAATTGGTTAGTTAACTGCTCCATCAATGGTGAGAAATAACCTAGGTGACTTTTACTATGGCCAATTTTACCCAAAAGCCGAGATTGTTGTCTGTCAGCACATCGCTAGGTGAAGACAGCTTCCTGTTGAGATCATTCAAGGGTTGTGAGGGCATATCTTCTCCATTCTTGTTTGTCCTGGATGCTGTGGTCAATGCCCAAGTTTCTGTAGACGACGGGCTTATTGGTCAGACAGTAGATTGGTCCCTAGCAGATGAAAATCAACATAGAAGCTTTAATGGTGTTATTCATCAGTGTGAAGTTATTCACACTGATGAGGGTAACCCTGCAAGTCTTCGCATGACAGTCGTACCTTGGTTTTATTTGCTTAGATACAACTCAGATTGCCAGGTTTTTCAGCAACAAACCGTGATTGAGATCATCACTGCCCTTTTTAAATCACTAGGGTTTTCTGATTATGTGTTCAAGGTTAACAAAAGTCTTGGGCCACGCGAGTATTGCGTCCAATACAATGAAACAACTTTTGACTTTATAAGCAGACTTCTAGCCGAAGAGGGCCTGTTTTATTTTTTTGATCATCAAAAAAGTAAACATACCATGGTCATAGCTGATTCTAAAGTTGCTTATGTTAAGAAAAGTGAGCAAAGTTTGAAAATTAACCAGTCTGGTTCTGTTTCAAGATGCATTGACAGATGGGAATGTAAGTATAGTTTCAACTCAGGTGCAGTAACGACAACTGACTATGATTATGTTTCTCCAAGCTTGGACCTTACAACGGAGACCAAAACAATTCTTCATCAAAAACACAATAGTCAACTTAGCCATTTTTTTTTCCCAGGCAATTATGATGACAAGTCAGAGGGCGTGGCTGGCACAAAATTGCTTATGCAGTCTGAAGAAGTGAATAGTCAAATCTATGATGCTGCTAGTAATTACCGCAGTTTGACGGCAGGAGGCTTGGTGACTGTTCAGGGTAAAGAGTATGTCATTACTCAGATTGAGCATGAATCAGTGGATGAATCTCATTTTTCAGGTGCTCAAGCCAACCAGCATTATGCGAATACATTTCGGTGTATTCTTTCAAAAGTTCCTTTCAGGCCTCAGATAGAAGGACAGATGAAACCTAAAATATCTAGTGTTCAAACAGCCAAAGTTGTTGGGCCGAGTGCCGAAGAGATTTATACCGATAAATATGGTCGTGTAAAAGTGCAATTTTTTTGGGATCGGTATGGTAAAAATGATGAAAAAAGTTCTTGTTGGGTTCGTGTTGCGCAGATATCAGCTGGAAAGCAGTGGGGGGCTTTGTGTCTCCCTAGGGTAGGTGATGAAGTTGTGGTGAACTTCTTGGATGGCGATCCAGATAAGCCTTTGGTAACAGGATCAGTTTATAATGGTGATCAGTTGCCGCAATACGATTTGCCTGCGAATAAAACCATTTCAGGTTTTAAAACCCATTCAACCAAAGAAGGTCAAGCCGCAGATTGTAATGAAGTTTATTTTGATGATAAAAAAGACAATGAACTTTTCTATGTGCATGCCCAGAAAGATCGCAAGGTTATAGTAGAAAATGACGATTCCTTATCTGTCAAAAATGATCAACATATCGAAATAACCAAAAATGTCGCACATACTGTTGTAGAGGGTGATGTTACTTTTAAAGTACAAAAAGGGAAGAGAGATACAGAAATCGAGCAAGATGATTGTTTAAAAATAGCAAAAGGCAGTCATAATATTGAGATCTCACAGGGCAATCATGAATTAAAAATTACTCAGGGCAACCGTGCGGTTAAGGTGAGTATGGGCAATGATGAGCTGACCATTTCCAAGGGAAATCACTCAACCAAAGTAAGCCTAGGCAAGTCAACCACAAGCGCTATGCAGGGCATTGAGTTAGTGGTTGGGCAGAATAGTATTAAAATTGATCAGTCTGGTATCACTTTAGATGGCATGATGGTCAAAATTAATGGCAAAGTCATGACGCAAGTTAACTCGAGCGCCATGCTGCAGTTGAAAGGGTCGATTACCATGATTAATTAGGGAATTTATGCATGGAATTACAGAAACTAAATCATTCATTGGCTTGGCAAATTTGTCAAGAAATTGAATCTGACATTGAAGTGTTTCCGGAGAAGGATGAAACTTCTTCTGCTGACTATGTTAGATACCTTTTTAACAATAAGCACTACATTGATTGTATTCACTTTTTATCTTTTGGGCTGCCAAGCCGAGAAGCTGTTTGGTGGGCATACGCGTGCATTGTGAAAATTTACTCAGATCACCTGAATGATGAAGAGAAAGCTGCCATGCAGCTGATTGAGAAGTGGGTTAAGGAGCTTCATGAAGACAGTCGATATGCTTTGGAACACATCAATCATTCATTGCACTATAAATCTCCTGTAGGTTGGGCTGCGCAAGCTGGATTTTGGTCTGGTGGAAGTATCGTTGCGAAAGATAAACCCAAAGTTTCACCAGATACAAAACTATGCCCCAAAGCTGTTTTTGGTTCAATTCAGCTATCTGTATTAAAAGATCCCCAAGGTAAAGAGGATTATTATCAAACTTGCATATCAGTTGGTAAAGATATTGCCAGTGGAGGGAATGGTTACATGGTCGTTTCTAGAGGAGAAGACTAAAATGGGTACACCCGCAGCCAGAGTTTCAGACATGCATGTTTGCCCCATGTTGACTGGGATTGTGCCCCATGTGGGCGGGCCAATTATGCCGCCTGGAGGGGTAACGGTGCTTATTGCGGGCTTGCCTGCAGCTAGAGTTGGCGATCTGCTCGTGTGTGTTGGACCACCTGATACTATTATGCTAGGTAGCTTTACTGTTCTTATAAGTAGTTTGCCGGCTGCTAGGATGGGCGATATGACAGCCCATGGTGGCTCGATCGTTTTGGGTGCGCCAACAGTGTTGATTGGTTAAAATGTGAGGATAGGATGGGATTAACTGAAAGCCAAATACAATCCATAAATAATCCAATTGGATCAGATAACCCAGTAGGGAGCGACGTGCGATCAGACAATTCTCCTACTTCCATTTATTACGAAATAAAGGACAAACGAAATGCTGCTCGTACCATTGAACGTCAGGTTATGGATGGGAATAGTGATAAAAATCCACTTGATCTTTGGCAAGAGGTTAAAGAAAAAGCCATTCATATTCTATCAATAGTAAGCAAGGATTTAGAAATTGCTGTTTGGCTTATAGAGGCTTTGCTAAGGACAGATGGTTATGCTGGTTTAGCTCAGGGTTTTGATGTGTCGCTGGGCCTACTTGAAGCATATTGGGATCTCATTTATCCACTGGCTGATGAAGATGGCATGTCCACGAAACTTGCTGCTTATATCTGGTTAAATGGTAATGATTCTGAGGGAACTCTTGCTGCACCCATGATTAATGTCCCTATTATAACGCTTGGCAATGGTGGACCCTTGGTGCTGTGGCAATACAAACAGTCCTTGAATATAGAAAAAATAAATGATCCTAAGAAAAAAAACCAGAGGATCAGTGAAGGTGTTATTGATATGAAAGACATTCAATTGAGTGTTATTCGAACCCCAGCGGCCAGTATATTGCAGATAATAAGCGAAATAGAATTAGCCTTGACAAATTTCACTAAACTGAGTCAATTCTTTGATGATCATTGTGAACCTGATGACATTCCTCCTTCGAGTAATATCAAAAACATCCTTGAAGCATGTCTTAACGACATTCGTACTCTGGGCCATGATGTACTTGCTATGCATGAGGAACCTGAGGTTTTAGGCGATGATGAGACAGTCAAATTATCAGCCAGTGTTAAAGACAGTAATGGTCTAATAAGTGATCGTGAGTCAGCACTGAGATCACTTGCCAATGTAGCTAATTATTTCAAAGTTCACGAACCACAGTCGCCATTGCCATATCTTATTGAGAGAACCATTCGTTGGGGCGGAATGTCTTTGGGGCAGTTGCTGGGTGAAATTATTCTTGACGATAGGGTCAGAGAAGATGTGTGTCATTTGACAGGCATAGATGTAAATAATGAAACAACAAACTAAGGAGAGTAATATGGAGAGTAGTCAAAAGAAACTAGAACGTGTTCGTAAACCTCGGGTTCAAATTAGCTACGACATTGAAACAGAAGGTGCTATTGAAAGAAAAGAATTGCCTTTTGTGGTTGGTGTCTTGGGTGATTATTCGGGAGATCCTGTTGGTGAAGTTAGGCCATACAAAGATCGTAAATTTGTAGAAATCGACCAGGATAATTTCAACGGTGTGCTAAGAAGCTTCAAACCTGGGCTTTCATTGAAAGTTGAAAACGTACTTGAGGAAGGTGATAGCCAATTGGCAGTTGATTTAGCCTTCGAGTCGATGGATGACTTTGATCCTGAAAAAATTGTTGAGCAGATTGCGCCACTTAAAAAATTGTTGGATACGCGTAATCAGCTTCGTGATCTGCTGACTAAGGCCGATCGTTCTGAAGAGCTAGAGGGCATCTTGGAAAAAATACTTAAAGATGAGGATGCACTCAAATCTGTAGCAGAAGCACTGACTGAAGATGGAAAAGAGTAATCTAAACATTAAAATGAGGGAATTATCATGAGTGAAGAAACTGTAACAATGACGGAACAAGCTGAGGCTTCTGTTGAAACTAAAACATTACTTGAGCAAGCCATTGAGGCAACCAAGCAAACAGATCCATCTCAAGTTGAAGTGTTAATGCGCGCTTTTTCTCAACAGGCTATGGAAGGGGTTGTCAAATGGGATAAAAACCTTTTGGTAACGATGAATAATGCGATCAGTGCGATTGACAAATTAATTTCTAAGCAACTTGTCGAAGTCATGCATGACGCTAAGTTTAAAAAACTAGAAGGAAGCTGGCGAGGTCTCCATCACCTGACATTTAATACTCAAACAAGTGCGTCATTGAAAATCAAGGTGTTGAATTCATCGCAAAATGATATTGGTAAGGACTTAGACAAAGCTGCCGAATTTGATCAAAGTCAGATTTTCAAAAAAATATATGAGAGTGAGTACGGCACTCCTGGTGGTCAACCCTACGGTGTTTTGATTGGTGACTATGAATTTACCAACCATCCAGAGCAACTAGATTTTCTTACCAATATAAGTGGATTGGCAGCTGCATCATTTTGTCCATTTATTTCTGCTGCGAGTCCTCGGCTATTTGGTTTTGATCAATGGACGGAGTTATCTAAGCCGAGAGACTTAGCCAAGGTGTTTGATTCCTTAGAGTATGCCAAATGGCGAGGCTTTAGAGAAAATGAAGATTCTCGTTTTGTGTCGCTTGTAATGCCAAGGGTTTTGGCACGGCTTCCATATGGTAAGGATACGAAACCTGTTGAGGCATTTGATTTTGAAGAAGCACCGTTGGATGAGCATGACAAAATGAAAGCCATGCTCCACGATGATTATTGTTGGATGAATGCTGCTTATGTCATGGGTACAAAGCTTACCGAGGCCTTCAACAAATACGGGTGGTGTACAGCTATTCGCGGCGTAGAAGGAGGAGGTAAAGTAGAAGGATTGCCTTTGTACACGTTCAACAGTGATGATGGTGATATTGATATGGCTTGCCCTACTGAAATTGGTATTACAGATAGGCGTGAGTCAGAACTAAGTAAACTTGGATTTTTGCCACTTTGCCATTTCAAAAATACAGACTATGCGGTGTTTTTCGGCGCACAAACCACGCAGAAACCTAAGCAATATGATAAAGCTGAGGCAACAGCCAATGCTGAAATCTCTGCACGATTGCCTTATGTGATGGCTGTATCTCGTTTTTCACATTATTTGAAAGTGATGGCACGTGATAAAATTGGATCCTTCATGGAGGCTTCAGATGTTGAGAAATGGCTGAACAACTGGATTATAAACTATGTAAATGGTAATCCAGACTCTGGCCAAGAGATGAAGTCAAAATATCCTCTGGCGGAAGCAAAAGTCCAGGTACAAGAGATCCCTGGGAAGCCTGGTTGCTATAACGCTATTGCATGGCTAAGACCTTGGCTGCAAATGGAAGAACTAACCGCGTCTATGCGCTTGGTGGCAAGAATTCCAGAGTTGGGATAATTTGATAGTAATTTAAACTGTCAATCTTGAAGGAGAGGCATTGGTGGCTTTGCGAAATTTGAAATCTTCTGTTCAATTTGCTATTGCTGCGATAGATAGGCTTATCCATGAACAAGTTAACTTAATTTGCAATGATGCAAAACTAATGAAGCTTGAATGTTCATGGCGACAGCTTTATGACTTAGTCATTGATGCCTCTTCATTGGATAGTGTCAAAATTCGTGTCATTGACATTTCTTGGAGAGAAATTTGTAAAGATCTTGAAAGCTCCCCTGATTTTGATGGTAGCTATCTATTTAAGCTTATCTACTCAAATGAGTATGATATGCCCGGAGGAGAGCCTTATGGTCTGCTTGTGTGTGATTATAGTATTGGCCCAAGTAGGAAAGATTTAGGTTTTTTGCGCACTATTGGCCAAATAGCAGCCTCAGCTTTTTCTCCAGTGGTTTTAAGTGTTAAACCTGATTTTTTTGAATTGGATAATTTTAATCAGCTACAAGCACCGATTGATCTAGATAGAACTTTTTCCCAAGATAAATTCGCTCACTACAAATCGTTGAGATCTGAACCTGATATGCGTTTTGTGGGATTACTTTTGCCCAATATTTTGGTTACGAGAAATCAGAAGTTGAGTCAGCCTAACTATAGTTTGTCAATCAGTGAGCAGAACAAACCTAACGCTTATCTTTGGGGTAATCCTTGTTATGCTTTTGCGAAAGTTGCCATGCGGACTTATCATGTTTCAGGATGGTTTGCGAGCATTCAGGGTGTTGGTCCTGACGATGATGATGAAGTGATACTGGATAATTACCCTCATCCTCCACTTACTTCAGATGATGTCTTCGTGTATCGGACTATTTCCACTAATGTATTTATTACTGAAAAATTTGAAAAATCATTAAATGCTTTCGGTTTTATGGTACTAAGTGAATGTCGATACGCTGGTTGTCATGCTTTTTTTGCATCTCGGTCTGTTTATTGCTCATTAGGTGATTCAGCTACAAGCAATAAACATAAAGATACAAATAATGCACCGCCTTTGTTGAATTACGTGATGTGTGTATCACGTTTTGCACACTATATAAAAGTAATTGCCAGAGACAAGTTGGGCAGTTACAACGATATTAATTCCTACGAAACTGAATTGTACAACTGGATACTTCAGTACACAGCGAATAGTTCAGATATGTCCTCAGGATTAATGGCAAAACATCCTCTTAGATCTGCGAGCATTCATATTCGTGAGCGCAAGCAATTGCCTGGTAGTTACTATATGGTTATTTGCCTACAGCCCCATTTTCAGTTTGAGTGGGCTACAGGCTCTATAAAACTTATTACGGATATTAAAAATGGTTAATTATTCCCCCATAGCCACGCTCATGCAGAAGCATTACCCTGCGAAGGAAAATATGCGTTTGGAATTGGAGTTATTGTTAAATACAAGATGTTGTTTTAACTTCTTTTTGAAAAAATACAGGTATTTAAATCGTTCTGTACTTAGTTATGGCATGCCTGGCTTGGTCAATGAAAATATCCACTTCGACAAATGATAAAAGTTACTTTCTGCAAGCAGATTGAGCAGACAATTCTTCAACATCAGCCAAAAGTTATATGATGTTTCTGTGGCGATTAAGTCTGAAGATAAAGTGGATCCAGTTAAATCATATACATTTTTGATTACGGGATACATGGTTTTGGAAAATGGTATGGAGCCCTTTATGTTTTGATTCTAATTTTGACAGAGAAACTACTCCGAATTAATTTACAGTAAGGCGATGTGATGTTTTGATGATAAATTCTATATTATTACAACAAAGAAATTGGCTACTTGCAATTTGGCCATTGATTTTTCTAAAAAAAACATCCCTGAGTGTTTGCAAGCAAACTACAGATTGGCAGTGATCAAGTTGACTTGCAAACTGAGCATATGATTCAATCATTTGCTTTTCTTACTGCTAAAATTTCACAACAACATTGATGATGCCAGTGATGATTTTAGTGTGGCACTCATCAGCAATATTTTCCTCATTATCTTTGCCCCATTCCTTCTTTGGGGACAATTCAATGCACCTCAAGTGAAGAATTGTCCAGCGAGTACTTACTTCCTAGGCAAACTGAAGTAGAGACAAAATCACCTAAAAATGAAATCATTAAATTTCAGACTACCCGTGATATATATGTTTACCCACTTGAAGTTGAGGGAGTTCAATATTATGAATCTCCTGAATTTATACCCGAGACTATCAGTAGGCACCATGATGTTGGAGGTGTCATTCAAATTCAGCTTCATACGACCCATGAAGGAACTATAGCCGAGCTATCGCTCGATAAATTAAGCTTCTTTATTGGTAGTGCAGTAAAAAGCATTGTACCTTCACTTTTTGAGTTACTTGCGACCCAAGTTCTTGGGGTGGGTGTTGCAGCTTCAACTGCCTTGGATCAGGTTTGCTTGATTTCAGAGCAAGACTATGGCGTGGGTGGGTTTAATCAAGATGACAATGTGCTTGTTTACCCTGACAATGTATTACCTAGCTATAGGTTTCTTACAGAGTTTTTCGTCTATCATGAAAAATACTTATATTTTGATTGTGAAAACCTATCTTCTTTTTGCCGGAACATACAATCAGATACTTTATGCTTGAGTTTGTTTATCAAGCAGCATGATGACTTGGTGGCAAAGCGCCTTACTAAAGGTGCTTTTAAGTTGTTTTGCTCTCCTGTTGTCAATCTTTTCCGTGATTATGCTGAGCCTATATATCTAGATCATAGACAGTTTGAATACCCGTTGACTGCAGATAAAAGAAATCCTGACTCAATAGAAGTCCATAGCATTACTTCTATGGAAGCGGTGAATGATGTTGGCGAAGCATTTCCTATACTACCCATGTACGGCACTCGCTTTGCTGACGAAAAAGCCCAAGACAATGAAAAACCATTGTTTTGGACTGCTAAGCGCATCATGATGGATAATGGGCGTATCCTAAGCTCACTAAAGATTGCGTTGAGTAATCATCGGTATGATTCTATCATAAATAAACCTTACGTGATCAATACTGAAGTTTTGTGTACCAATGGTAATTTACCAGCATCACTACCATTTTCCCAAGATGAACCTAAGTTGCAGTTTACCAAAGCAAACGATGCGATCGCCTCTATCAAGTGCATCAAGCCTATGACCCAATCCTATGTGTTTTCCAATAAAAACCATGCCAACTGGCGTCTTATTTCACATTTAACCACCAATAATATCAATCTATTTAAGGACGATGGTGATCCAGCAGTACTGAGGTCTTGGCTTTCCCTATATGATTCTGAATACAGTCAATACAGCTCATTGATTAAGGGTATCACCAAAGTTACCAGTTGTCGTGCTACTAAGCGTTGTGGTGAGATAGGCGGTGGATTTTTTCAAGGAACTCAAGTTGATATAGAGTTTGATAGAAAGAAATTTTCTGGGCAGCATCTATTTTTATTTGCGATGGTGTTGGACCACTTTTTCTCTCGTTTTGCCAACCTTAACGCGTTTACACAACTTAATATTCATACATTACAAGAAGGACTTATCTATTCATGCTCTCCAAGAAGTGGACAACAACCAATACTATAGAAGGCTTAGTAAAAAATCCTGAAAACTTTGATTTTTTTCAAGCTATTCGCTTGCTTGAGATGGAATATGGCCAGGCCGATGAATCTTTATTCCAACATGCCATTCGTTTTTATGTAGATACATCTTTGGCTTTTCCAGATGCTACCATCTATAAGATAAGGCTAGGCAAAACTGTCACGGTAAACACAAAATTGTTTGGCTTGAATACAAACAATGGTGCTTTGGCAACTCACTTTTTAGAGTCATTGATGCTTGAGAAGAGTTCTGGTGAGTCATCATTCCATGATTTTATTAGCATTTTCAATCATAGAATCTTGGCAATATTGTATCGATCTTGGCGTAAACACAAGTTATATCTAGATACGACACATCAACATTTCTTGCAATCTTTTTCTCATAGTCGAGATGACTCATCTTACTATTTTGCAGGTGCTGGCAGTCATAAAACCCAAACTGCTGAAGGGTTGTCTATGATATTGAGTCATTACTTTGAGTTAGATGTTTCTGTCAAACAGCATGTGGGTTATTGGGTAGATATTCCAGATGATGCTTGTACAAGATTGGCATCATGCCAGGAAATAAACAATTTACTAGGTAAAAACAGTATATTAGGAGTTAGTTTTTGGGATAGATTGAGTAGGATTAAGATTATTCTGTTTATCAAAAGTTACGATTACTTCCTTGAATTTTTACCTGGTAAAATTGCATATGCTGCTTTACAAAAAAAGATAAATGCTTATGTTCAGCAGCATATTATCGCTGATATTGAATTGGTTTTATCAGCAAAAGAAGTATTACCATGCCAACTTCGTACGGATAATCCACATCATCTTGGGTGGAATAGTTGGTTGTGTCATGAAACATCACTGCCTCAAGATGGGCGTGTTACGATAAAAAGAACTTAGGAGAGAAAATGTCAAACGAATTGACTTTGTTAATAGATAAATTGAGTGCCTTTTCAAGGCGTCACCTTGAGTCTGCAGCAAATATATGCTTATTGAAGCAAAACTATTATATTGAAATTGAACACTGGTTTCAATCGATGCTCTCTGATTCTCCGAATGATTTGGATTGTATCTTTGGGCATTTTCAGATATCTAAAAGTGAGATAGAAAATTCACTGGAACTGGCGATTTCACAATTTAAAAGAGGGAATACCCGAACACCTGGTTTTTCAGAATATGTGGTTAAACTAATCAATGGAGCTTGGTCAATCACCTCTTTGGCTTTTAGTGAAAGTCATATTCGATCAGGTCATTTGCTGTTAGCTTTAGTGAGCAATCAGGATTTACTAAGATTTTTTGGCCCTGCTGCCAAGTTGCTTGATGTCATTGACCATAAGCAATTACGTGATAATTTTGGTGACATGGTTGCCTCGAGCCAAGAATCTTCTCAACAGAAGAGTAATCAAAATACCAAGAGTATTGGGACAGGGAAAGAGCTTGAAGCATATACGATAGATCTTACTGAGCAGGCTAGATCAGGGAAAATTGATCCTGTGATTGGCAGAGATCATGAAACACGCCAAATGATGGATATTCTTTTGCGGCGGCGTCAAAACAATCCCATACTTACCGGCGAGGCTGGAGTAGGTAAAACTGCAGTTGTTGAAGGGTTTGCGTTAAAGGTGGTTTCTGATGAAGTTCCTCCAGCTTTACAAGGTGTGGTTGTTAGAACTTTAGATCTGGGAGCATTACAGGCAGGTGCTAGTGTTAAAGGTGAATTTGAAAATCGTCTAAAGGCCATTATTGAACAGATTAAAAGCTCAGTACGGCCGATATTATTATTCATTGACGAGGCACATATGTTGATAGGTGCTGGGGGCGCGGCAGGGCAGAACGATGCGGCAAATTTACTCAAGCCAGCACTTGCTCGAGGTGAGCTTAGAACCATAGCAGCAACAACATGGCTTGAGTATAAAAAATATTTTGAACAGGATCCTGCGCTTGTTAGGCGTTTTCAGCCGGTAAAAATTGAAGAACCATCTGAAGATATATCAATTGCTATGTTGCGTGGATTATCAAGTACACTACAGGCTCATCATGGTGTCCACATAGAAGACCAGGCTGTGGTAGACGCTGTGCGATTAAGTAAACGTTATATTGCTGATAGACAGCTTCCCGATAAGGCTATCAGTTTATTGGATACAGCTTGTGCGAAAGTTTCAGTAAGCCAGTCAACCAAACCGAGCGCCATTGAAGATCTTGAACAACTAAATGCCAGACTCGCCACTGAAAGGGAAGCTATCAACGCAGATAGAGGTTGTTCAGAGCGAGTGATAGAAATTGACTCAGCCATTGTGGCAAACAACAAACTCATTGATGATCTCAAAGTTCAATGGTTGTCTCAGTTGGAATTAGTCAAGCGAATTGCATCTATTCGATCCGGTTCAGATGATAAAGCTGAACTTAGTTCACTAACAGAAAAACTTGCTTTAGAGCAAGGCGAAAAACCGCTTGTTCACGCCTGTGTGAACGATTTAGTCATTGCAGAAACTGTGGCAAACTGGAGTGGTATCCCGCTGGGAAGAATGTTGAGTAGTGAGAAGCAAACAATTTTAGATTTGCAGTTATCTCTTACCAAGCGGGTTATTGGACAAGATCATGCACTTGCTGTTGTAGCCGATGTGATGCGTACTGCTTCAGCGAAACTAACTGACCCTAACAAACCGCGTGCTGTTTTTATGTTTGCTGGGACAAGTGGCGTGGGTAAAACAGAATCCGCTCTGGCACTGGCTGAACTATTGTTTGGCAATGAGAACAATCTGACAACCATTAATATGTCAGAATTCAAAGAGGAACATAAAGTATCGATGTTACTGGGCTCTCCTCCTGGCTATGTAGGTTATGGTGAGGGTGGTGTTTTATCTGAAGCCATTCGGCGTAAACCTTATAGTTTAATATTGCTAGATGAAATGGAAAAGGCACATCCAGGGGTACAAGATGTCTTTTATCAAATGTTTGATAAAGGTGTTTTACGAGATGGCCAAGGACGAACCATAGATTGCAAAAACACAGTGATTATCATGACGACAAATGCTGGCACAAAAACGCTAACACAACATACCGATTTACGTGACAAAAACCTTTCGGCCGATGAAATTAGTACACTTTTGCAACCTGAACTACTTGAGTATTTCAAACCTGCTTTTCTTGGACGCGTTAATGTTCTTCCTTTTTACCCATTAGGCGATATTGAGCTAGGAAAAATTGTTAATCTTCAACTTTTACGCATTCAAAAACGTGTGCTTGACACATACAAGATACCTCTTGTGATTGATGAGTCCGTAGGTAAGCAAATAGCTTCTCGCTGTTTAGAGGTAGATACAGGGGCGAGAAACATTGAGAGAATTCTCAACAACGAACTCTTGCCAAATCTTGCCAGCAATATACTAAAAGAGCTGGATGTGTTGGAAAATTATAAGGAAGTACGTGTGAATATTTCTGAGGATGGTGCGTCTATTGCAGTAAGTATGCTATTGGCTGAGAAATCTTAACTTTTGGGAGAGAACCATGGTTAACACTGTGACTTGTTTAGATTATAAAATAATAGATTTATTTGGTGAAATGAGGTGCCATACATTAATCAATGGGATTATTTTGCATGGTCAATTTCAGAAGGTATATGAGGATATTAATCTTAATATGCGTAAAATAATTAGGGAGGAATAAATAATGGCAGATATAAACTTTTGGGAAGTCTTAAAATATGTTCAAGCTGGGCCTAGTCCTTTAGGTTCATTTTCTCAT
>JAGYIW010000029.1 GCA_018402195.1 Gammaproteobacteria bacterium
GGGGTTAGCTGGGAGTTGTTGTAGATTGGTTAGCTTAACTCAATCTTTTTAGGCTAGCCCGTGTGGGTGCAGCCAGCCCATGGCGAGCCCAAAGAGTAGCATGGCGAAGGTGAGTAGGGATAAACCAATACGCCAAGTAAGTGCTTGTGCCATCTTTTCACCATCTTGTTGTTTTGTAATGATGCAATAGCTTGCTCTTGCCAAGTAAAAAAGTACAATAATCAACATGAGTACAATTATGAGCTTCATGAGCTATCTCCATGTCTGATTTAAACAGTTTAGATTGTAGCGTGAATAAACCAAAAAAGCATCCTTTGGGGAGGCTGGCGCGTTTGGCGCTTTTGTTGTCTGTGCTAGGTGTTTTTGCCGGATTGTGTGGCCTGGGGTTGTGGCAATGGCACCGAGGTGTGGCTAAACAGGCGATTCTACAGTCTCAAACGATGGGGCAATCGGCAGCACTGGTGACGGAATCAGAGGCTTTGACAGGAAACGCGTTGCAATTGGCTTGGCGAAATGTGCGTTGGCGTGGACATTTTGATGCAAAACGCTCTTTGTTGTGGCAGAATAAATTTCGGAGACATCACTACGGTGCTGAAATTCTTGTGCCATTTTATCTTGCCAGTGGGCAAGGTGTGGTGTTAGTGAATCGCGGTTGGTTGGCTGATCAAGTCGACAAGTCAGCTTTACGTCAGCTGGTTTCTCAGCCTATATCTGGTGATGTTTGGCTGACAGGACAGTTGGTTTTCCCAGAATCGGCTGTATTGTTGGGAGAAAATTTGGGCCATGGCCCGTGGCCAAAGACCTTACAGTCTTGGAAGGCGTCTACCTTACGTGCTGTTTATGGCGGCAAGTGGATGCCCATGATGGTGCGTTTGTCGGCCAAAGCGCAGCATGGCTTTGATAGAGCATGGCCCAGCGGTGGAATGACGCCTCAGCGACATCGGCTTTATGCTTATCAGTGGTGGCTTTTTGCAGTGGTATGGTTAATGGGAACGACAATTTATTTCAGGAGGAGTCAACATGAGTTCAACTAACAAGCAATGGATTATTTTAGCAGTGGTGGCAATTGTTGCTATCCCATGGGGCGTGGCTTGGTGGGCAAAAAATCACAGCCAATCGCTTGATTTAGAGCCAGTTGCTCATGGTGATTTGTTTACCGTTGAGGTAGACGGTTCTGACTTTGATTTTCAAGACAAATCCACGCGAGAGGATTATTACTTGGATAAACATTGGTGGTTATTGGTGGTGCAGAAAGGGCAGCAAGATGCTTGTCTTAACCGTCTCCACGATGTGCATCAGATTCACACAGCTTTGGCACAAGATGCTGAACGTGTGAAGCGGGCAGTGGTGCAAGTTATTCCTGCAGATATTGAAGATGATAGCATGCTGTTCTCGGCTGATAAAGGCTTGGTGCGTTTACGTATTACACCTGATCAGTTAGTACGTTTTAGAGAAGGTGTGGACAGTGATTCTTTGGACTTTGAGCATGGGGTTATCTACGTGGTAGACCCTTTGGGCAATGTGGTCATGGCCTTCAATGCTGATGTGCCGCCTAAAGATGTGCTTACTGACATAAAACGCTTATTGAGGGGGTCACATATTGGTTGATAGCAGTGTTTGGTTTCGTCGGCTGACTGCAGTAGCGGTATTTTTGGCAGTAGTGGTGGTGTTGTTGGGGGCTTACACGCGGTTGGCGGAGGCAGGCTTAGGCTGCCCGGATTGGCCAGGGTGTTATGGCCAATTGTTGGTGCCTGAAAGTTCTGAGGCTCTCAAACAGGCTTCGGAGGCTTACCCGGATATTCCTGTGGAGTCTGCCAAAGCCTGGAAGGAAATGGTTCACCGCTACTTTGCTGGCACATTGGGCATGTTAATTTTTGCCTTGGGGTTTGCTTCTTGGCGGGTGAAACGTCAGCCTAAAGGGCCTTTGAAGCTGCCGTTGTTTCTGGCGTTATTGGTCATTGGCCAAGCTGCCTTGGGGATGTGGACTGTTACGTGGCGTTTGCATCCGTTGGTGGTGATGGGGCATTTGTTGGGGGGCATGACTATTGCTACTGGGCTTTGGCTTTGGCATTTTCGTGAGCGTCAGCCTGCGTTGCCTGGGCGTTTTGACGCCAGATGGTATCCTTGGGCGATGTTGGTATTGGTTTTCGTTGCTGTGCAAATTATTTTGGGGGGTTGGACTAGCGCCAACTATGCTTCAGCAGTCTGTTTTGATTTTCCCACCTGTCGAGGGCACTGGATGCCACCAGGTCACTGGGGCGAAGTTTTTGATATTTTTCGGCCTGTCGGCACCAATTATGAAGGTGGCACGATGTCTTTAGATGCGCGCATGACGTTGCAAATGTTGCATCGTTACTGGGGGTTCCTCGTTTATCTTGTTGTCATGGTATGGTCTATGACTTTGATGTTGGCAGCAAAACATCCTGGCCTGAAAAAAGTGGGTTTGGCGATGATGCTGATTGCCAGTGCTCAAGTATTATTGGGTGTACTGAATGTTATATTGCATTTGCCTATGACTATTGCGGTCATGCATAATGGTGGTGCACTTTTGCTGTTGATGTTGGCGGTGACGGGAGTATGGATACTTGCTCAGTCTCGTTGGCAGGATCAAGAGGTATTATAGAAAATGACCAGACGTTTGTTTGAAGCTTATTGGATTTTATG
The DNA here is from genome assembly GCA_018402195.1 of Gammaproteobacteria bacterium. GTDB lineage: Bacteria > Pseudomonadota > Gammaproteobacteria > M30B25 > M30B25 > M30B25. The sequence continues at coordinate 2,665 of JAGYIW010000029.1, forward strand.
CAAGCCGAGGGTGGTGTTGTTGATGTTGCTTACCGCTTGGGTTGGCATGTTATTGGCTGAGCCAGCCAGTTTATCAGTGGGATTGACCTTGGTGGCATTGTTGGGTATTGGTTTGGCGGCCAGCTCGGGGGCAGCAATCAATCATTTGATTGATAGGCATGTGGATGCTTTGATGGCACGCACACAATCTCGGCCTTTGCCCAAGGGTGAGATTAGCAGTCGCGCTGCCATTGCTTTTGCCACAATTTTGGGGACTACTGGTTTTGCTATTTTATGGTTGTTTATCAACATGACAACAGCCTTACTTACGTTGTTGTCTTTGGTGGGCTATGCGGGTGTTTATACCGGGTTTTTGAAACGTCGTACACCACAGAATATTGTCATTGGTGGTTTAGCAGGAGCTTTGCCGCCGTTGTTGGGTTGGGTAGCTGTGACTAACCAGTTAAGCCCCCAGAGTTTTTTGCTGGTGATGATCATTTTTATTTGGACGCCACCGCATTTTTGGGCTTTGGCGATTCATCGTTATGAAGACTATTGCCGCGCTAAGATTCCCATGCTGCCAGTGACGCATGGCATTCCTTTTGCCAAGCTGAATGTGTTGTTGTACAGCATTATGCTTTGGTCGGTGACCATGATGCCTTTTGTGATTGGTATGAGTCATTTGTTGTATTTGGCTCTTGTTAATGGGTTGAATGCGGTGTTTTTGCGAAAGGCTTTTCGTTTATATCGTGCTGATGAGGCGTCTACCCCTGATGCGGCCATGGATCTTTTTCGTTATTCAATTAATTATTTGATGGTTTTATTCTTGGTTATTTGTGTGGATCACTTTTGGGTTATTGATCGATTTTGGGGTAAGTTATGATTGCAAATATGTCGCAGAAACGTTTAGTCTTGTCATTGCTTTTGGTGGTGGGTTTGTTGGCTGCATTGTTTGGGGTTTGGACTCAGCATCAGGTGTATCAAGAGCAGCAAAAAGTAGTCTTAGAGCGTTTAAACAGTGGCTATATTTTGCCTGTAGCTAAGTCAATTGCACCGTTTTCTTTGCAGGGAACTTGGGGAAGTGTTTGGGACAATCAGGCTTTGCATGGACACTTTAGTGTGTTGTTTTTTGGTTTTACCCATTGTCCTGAAATGTGTCCGACTACTTTGGCGCAGTTGAGCAAGGCTTATGATCAAATGGAGCAGCGCGCTAGGGCGGTGTTGCCAGAGGTCATTTTTGTCAGTGTCGATCCAGGCCGTGATTCTTTGGCTGAGGTTAAGCGTTACTTGAGTAGCTTTAACAAGCGATTTAAGGGCGCAGTGGGTGATGATACTCATTTGCAGCCACTCAAGGATTCTTTGGGTGTTTTATCAATGAAAGTTTCCATGAGACATCAACATCATCATGGTCATAGCAAAGCAGTGAAGGATTATAATGTCGACCATTCTGGTGCAGTAATGGTGATTGATCCTGAGGGACAGTTGATGGCAACATTGACGCCACCTCATCAGGCTGATACTTTGGCTAAGGACCTTGAGCAAGCGATTAATCGTTATTACCACCCCAAGGAGCACCATGGTTAAGTTCTATAGACATAATCTTTGCGTCTTGCAAAGACAAAAAGGACACCGTGCTTGGGGTCACCAAGTAGCAACTGGGAATTTTCTTAGGCTACTGGCAGTTTGTCTAACCCTCCTTATCGCCTGCTACACCTTTGCTCAGGCCGATGCCATTGACAGCAAGGGGCATAAAATTCATTTGAGTGATTATCGTGGTAAGTGGTTGTTGGTTAATTATTGGGCTGACTGGTGTCATGCCTGCCTGAAAGAGATGCCTGATTTGGCACGTCTTCAGGCAAAATATCCTGATAAGGTTACGTTAATAGGCGTTAATTTTGATGAAAAGCCAGACCAGTACCTTAATAACTTTATTTCTAAGCATCACTTAAATTTTTCTATGACAGCGCATTTAGATCCGACATTGCTTGGGTTAGCTGCACCTATGGCTACAGTACCTACCTCGGTGCTTATTGATCCTCAAGGTAAGATCAACAAAGTGATTTTACAACCAAAAGTGCTTTCCCAATGGGAGCATTTGATAGGCTTGACCCCAGCTTCTTGATTGAAGCCTAGGAACTCGCAAAGTCACAACCAACATTATTCTATGTTGCATAGCAACTTTCAGAACCCCCAAAATAAAAAAAGTAACTATCTTCTCAACACATGTGATTAATGCTTGGGAGATAATCATGAAAATAAACAGAGCTTTGCAAGAACTGCAAACAGGGGAGATGGGTAATATAGAGGACCTAAAAGAGAAATTGGGTCGAAAAAATGACGATGATCTATCGCTAGGGGAGCAAGCTAAGATTTGGCAAGAAGTGGATAAACAAGTTAATCAAAAACAACCCAGTCAAAAATCTTGGAGTTTATTTAGGCCTAGTTCGTGGCCCATTTGGTCATTACGCTCGAAAGCTCAAGTGGAAATGCAGGAAGAACCCCTATGGCCGGCTAAAAATCAGAAGAGTTCTTCTCGTTCCTATTTTTCTTCCCCCTATATGGAAGCTCAGCCGGCTCAAGCTAATGAATCGATCTACGCACAGGCTGATGACCTGATACGCCCGCAATTGAGGGAGATTGCAGATGCTTTCTTTAAACCCAATGAAGCCAATGTAGAAGTGGAATTAAATCCTCAAGGAGTGACTTTGACAGTTATGCAACATGGTTCCAACAGTTCTCTTTATAGTCCAACACTGGATCAATTAGAACAACTTAAAAGTATGGTTGATAGTTTTCCAAATAATTTATCTGATGACCAGAGATCTCAAATACTAGATCAGGTAGATCTGGCCATCGATCACATGAGGCAGTTAGAGGCGGGTGATGAAAAGACTTTGACGTCAATCAGTAGAACTCATATGTAGTGGGAAATAGGCCTTTTTTGCCTCTTGTAAGAAGTAATTAATCAAGCTTTCGCTTGCCTCAGAAAGCTGGGTAAGGAAAGGTATGAAGGCGCCCCTTCCGCAGGTGCTTTTTTTATGCACTGAAGATACACTTCCCAGCAAGGAGCCAATCCTTTTGCCCGTTGATAAAGGTATGGGCTTCAAGTATGCGTTGGTTGGGCAACTGTAACGCAAGCAACCGTACCAGCCCGCCTGGTGCTGCAACATCAATGCCTTCTTTGCTTACATTCACTACGGTGCCAGGTTTTTCTTGATGGTCTTGCTTGATAAAAGTACTCATGTGTAGGCGTAGCCTACCTTTGGGGCAGGTGGTTTCTGCTACTGGCCAAGGTGAGAGGGCGCGGATGTGGCAATCAATGTTCTTGGCAGGTAGATTCCAATCAATGGGTGCTTCTGCTTTGTGGATTTTATTGGCATAGCAAGCTTGATTGTGATCTTGCTCAATGCTGTCTATGCGTTGATAGGCAATATCGTCTAGTGTTTTCATTAGAGTTTCTGCCCCTAGCTCGCCGAGTTGAGTCAGCATAGTGCCATGGGTGTCTTGCGCTAAAATGGCGCAAGGGGCTTTTTTCAAGATATTTCCTGTGTCTAAGCCTTTGTCCATTTGCATGATGGTAATACCTGTCTCAGCGTCACCTGCTTGTATAGCGCGTTGAATTGGTGCTGCTCCACGCCATTTGGGTAATAGCGAAGCATGCACATTGATGCAACCCAGTCTGGGAGCACTGAGCACGGTTTCAGGCAAAATAAGACCATAAGCCACCACAATCATGAGATCAGCTTGGTACTTTTTTAGTTGTTCTACGTTGCTTTCACTTTTGAAATTGATCGGTTGCTTGACAGCAATGTTGTGGTTTTGGGCTAAGGTTTTGCATGGGGACATATTTAATGATTGGCCGCGACCTTTGGGGCGATCGGGTTGGCAGTAGACCGCCATTATTTCGTGTGGTGAGTCAATAAGCGCCTTTAAAGTGGGTAGGGCAAAAGCTGGAGTACCAGCAAAGATTATTTTAAGAGGCATAAGGGACTCCTTATCGAATTTTCTAGGTAAAAATCACTCATTTTAGCCTATTTCTAGGTTAGGGGGCCAAGCCTGAGGATTTACGAATCTTGGTTTTTGCGTGATTCGGCAATGCGTTGGTAGTGCTGGCCTTTTTGGATGCGTTTTTCTACTCGGCTGCGTTTGAGCTTGGACATTTGGTCAATAAACAACAGGCCATCAAGATGATCCAGCTCGTGCTGAATACACTTGGCAAGAAAACCATTGGCATGAAAATCCAGGCTTTTCCCGTGTTGATCTAGTGCTTTGATTTGGATTTCCTCAGCCCTTTTGGCTTTTTCATAGATAAATGGCACTGACATGCAGCCCTCAGAGGTGTTGGTTTCGCCTATGCGCTCGGTGATTTCGGCATTAATCAAGCACAAGGGAGTGTTTTTGTTTTCTGATATGTCAATGACGGTAATGTGTGGTGCATCGGGGATATCTAATTGACAGGCGGCCAAAGCAGCACAATTTTCGCTAGCGTAAAGGGTTTCAAACATGTCGGCAATGATGGTTTGAATGCGTTTGTCTTGAACATCTTTGACAGGAATACCTTTGCGTTTTAGCAAAGGATCGGGATATTGCAATATGCGGATAGCGGTCATGTGTACTCACTTAAAAACTTGTAAAAGTAAATTTTTCCCTATTTTAACAAAAAAGGTGTGAAGGCCCAACTAATTAAAACATCCTATTTTTTTAGGTTGTTGAGTTAACTTATTAGTATGGCTCTATGATCATGGACTAAGAAGGTCGAAGGCAGTTGTGCCAATAGCAACAGTGCTTGTTGATGGAAAAAACAATAAAATCAATGTCTATAATCTGCGTAGTTAAAAGTTATCAAGGAAATAGTTATGCCAGGATTAAAAGAGTGGATTGAACAAGGTGCACATTTTCATAAGACATCTAGTCAAGGCCAAATAAAAGTACAAGGTCTAGGTGTTCTCGATGATAAAAAATCTGATGGTACCAATGGTATTCGAGTTATCACAACTTTGTTGCAGGCTAAATCAAGTGATATTCATGATGCGCTAATGAAAAATGGCTATAAGCCTGATGGAGAGAACTTACCTAATATTGATGGTGATTTAAGCAATGCTGAGGCTAAAGCTGATGTCATGAAGGCTCTTGTTGCTGTTGTTATTCAGCATCATGAGAAAGCCAGTTTGATCCTTCGTACAGTGCATAAGCAAATGAAGAATATTGCAGGGAAAAATGCTTCTCACAGGGCTGCTTTTTATCAAGAAAGAGCCGACCTCATTGCTGACGTTTGTCGTGCAAGCAATTTTAGTCTTGCTTCTGCGAAAGATGCTTTTGCCAAATCTCCTATTCAGGCGCATCAACCACAAACTCCCCCTTCTGCAGAGGCAGTAGTGAAGACTTTAGGCAGATCAAAAGGTATTACTCAGAAGAGTAACAGACCTGAAGTGACAATGGATGCTAACAATGGCTCAATGCCTCTGAGAAGCCATGGTGCTGCTGTTATTATCAATGCCATAGGCGTGGGAGTATCTGCGAAGAAGCAATTTGAACAAGCAGTCGATGGATATCTTGGCGCCTCTAATGATGGCAGTATTAATACTGTTACAACAGCTTCTGCCAGTCCTCAGCCCACTCGCGGTTTTAGGGTTTTGAGAGAAGACAGCCCAAAAGAAGTTTATGCGGCTTTTAGAAGAGCTTTTTTGCGCGGCAAGCCTGCTGGCAGTTCGCCAAAAGCCTTCGCAGAACTATTGGTGAGACGTAACTTTGCTGTGGGTAATTCAGATGGGCGAAAGACCCCAGGAATTGTTAATTTAACGCAGCAGTATGGTTTCACTTTTGCTCGGCCTAAAAATCCGCAAGACCCTAAGCCTTTTGACGTTCTAGTAAGGCTTATTCATCAACATGACTCTAAGGCTAGTCAGATATTGTCTGCAGTAAAATTAGGACTGCAGAATCCAAATTTGTCACAAGTAATTCAAGAGCGGTCTAGGCATATGCCGGACCCTGCTCCTTCTGTGGAGATACGTACTGAAAATGATCAAATCTATAGCGAGGTAAGCAAAGTTTTACCCCCTAAGTTGCCTGTTCGGCAATATCAACAACGGTCACTTTGGAATAGTTACAGGGGTTTTGTCCGTTCATATCCAATTATTTCTGCTATTGCCACTTTCTTTGTTGCTATTCCCTTTTACTTACGCGCGCGTCAATCGAATGCTGTATTTGATGAGACTAGGCAAAACAGTATTAAAAGTCCTGATGCTTTCCAACAAGATTTTCTTTTTCAGCCTGATGCATCATTGTTGTTTGCTGTTCCTGAAGCCAAGCAGGGTGAATTAAGTGGATCCCCAGAAAAATATTTTGACTATCTTTTAGTTGAGTGGATGAAAGGAAAAAATATCTCCACACAGGATTTTCAATGTGATGAAAGTGAAATGAATCACTTAAATGCGATCACCCGATTCTTAGATGGCGGTAATGTTACTCAGGATCGTTTTGAAGCTAAAAAAATGACAGTTGAAAATGAAACTAGAGCCAGATTTGATAATATGCCTGAACAAGACTTTGTTGAAACTCTTGGCAGTAATAATGACAGAAAGGCGTATTTGGCAGTATCAGAGGACCAAAAAGCTCAGATGCGTGAGGCATTTACTGAAAAAAAAGTTGCTGATGCTCTAGCCAATAAGGTTAAATTCTTTGAGCAAGAATATGATGTTGATGTTAGGTATATCCTCAAGGCTATGGCAAAAGGTCCTAGTGAAATCACAACTTCAGGTGACAAGTTGGCCCAGACACGTCGTATGGAGATATATGACCAGGTTGTGCACACTTTTGAGTCTGATGTGCCAAAAGCAAAAGGTATGCTTCAAAAAATGCTGGTGTTAAATGAGTTATCTTCTAATTTGAATAAGAAGTCTCGTGCATTGACTTCATCAAATCCAGAACTCTCTAAGCAGCTTGCAGCGAGGGCAATAAAAGTTAGCCAAAAAATGCATGAGATAGCTCCAAGTCCCTTACTAGCATTACTGGATGTGATGGATACTACTTGGGCAGCTAGAAATTGCCACGAGTCATTGCTAGAGTCATTTCAAAAAACATTGGCTGAAGAGGGGCAATTGCACACCTCAGCTTCAGCTGCCATAGGAAAACAAGCTGTCGAACTTCCTCGGCTACCTTCAGGTGAAGTGCGAGATCCTAGTCATAGCAGCAATGCAGAAGCTCTTCAACGCGTGTCTTCTGACCAATTTTCTCCTATTGCAATTGAGCCTGATCAGAAATCAGGTGGTCTAATAGATGGAACAAACCAGGAAAAATCAGATGTTGAATCTGACTATGCAGAAGTAAGTGAGTTAAGAGAGCCATCGTCATATTCACATCCTTGAGTTATCTTCAGGACTATTTATAACCAATAAACAAAGATAAATAATCCTAACCATACAACATCGACAAAATGCCAATACCAGGCCACACCCTCAAAGGCGAAGTGGTGTTTGGCAGTAAAATGCCCCTTGATGATGCGATATAATATCACAATCAGCATCGTGGTACCCAGAGTGACATGCAGACCGTGGAATCCTGTCAGCATAAAGAATGTGCTACCGTAAATACCTGATCCCAAAGTCAAAGCATTGTCGGTATAGGCCTCTCCATATTCGATAACCTGCATGATCAAGAAGGTAATGCCCAGCAGAATGGTCAATAACTGGCCAATAATGGCGTGCATGCGTTTGTTTTTCAGCAAGCCCCAATGAGCCCAGGTGATGGTGAGACCACTGGTGAGAAGGATCAGTGTATTAAACGCAGGGATACCCCAAGTTTGCATCACAGAGTCGATGGATGGGAACTGTGAAGGGTCAGGGGTTTTCAGCAAAGGCCAAGTTGCTTGGAAATGTGGCCAAAGAATAAAATGGGTCAATGCTCCATGACCGTCTCCGCCTAACCAAGGCACTGATAATACTCTAGCATAAAAAAGGGCGCCGAAGAAAACAGCAAAGAACATCACTTCGGTACAGATAAACCAAAACATACCCCAGCGATATGAGCGTTCCATCTGCGCAGATTTTAACAAACCCGCTTGGTTTTCTTTGATTACTTGACCAAACCAACCAAATAGCATGAAAATGATAATGGCGATGCCAACAGAAAAAATTATAGGCCCTGCTGAATTGTTGTGCAGCCAATTATAGGCACCAGTCATGATGGTGAATAGCGCGATGGAGCCGACGAAGGGCCAGTGGCTGTGTTCTGGTAAGTAGTATGGGGTTGCTTTACTCATGGTTGCCTCTCAGTGTTTCCAATCTTTCCCATAGGCCCTTCGACGCTATCCTTGGCATCATTAACATGAAAGAGTGTATAAGACAAGGTCAAGGCATGGATGTTTTTTGGTAGATCGCTATCAATGTGAAATAGAAGAGGCATGTCCATGGATTCATACGGGCCTAGGGTTTGTTGAGTAAAGCAAAAACACTCGGTTTTTTTTAAGTACTGTGCCGCTCTCCCTGGGGCAATGCTGGGAATTGCTTGCACAGTCATCGGCTGATTGCTGTTGTTTTTCGCGTAGAAGCTAATATGTGTGTTTTCGCCAGGATGTAAGGTGATGCTGGAGGTGTTGGGCTTGAAGGCCCAACGCAGTCCTGCATTGTTGGTAGCGAGGAAAAGTACTTTGACTTTTCGGGAGGTATCAACGCTGTTGCTCAACCCCTGGGCCTGGTTAGATACTTTTCCATTAATACCCAGTTGCTTGCACATGACGTTGTACAAAGGCACCAGGGCGAAGCCAAAGCCAAACATCGATATCACAACCAGCGCAAGCTTTTTGGCTGTGCGAGAGTTGGCTTGTTGTTGTGTGCTGGGTTCTGTCATTTGATTGGAAACTTGGGTGGTTCAGTAAAGCTGTGGTAGGGCGCAGGTGAAGGTAGCGTCCATTCTAATCCTTGGGGATTATCCCATACTTTACCTGTGGCTTTTTTGCCTTTGCCCTTGAGTGTGCGGTAAATATTGACGACAAAGAACAGTTGTGCCAAACCAAAACCTATGGCGCCAATGGTGGCAATTTCATTAAAAGAAATAAATTGCAAGGCATAATCAGGCACACGGCGTGGCATTCCCGCCAAACCTAAAAAGTGCATTGGGAAGAAAGTGAGGTTGAGGAAGATCATTGAGCCCCAAAAGT
>JAGYIW010000003.1 GCA_018402195.1 Gammaproteobacteria bacterium
TACAGGGAGATACGCCTATATTGCACAGCAAATTTGGGCAGAGTAGCTTCACCGAGAATTGCTGGTACAAGAAAATAGATTGAAAACTCATGCAATAACACATAAATATTGGCCCCTAGGTTGCTTCCCTCATGTCGCTTGGATATATCCTGGTATTGATCTACAACGCATGTCATGTTCGCCGAAGCTTTAAGGAGGATCCCTAAGATCCAACTGGCTGAGTATTCTATTGCTTTTCACTAAACGGAATGGCAAACTGGCGTGGCAGCGGAGATAAGGACATCGCCATGTTAGCAGTCAGCAAAGCGGCTTTTTTAACCCTATGTTTATGCATGGGCTTGGTCACGACAACAACAAAAGCTGAAGTTAATCTGCCTGAAATGGGCGTCCCCAGCCACACCACCATAAGCCCCAGTGATGAAAAACGACTTGGCCGAGCTTTTATGCGTGCAGTAAGTATGCAGACTCACCTTTTCAACGATCAACCAAGTCTTTTCTACCTACAAAAACTCGGCAACCAACTGAGCCAGCACACCAGTCCCAAACATGATTTTTTCTTCTTCATGGTTCAAGATCCTAGCATCAATGCTTTTGCTGGACCTGGAGGTTACGTTGGCATCAATACAGGCCTAGTCACGACTGCCGAACAAGAAGCTGAGCTAGCAGCTGTGCTCGCTCATGAAATCACTCACGTCACCCAAAGACATATTGCGCGAGGTATCGAGCATGCCAACGAATCAACCTGGCCATCTGTAGGAGCTATTGTTGCTGCCCTACTGTTAGGCGGCAAACTAGATACCGCCGTAACATCAGGTGCCATTCTTACCGCCGCTGCCAGCAAAATGCAACACACTATCAACTACACACGCCGTTTTGAGTGCGAAGCCGATCGGATTGGTATGCGCGTACTTTTTGAAAGTGGTTTTGATCCGACAGCCATGCCAAGATTCTTTAGCCGCATGCAACATAGAACGTTGGATTTTAACGATCCGAGCATGGCATTGTTGCGCACCCACCCCGTGACCGAAGAGCGTATTGCTGATAGCCAAAATCGCGCGCGTTTCTATCCAAGTAAACCAGCACAAATCAATGATGAATTTTCTCTGATCAAAGCCAGAGTTACCGTGATTACGGCCGCTACACGCCACGATGTGCTAAGACAATTTCGCCAACAATGGCTGCATGGCAACCAAAACCCAGCAGTTCGCTATGGCTATGGCATGGCCCTCATCCACAACCATCAACAAGTCAAGGCCATAGCTATATTTCAAAACCTCTGCAAAGAATTCCCCAGTCAACCTTTGTTCAAATTGTCTTTGGCCGAGGCACAGCAAGCTGCACATATCAACAGCGAGCTTAAAACCTTAGAGGCAGCACAAAAACAATTTCCTGACTATAACCCATTACAACTCGCCTACGCAGAATCCTTGCTCGAGCATGACAAGCCTGAACAATCACGACAAGTATTACTTAATTTTGAAGAGGGCAATAAATTCAATGCCCAATATCACCTATTGCTCTCTGAAGCACAAGGGCGCACAAATCGACTCATTGAGGCCTATCAAAGTCGCGCCCAAGGGTTTATAATCCTTAATGATCTAGAACGCGCGGTCATGCAACTGGAGCAAGCCTACAATTTAGCGGCCCATAAGCCCAGGCTAAGACATAAGATCGGTGAAAAAATCAAGCAGCTGCGCCGAGAAATCGCCATCATTTCCGAGCTATAACATGGAGAAAGACAAATTCTTAAAAAAACGGTAAGAATAACATCATTGCTTATCATAGCCAGCATCGGTTTTGTTATTGTAGCTGGCACTGTCTTGTTCTTGAGCATCAATCAGGAAAATATCAAGGCCCACCTAGAAGACAAATTTTACGCCAAAACCGGCTATTCGTTAAAAATCCTTGGCAACGTCACCTATACGCTTCTCCCCCATGGCATCATGAAGGTACATGAAGCAGTAGTAAGGCTGCCCAACACAGCTGAAGACAGCACACCATTTATCACCATCAAGCGTATCAAGATGGGTATAAGCTTGCCTGACCTAATGGATGGCAAAATCAAAATCAAGAAACTCACAATCGAACAGCCAACCATCCATATTGTCCTAGATAAAAAAAATCAACACATGGAGGCCATAGATCAGGCCTATCACACGGGAAGACTAGCAAATAAACTGGCAAACAATCATTATGGCATTCAAACAGACCAAAGCCAGATTAGCATGCCCATTAAAAAAGCAAAAAAACACTTTAGCCCAGATATTCATGTCAAAGCTTTCCGAGTCAAAGATGCCACTATCATTGTCGATAACCGCCGAAAAAATCAAAAATACGTGCTAGAACATGTATCCATGCACAACCCTACATTCGAGCTAGCACGCCACAACAAGCATCAAAGCTCTCTAGCACCATGGCTACACCTATTACAAACCCATGGAAAACTTTCAATCAGCGACATTTTGCTGGGACAGTTGCATATCAATCATGTGAGCATGCACTACAATTTCAGCCAAGGAAAACTAACACTCTCGCCTGTGCACTATCGCTTTAACAATACCCCTGGCATTGCCAATTTCATTATCGACGATAAAGGTGATCATTTACACATTGCTTTAAAAAATCGCCTTAACAATGCTGACTTAACTTATACACCGCTAAAAGAGGCCAAAGGTAGCAAGGCGTTAGCCTTTGCCACCATGCCATTACTTTTGGATATTGAATCAGGCAAGCTGTCGGTAAATACTTATATTTACGCTGACATTAGGGATTTCTCTGAACTCGACAAACACCTCAATGGGTCTATTCGTCTGGCACTTACTAACGGCAGCATCAAGCGCTTTAATCTCGCTTATGAATTACGTCGCCTTGAAGATCGCATCAACCGCATTGAAGACACACCACCACCCACAAAAAAAACCACACCGTTTGAAGCTTTTACCGTGGAAATGCGCATCAAAGACGGTGAGGCAAAATCCATTCCTGTGGTGCTCAATGCCCCAGATTTCAGCTTCAATGGATTTGCCCACCTGAATATGGCCAAAGATCCTGCCTGGCTGCACATGCGCGTTTACATTAAGCCCCAACCTAACAAATATAAGAAACTGGAAGATCTACTGACCAAATATTTAAAAGATGCCAACCAAGGTAGTATTCCTTTGGAGTTTGATGGACCACTTTACACACCATCCAAGCTTGCGATCACTGTAGATGATCGTATAGCTGAAGATATCCTCAAGAACTTTTTCTCTTCCTGGCCTGAAAGCCTGAAAAAAAACATAGTGGCAAAACTTCAAACCAAGCTGAAGAAAAGTCTAAAGAAAATGCAAAAGCGTCTCAACGAAGGGTAATCATGGAAAGTAACATCATTGTGGGGGCCCTGTTCGCGGCCACAAACGTTGTGTTGATTGCTTATCTGAGTGTTAAGCTCACGGGCTTACGTCAAGAACAGCGACAACTATTTGATCAAGTTAATCAACTGATGGGACAATCTCAAGCCAGAGACAACCATCAGCAAGCACTAGAAAAACGCCTGCTTGACAATCAATATCAGCAACAACAGGCTAACACTGAGCTGCGCGAGCGTTTTGACGCCAACCAACTCAAAGGCTTGAAATTGATTCAAGACAGCATTCATCAAGGCATGAAGACCACCCAGGAGCAGGCTTCAGCGTTTTTATCGACGCAAGTAAAGCACATGAGTGAATCCATCAATCAGCTTAATAAAGCCACGCAAGTTCAACTGGAACGGATTCAAGAGCAAGTTGACAAACGTCTTTCAGAGGGCTTTGAAAAAACGCAAGCGACATTCACTGATGTGGTAAAACGATTGGCTATTATTGATGCAGCACAACAGAAGATCACAGAGCTTTCTAGCAATGTGGTGGATTTGCAAGATTTGCTTTCTGACAAACGTGCCCGCGGCGCTTTTGGTGAGATGCAATTGGCGACTCTGGTACGAGATTTGATTCCCGAAGCCAACATGGCATTTCAACATACTTTTAGCAACGGCAAGCGCGCTGACTGCGTGCTGTTTTTGCCTGAACCTACTGGAACTATAGCCATTGATGCTAAATTTCCTTTGGAGAATTACCAGCGCTTGGTGGGTGCAACACAAGAGGCTTTAGCAGCGCATGAAGGCATACTAAAACAGCAGTTAGTCCAACAATTTCGTACTGATATTAAAAAGCACATCGATGCCATTGCCAGCAAGTATATTTTACCTGGAGAAACGGCAGATGGTGCCATTATGTTTATCCCTTCTGAAGCGATTTTCTGTGAAATTCATACTCACCATGCTTCTTTGATTCAGTATGCCCAGCAAAAGAGAGTATGGCTGGTATCACCCACGACCATGATGGCGGTGGTAACGACAGCGGCAACGGTATTAAAAGATGCGGCAACACGCAAGCAGATTCATTTAATTCAACATCATTTGGTCACTTTGGGTAAAGATTTTGGCCGCTTTCGCCAACGCATGTCACAATTGGCCAAGCACATTGAGCAAGCACACCATGATGCTGGGCAAGTAAATATTACATCTCAGAAGATCGCCAGCCGTTTTGATAAAATTGAGCAAGTCGACCTCCCCGAAACTGCTGAAAAAACTGCATTGCTTGAAGAAGTTGAAACTTGATCCCTAGAGGATATGCGTTTAAGCCAAGACAGGAAGTGAGTGCAAATACGAGTAAGTGGTGCTTTTAACATCGCTCCCGGCCAAAGACTTGCAAAATGGGTTAAAAAAAGGCAACATAGGCGCTCTTGTACAATCATCGGAGGCCATTTTGGCAAAAGAAGATCACATTGAGATGGAAGGCGTCGTCACCGACTCACTTCCCAACACCATGTTCCGAGTAAAACTGGACAACGATCATGCAATAATTGCCCATATCTCTGGAAAAATGCGTAAAAACTATATTCGTATTTTGACTGGCGACCGCGTCACTGTGGAATTAACACCTTACGATCTCACCAAAGGCCGTATCACATTCCGTGGTAACAAGACCAAGAAAGAAATTAAGCCTGCTGAGTAGCATTCATATTCCGACCATTTCGCTCACTTCGTTCACAAACTCTAGGATTAAACTGAATATGAATGAGCCCAGAAATCTCCATTAAAATCCCGCAATAAACCGAGGGCTTAACTAACTCGCTTTTTCTGTTGGCTTCTGATTAGCATTCATCTTAACTGACTTCTTGATGGTGATTTTCAATTTATCTTTCACAACAGTGACGGTCACATCACCACCCTGCTGTAACTTACCAAACAGCAATTCGTCGGCAAGGAATTTCTTGATATTTTCTTGGATCAAACGCGACATCGGCCGCGCGCCCATTTTGCGGTCATAGCCATGCTGTACCAGCCAATTGAGTACATCATCATCCACAGACAGCTTAACATCTTTTGCATCCAACTGTGTTTGTAGCTCAAGAATCAGCTTACCTACGACCTTACGAACAACTTGTGGCTCTAGTGGCGCAAACTCAATAACCCTATCCAAACGATTACGGAATTCTGGAGTGAAAGCATTCCTAATCGCTACCATAGATTCACCACTTTCATCACCATCTTCAAAGCCAACACGCTTTTTATCCCAAGCTTCTGCACCCAAATTGGTAGTCATCACCAGCACCACATGACGAAAATCAGCTTCATGGCCATTGTTATCTGTCAAAGTGCCATGATCCATGACCTGCAACAGCAAATTAAAAATATCCGGATGGCTTTTTTCAATTTCATCCAATAGCACCACCGAATAAGGGTGTTTGCGCACTTCTTCGGTAAGCAATCCCCCCTCACTATAGCCCACATAACCGGGAGGTGAACCAATCAAGCGCGCCACACTATGAGATTCCATATACTCAGACATATCAAAGCGCAACAACTTGAGATTCATCAAGTTAGCCAATTGAATAGTGACTTCTGTTTTACCCACACCAGTTGGTCCTGCAAACAAAAAACAACCGATAGGCTTTTGGGGCTCACGTAGGCCTGACCGAGATAATTTAATGGCATCAGCCAACGACTCGATAGCTTGATCTTGTCCAAACACCAACATTTTCATGTGTCGTGCCAAATTTTTGATAGTGCGCTTATCAGAAGCCGAAATCTGTTTGGGTGGAATATTGGCCATGCGCGCAACTACCACCTCAACGTCTTTTACTTCCATTTTGCTACGACGTTTATTTTTAGGCATAATTCGCTGTGCTGAGCCCATCTCATCCATAATATCAATGGCTTTATCGGGAAAGAAACGCTCATGCAAATAGCGTTCGCCTAAGTCAATGATAGTATCGATGACATCATCATTGTATTCAACTCGGTGAAAGGATTCAAAACGCCCTTTGATCCCATGCAAAATTGCCTTCATGTCTTCATCAGAAGGTTCACACACATCAATTTTTTGGAAGCGTCGAGCTAGCCCACGATCTTTCTCAAAAATGGTACGATACTCATGATACGTTGTCGCACCGATACAGCGCACCGAGCCCATTGTTAGCAAAGGTTTGAGCAAATTAGACGCATCCATAGTGCCCCCAGCAGCAGCACCTGCTCCAACCAAACTATGGATTTCATCCACAAACAAAATGGCATTATCAGCTTGTTCTAGCTCTTTCAAAATAGCTTTGAAACGTTTTTCAAAATCCCCTCGGTATTTAGTGCCTGCGAGTAAAACCCCAAGATCCATTGAGTAAATCTGACAACCTTCAAGCATTCCAGGCACACTGCCTTTGACGATAAGTTGTGCCAAGCCTTCGACAATAGCGGTCTTACCCACACCTGCTTCACCCACCAGCAAGGGATTGTTTTTGCGGCGACGGCAAAGGGTTTGTATGGCACGATTAATCTCTTCGGTACGTCCAATCACAGGATCCAAAAAGCCCATACCTGCTTGGTCAGTGAGATTGGTGGCAAATTGCGCTATGCCTTCTTCTTGTTGCTCTGGCTCCGAAAACCCCATCGATTGCTGCTGGGAGAATTGCTCAAAGCTGATAGCATCCTGAATTGGGTCAACAGGCTCGATTTGGGTGGTATTTTCTAGAGCAGCTGTTGCGGATTCTTTATCAATGTTTTGATCTTTCAAAAAAACTACCGAATGGCTTTCAGATTCACTGAGAATAGAAAGAATAAGTTGCGAGCCATCGATAACTTTGCTGAAACCAGAGTTTTGCTGAATCATAGCCCGTTGCAACACACGCTGGAAGCCTAAAGTCGGCTGGGCAATATGATCCATACCAGCAGGCACCTTGGCGACGTTTTCATTGATAAAAAGATGAATATTGGCCCGCAAAGACTCAATATCTGCTCCACAACGCATCAACAAACTGGATGCATCTGGATCGTCTAGCAATACCAGCAACAAGTGCTCAACCGTCATGTACTCATGACGGTTGTTTTGTGCTTCCACAAACGCACGGTTTATGCTGATCTCAGCTGATCGGCTTAACATTCCCTGTCTCCTTACATGTCCATAAATTGTAAGGCCTAATCTCTGAAAAACATCAAATTAGGCAGTCATTTGAGCTATTACAGCATCACCAAAACCTGAGCAAGAGACTTCGGTAGCATCATCCAAGAAGCGCGCAAAGTCATAGGTGACAGTGCCTGCTTGAATAGCCTTTTCCATCCCCATGATAATCAAATCAGCAGCTTCATGCCAGTGAATATGTCGCAATAACATTTCTGCTGAGAGAATCAGGGATCCTGGGTTGACTTTATCGCGCCCTGCGTACTTAGGTGCTGTGCCATGAGTAGCTTCAAACAAAGCAATTTTTTCGCCCAAATTAGCTCCTGGGGCAATCCCAACACCACCCACTTGTGCAGCCAATGCATCGGAAATGTAGTCACCATTAAGGTTGAGGGTAGCAATAACATCATAATCTTGTGGGCGTAGTAAAATTTGCTGCAAGAAAGCATCAGCGATATTATCTTTTATAACAATATCTTTACCTGTATCTGGGCGTTTGATGACATGCCAAGGACCACCATCGAGGAGCTCGGCACCAAACTCCTCAACAGCCACTTGGTAACCCCATTCTTTGAAAGCACCTTCGGTGAATTTCATGATGTTGCCTTTATGGACCAAAGTAACAGATGGACGGTTTTGGTCGATGGCACATTGAATGGCTTTTCGTACTAAGCGTGCGGTACCCTCTTGCGATACAGGTTTAATGCCAATACCACAGGTATTAGGAAAACGTATTTTTGTAACTCCCATGGTGTCTTGCAAGAAATCGACAACTTGTTTGACTTCAGGTGTCCCTGCTTGCCATTCGATACCAGCATAAATATCTTCAGAGTTTTCCCGGAAAATTACCATATTAGTTTTTTCGGGTTGTTTGAGGGGGCTAGGTGTGCCGTTGAAGTAACGCACGGGGCGTAGGCAGAGGAAAAGATCTAGTTCTTGGCGTAAAGCAACATTCAGAGAGCGAATACCACCACCTACAGGAGTGGTCAATGGGCCCTTAATGCCAACAGAGTACGTTTTCAGAGCTTCAAGGGTTTCATCAGGCAGCCAAGTGTCTTTATTGTAGACTTTGGTAGCCTTTTCACCAGCAAAAATTTCGTACCATGAAATTTCTCTTTCGCCATTGTAAGCTGTGGCAACTGCATAATCGACGACTTTACGCATGACGGGGGTGATATCGACACCAATGCCATCGCCTTCAATATAGGGAATGATAGGGTTATTGGGTACTGACAGCACACCTTGGTCATCTACAGTAATCACATCACCATGACTTGGGGGGGTTAGACGCACGTGGGACATAGGGCTCCTCATTATTTATGTGACATTGGTTAGCTAGGCTTTCACCGGAAAAAACTCTGTATAAATGGTAATACCAAACTTAAGAAAACTCAACCATATATATCGGTTCATACCCATTAAGACTAAGTGACCAGAGATGTTGTTGATAATACTCGTATAGTGTGTCTTGCTGCAAGGCCTGATGTGGTCTTTCATAATTATTATGATTAATCCTGTTGGGTAAGTGACTTAACCTCCTCTAAACTATCAAAGTAGTACATGTCTAGTATGGCTTCTACTGTTTTAATCAAAGCTAGCTCAAGACTCTTCTTTTGGTCAGTCTTATTCGAGGGAGAATTACCATCCAAACATCACAAAATTCTTTCTTACAGAAGATTGAGATATATCTCACAAACCAAATTTTTGATTTATAAAAAATAAAAGCATATCCCAAATATCAGTAATCATAGGCCTAATTTGAGAAAAATGAAAAAACAAAGAAAAACAGATAAATAAGGCCAAAAAAAATATTAAATTATTAAATTTTATTCACTATACAATGAAAAACAACATTTTTTATATTTAACTATCTTTCTCCTCAGAAATTAAGCAATCGTGAGGCACAGTATGGCAGACACTTAGGCACGGTTGCTACTGCCTTGGGCAGCTGAAGTACTCAAACAGCTGATGCTGCCCGTGGCAGTGGCACCGATGCTCTGGAAGGCAAAGCGGCAATTTATCGGCATGCTTGAGGCCCTCAAAACCAAAGAAATGGCTAGTGTTCTGGGTAATTTAATAAGCTAGAACGTCCAGATTCTACCGATTCACATTTATTATCCATACGTGTCTATCCTGCATCACACGACAAAAGTGTGATGTATGGCAAGAAATGCCATTCGTTTTGGCTTCCCAACAGCCTAGCACAAATGCACCGCTGCTGCCTGCTCGGGTGCTGATCCTTCTAAAATGGGCTTACTTGTCATAGAGGCCATTGCCCATGCCATCATGCAGATTTATTTTCTTGAAAGCACAGAAAACCTCTCGCGTACTCACTGCCATGGATGAAACCCATAAAATCAAAGCTGAACTTGAAAGATGGTTTGTCTATGCCCAAGAATATGCCAACCTCTGCTTATCTGGCTCAGCTTGAAGCGCAAATGCTTGACCTTTTGGAACGTTACAGAAATCCATGCTTGATGCTACTGACAAAAAATACTCGAATTGATTCAATGAACAACAAGTACTTATACAAATTGCTAATTTACAACAACACATTGCACAGCAAATGGGACAGATCGTTATCCACCAACAAGGCCATTCAAAATTGATTGACCTGGTTATCACTGCCGATGCCATCTTGGGTCAATGCCCACAATAATTAATGACTCAATTTTGAACACATCGCCCAACTTGCTCAACCAACACCAAAACCATTGCCAACATTTTTGCACAGTGCGTGAAAAAGAGCTTATGGACCAATGTTCTACGCACATATCCGTGCCGATGCACAAGAACGCTTTGAACTCTCATTCAATCACACTGTTGCAAACACCTGCAAAGCCTTAGAATCAGTCAATAACGACTTAGATGAAAACAGCCTCATCAACCTTGAACAACTTAATGAACGCATGCAACAGCACATCGAACAACTTAACTTCGACGATAATGACCCTAACTCAACTTGCCTTAGCAGCAAACATAGCCTTAAGCGCCAAACAACTGCGCAACGGTGTCGTTACTCGAACTTACTCGTGTTGATGACTGTATGGCTAAAAGAATCTCATCAAACAATTGAACTAACAGCAGAACAGATAGAAGTAACTGTTGACTACCGCCATGAGTTAGCAGAAATAACAGAATTAGATTTTCAAGAAGCAGTAAGATCATGGTAATGCTGATGTTAACTGATAGCAAAACGGCAGATGCTACCCATGTTTCACAAGCCAATATGGCTGATGGCCGCTCGACAGCATTCGAATCAACAATATATGACTACGCCGAAGACGACCTTTTTGGCTCACCCCATGAAGACAATCCTAATCATTTGGCACATCCATAAAGCCACTCAAACCTATAATACAGCCAACGGGCAAAACTTTGATTTTGCTAATCATCTATCCTAGGATTACCTCGTGTTACCGGGTGTATGTGTCAGCACTTCTTGATCCACAACCACTGCGAGGTCCCAAAATGTCAGATATTCACAATCCCTATGCAGATCGCTTGATCGCATCAATACTCAAAGAGAAACAACTTCACAGGCAACGCACTTTAAATTTAAAGGCAAACAAACCAAAACACAAAGAACAGCACTCAAGCACTCCTTTGACACAGGCAAGATTGATGAACAAGCATTCAAAACCCATGATGCTATTCTGAGAAGAGATTTGAAGCTCTCAAACTGCAAGTCATCCAACTTAGAGCCCAAACAGCAGATTTACAAAAAAAATTTGCCGAAACCAATACAAAAGCCCAACAATGGGAACAACAGCGTGACGCCAAAATGCTGCCTTAAGAGCCAAAGGCAATGCAGCCTTGCAAAGAGCGATGAGCAACAGTAGAAAAATTGCTGAGTGATAAAATCGCAGCAGGTAGAGATACCATTGCCCAACACCAAAGAAGCATTGAGAAGACACTGGCCGAAATGGAACAACACAAAGCCAATATCCGAAAATTAGTCACCGGCAGTGCCGCCCCAGTAGCCGGAAGGGGCAAGTGGAAGAACAGATGTCCATCTCCATACCGTACAATCTAAGAATACCACCACCTCTGCCGCAGCTGGTGGCAAGTTTTGACGATCCCACCCCAGTTCCTCGATACCTCGCAATCGTTATGACAGCCCACCGCGTCATACACATATGACGAACGCTCAATAGCTATCCCTACAACACCCATAACTGTATCCCCGCAAACTGTCTTACGGCAGTTCTGCGGGGAGTTTTTGCTTCATCTGTTCGCTGCATAAAAGTCCATAGTATCTCACTGGATCCTCAACAGCCATTTTATGGTCCCAGAGAGGGTTCAGGCTGGCAAGGGTATAGTTCCAGAAATCATTGGAGATGGGATTGTTCATTAAGCAAGCAAAGTAGGCTTAAGATGATCAAATCTCTGCGACTCAAGTCAAACCGCAGTTGGTGGATAGATGATAGACCGTTTGGTCAAGTAGCTCGTCAACATTACGCTCATAACACTCGCATCAATATAACCACAACATTTAAAATCTACCTTATAATGCCCACAGAATTTTTTATGGAAACCCATGAGGATTTAATCCGTAAGGGCAATAGCATATTTACATGAGCTCAGAACCTGGGGCATTTCTCTTTGGACCCTCAACAAAACGGCTCAGTGCTTGCATTTGATGCCAGCAGCCAAAATTTTTCTATCCAAGAAGAAGCCGGAAAACAAATCGTTGTTGAAGTAGACTTTAGCAGTGATTCTAGCAAAGCAAAAGCTGCACAGACACTACAACAACTAGCAGCACAACGCAGCGATGGATTGGCGTCTGAAACTGAAATTAATGTAAAAAGTATTACCGTCATTTTTTCTGATTAGATCAAACCAAGAGATACCTTGCGCTTGCAGGGTACCATCGAAATTTGTACAGCAAAAAGATCTACAAGAACTAAAAGAAAAGACTTTCGCGTCAAAGCTATTTTTAATGAACAGAATCAATGAACTCCAAGGTATCGCTGAAGAAAAAGCCCAAGAAATGGAAAGCCATGGGCCAACAAAGACAAGCTTATCACTTGTTGCGTGAAAATCTGGAAAATACATCCCTGCTTTCCAAAAAGCACGCTTGGCCCAATTACAACAAAGTATTGCCACCATTCAAGAAACCATTCAAGACCTTGGTGAGCAACTGACTGCTGCATCAACAGCTTAAAATTGCAGCAGAAAGTTAAGTGTAAGTGAATTAAAAACAACTGCCACAATAACTCATGAAATTTTGATGGAATCTGATGTAGTAAAGATTCATTGCAAGCGCCAATCTCTAAAGAAGATGCCGCATCAATCATGAAACCCGTTTCGAAGCCATTACCCAAGCAGCTCCTCAAACTGCACTTCAAATAGACGATGCCGAAGAAGTGAAAAGGACAGCTCTAGTAACCTTCCAAAAGCAATAACCAGAGTCGCCGAAGTGGTGAAAGTTGAAAATTGTGTTGCACATTGGCAAGGACTAGTCGCCGAAAAAGGAAGGTAATGTACTAGCCGTTATTGAAGAAACATCTGCTGACAAAACAATTGCAACACCCAGCAGATGGACAAAATTAGCCAATCAATTTGGCAAACTCCATGAATGCTCTACAGCACTACAAGAAGCAAAAGCTAAGTTAGAATCAGTGAACGAAGAAATTGACACCGCCAAACCTGGGGTTAGAACAAGCAACTGAAGAAGTCTCTAGAAAAGAAAATTAGCTCTTAGAGAGCAAGCAAGAAAGAAACGCCAGCAGTAAATTACTTGACTTGGTAAATGCAGCAATCAAAAACAACACTAAAGCACTGGATCCAGCTAAACTGCAACAAACTGCCGTTGATTTCAAGCCAACTGATATATTCAATGCCCACAAACAAGAACCCCTACAGGAAAACCTGACCCATCAACCGGCTTTGCAGGAACAACTAATGGGAATAATTAATTTAGTGTTATAACAAAATAGCTCGCCATAAAATGGTTGAGGGAGAGCCAGAGCTAATACAATACGCCAAAATCAACAAACAAAATAAGACAAACAACAATCCTTTTGGGGATGATGCCTCTGCTTTTCACTTCCTAGGCGTCAACTTTATATCGCCTTCTCAAAGCGGCAAAATCAGCACAGTCAAGTTCATCTAGTTTCAACGAGAATTGCTGACTGGCTCCAGATTCCGCGGCAGTATTGTGTTACCTTTAAGGGTAGTCAATGATAGGAAGTTGCGCTACGGCTAAAACAATCCGTCAACGGCGCGATATCGTCTAATTCCCTATTTAGAGATGATCTGTAATCAATTTCCCTGAAGCTCGTAAAGCTTATTCGCATTGTCACCATAAAAATGCCATTAAAGTCCACACACTGGCTTTGCTCTAAGTGCTGACGATTACCAAGAAATAATGAAAATGCCTGTACCTCGGAGTTACCTTAGGTAGAATTTCCACTTTGGCAGCTAACCTATACACACTCTAGCAAAGCCATCACAGACCTCACTGGATGCCAATGTCAATCTAGAAGAGCTGGTAGAAAAATGGATATCAAGATCTCTGAAGATGATAAAATCGATCTCGAACAATACAAAGCTTGCTTGAACAACGCCCTAGAAAACCATAAACAAGTGGACAGAAGTATTCAAAAACCATCAAAGACATCGACCAATGGATAGACGAAAACATCGAACACTTCAAAAACTTATGAAGAAAACCTAGCCGATAACGTCCTTAGTCACCTACAACAGCCACTGGACAGCAACGACGCCATAGCCATTATTGAAGCAAAATTCCCAGAAGCCACTGACAAAGATAAACGTTGCCGCACTCAAAGAAAGCCATGATACCCGGCGGAAAAAATCATTCAAATATTTTCCTACTCCATCAAAGAACGCCGTGTAGCGTCGCCAAAGTACTCACTGGCACTGAAACCCATAAAGGAAAGCAATAAATGCCTGATATCCAGCCACTCACAGCAGATGCTCAAAAGCACTACAAAGAAATTCTAACAGGAGCCTTTACCACTGCAAATATTGCAATCATTCAGGCTCAAATAGCCAAGATCATCGAAATCGCAACTGAAGCGGCATTCTACCCTGACTCTAGAAATCCTGCCAGATCTACCTACTAATGCCAATGAATGTGATGGCAGAAGTCAAGACAACAACCAGTAATACACAAGCACTAGAGTCAAACCTTAATGATAGGTTTGAACAACTAAAAGCAAGCCAAACAACTCTAACCAAAGATGAAGAAAACACAGTCACTGAAGATCATCAAGCGCAACAAGACGCCAATGCCAGTAACGAAAAACAACAAAATGAACAACAAACCAGCAAAACGCCTGAACCTTAAAACTCAATGGAGAAATTAAAATAGGCTAGCCATCATATGCGTGTGCCCCATAACATCATGCCAAACCTAGCCCTATTAAAAGAAAGGTAGAGCCTGCATCCCAGGGGTGCTACTTTGAGTCATTTGAGTCAACCTGCGCATTGTTCGCAAGGGCTGTTGCTGGCACATGAGGTGCTCCCTTAGCATATTTCTCAGCCATGGCAAAAGCTGACCTCATGCCAGGCGAATTGATCATCCCATCTTTGCCAACAAAATTAACCACCTTTTCAGGCAAAAAAGTCGCTAACCAAGATGCACTGTGCTCAAAATATGGCACCAAGTTGGCACGTCCCCACCAGTCAGACTGCGGGACCATGGTCATTCCACCGAGCATCACAGCCAATGTTACCAACAAAACACCTCTTGTCGCCCCAAAAGCCATGCCTAGAAAACGATCCGCCACAGAAAGCCGCGAGCGAAGCATCACCCCACCAATGACCACATTGACAAAAACTCCAGCAATTAGGGTAGCAAAGAACAAAATACCCACGCTAACCATCATACGAAGCATGTCCGCCTCAATATAACCCTCTAAAATGGTAGATACTGCCTGGGTATAATGAAATGACACCCAAATAGCTAGCACCCAGGTAACCAAAGAAATCACCTCACGCATAAAACCACGTGTAATACTAATCACCACCGAGAAACCAATAACACCGACAATAACCCAGTCCAGGCCATTTAAACTGTTTATGATATGCTGAGATTCAGCACCAGCCATCTCATTACCCCATCATTCATGCCACCAAAGTCTTACCCTCGTTAGCCTGCCACTGCGACACCTTACGTTTAGCAACGTCCTTGCACGGAAAAGGCCCAATAAAAACCCTAAACATCCCGTGACCATCAACCACGGTGCGACGCATCTTACTCTGAAGCCCCGAATGGGTCAAGGTCACAAGTAGCTTTTTTGCATTGAAAAAACTAGAAAAACTGCCCACTTGCACCAACCATCCCCCGTGTTCATCCTGTAGCAATATCCATTTCGGCTGCAGGCGTCCAGAAGAAGAAGGCTTATATAACAAAGCGTTAGGTTCCGCCTCTTGAGCAATTTGCTTCACTTTGGTTTGCTGATGCAGCTCCGACGGCTCAGCCAAAACGCCACCAACAGCATGCGTTTTACTGTGCGTACGCGAATCCGTGGAAAAGATATGTTGGGCGGAAGACTTAGCTACTGCTTCCGGTATCGAGTCAGGTATTCCCCCAGTGGCTGATTCAGATGCTAAAGAATCCACTTCAGCGTGATCCAGTACCCAAGGAACAATAACCCCCATCACAAATATTAATACAGCAAACCCTACCAACCGCTGCCTAATCAATTCCGTCAAATCACTCTACTCCTTCCATAGCCAATAACGCCTTATCCAAAGCAGAAACCGTACGAAATGACCCAAAGACTACCACAACTGCATCTTGGAAAACACCGCTATTGATTACTTCCAACGCCCCTTCCATGTTAGCAAAACATTGATGAGAGTGTATATCCATTTCAGACAAAATTTGACCGATGTTTTCAGGCGCATACGTGTCAGCATCTGGGAGCAGTGGCAACAGCCAAAAATCAACAAGGTCACGCATGACGGCAAGCACTTGATGACAATCTTTCCGTTTCAGCATGGCAAAAATGGCCACACATTGCTTACCCTCAATATGGGGCTGCAAAGTCTCTGCTAAAACCCTGACACTATCGACATTATGTGCCACATCTACCAAAGTCAGTTGCGGTAAATGCCGCCAAACCAACCGTCCAGGCACTTCCAAACATGCCAACCCCTTACTAATATCCTGTGCGGACACAGGTAAACAATCCTGTAACAAATCAACTGCTTGAAGCGCGCAAGCAAGATTTGATGCCAGATAAGGGCTTGGTGGCACTGGCCAAGAAAAATCATGCCCCAAACGAAAACACGGCACTTGCTCTTTCCGACAAAATTCTATCACGACATCAGCTGCCTGAATATCGCCCATCACCAAGCCACGCATGCCTGATTTAACAATACCAGCCTTTTCTTTAGCAATAGCCTGCACCGTATCACCCAACCAGTCCTGATGATCCAGGCCAATACTGGTAATGACCCCTACCGTACTTTGTACAATATTGGTGGCATCCAAACGTCCACCCAGCCCCACCTCTAGCAGAATCACATCGACCTGCATCTCTCGAAATAACCATAATGCCGCCAAGGTAAGAAACTCAAAGTACGTCAGCGGCGTAGCTTGTCTAGCAGCCTCAATTTCGACCAGTGCAGCAACCAAATCAGCATCCGAAATCATTTTCTCGTCAATACATATACGCTCATTCACCAGGTGCAAGTGCGGCGATATCAATCGCCCAACCTTGTAACCCGCCTGATGGTAAATAGCACCCAAAGCATGAGTACAAGTACCCTTACCGTTGGTGCCAGCCACATGCACAATGGGTACCTTAAAAGACAGCAATTTCAGCCTTTTAGCCACCAAAGCTACACGCTCCAACTCCATCGCTATTTTTTGTGTATGCTTCTTACTTATATACTGTAACCAATCAGTCAGGCTTGCACTTTCCAACATAAATCCCCCAAATAACAGTTTCATCAAGCCACATCACCAACATTGTACCACCCCATTTATAAAAATGGCTAAAAATAGAGTTCTCCAGCTTATTTATTAACTTTTTCCCATCCCTCAGCAAAGTAAACCAGCACTTAACATCCAGTGATTGTATGCACAATTCTATCTCAGCATCACTTTCACATATTTTTGGCTTATGCTAATAACCCGTTTACCCATTTCGCTTATCCATAGCAGACCGTGTAAATGCTAACAGTATACTGCTGTTTCAAATCTTTGATCAATCTTCGTCAAGTATTTATTGGCGCTGCATATGGTTTTTTGCAGGATTATGTACAGCTGGTAAATTCATGTCATACTCCGTTTGACAAGAACATGGAATTAAGCTTAAATCATGGCTTGAGCCGAGGTGGTGGAATTGGTAGACACGCAAGCTTCAGGTGCTTGTGGGGGCAACCCCGTGGAGGTTCAAGTCCTCTCCTCGGCACCAATGCTTAGGCCAAAGGATCCTTGATCACCACCGTATCTTTACGATCGGGTCCTGTTGAGACAATGACCACTGGGCAGCTTAGCAATTGCTCTATAGACTCAATATATTCGCGTGCCAACGGCGGAAAATCTTCCATTTGGGTTAGACCAGCTGTCGAGGTCTTCCATCCCTGAAAAGTTTGGTAAACAGGCTGACATCGCTCAAGTCTTTGCTCATCAAAAGGCATAAGGTCAAGGACTTTACCATCCAAGGTATAGCCCACACAGACGTTGATTTTATCCAACTCATCCAGCACATCCATTTTGGTTAAACAAAGGCCGCTGACACTGTTTAGCTGAATGCTACGTTTCAATGACGCCACATCTAACCAACCACAACGTCGTGGTCGACCAGTGACACTGCCAAACTCCTTGCCCTTTTCAGCAATGTGCTTACCAATGTCATCGTGCAATTCAGTCATGAATGGACCCGAGCCCACACGAGTGGTATAAGCTTTAACAATGCCCAGCACATAGTCAATGTTGCAAGGACCAATGCCTAGACCTGTTGCCGCAGCGCCTGCTGTGGTGTTGGAAGAAGTCACAAAAGGATATGTGCCATGATCAATATCTAAAAATGTACCCTGGGCCCCCTCGAGCAATACAGTTTTATTTTCATTGATCATCTGGCCAATCATCGCAGACACGTCGGCGATCATCGGCAGTAATTTTTCGCGCTGTTGCATAAGGGCATGGAGTACTTCTTTGGCATCTATAGGCTCGGCTTGATAATATTGGGTCAAAATAAAATTATGATAAGCCGCTAAGGCCTCTAGTTTTTCTGCTAATTTTTCGGGAGACAGTAAATCCACCATACGGATCGCTCTTCTTGCTACCTTGTCTTCGTATGCCGGCCCAATGCCTCTACCAGTGGTACCAATCGCAGATTTACCTTTTGCTGCTTCACGCAATTGATCTTGGGCAATGTGGTAAGGCAATAACAATGTGCAACCATAGCTGATGCGCAATCGTGCTGCCACATCAATACCCTGAGCTTCCACTTCAGCAATCTCAGCCAATAGTGCTTCTGGAGATACCACCACACCATTGCCAATCATGCACATGACATTTTCCTGAAGCATGCCAGATGGCAAGAGACGCAAAACGGTTTTTTTACCATCGACTACCAAAGTGTGACCAGCATTGTGCCCACCTTGAAAACGTGCAACACCACTGACTCTGTCGGTGAGTAAATCGACAACTTTGCCTTTGCCTTCATCACCCCATTGAGTCCCTACAACCACAAGTGTTTTAACCATATTATTCAACTTACCCCAAATACCCTGAATGTGTAATCATTAACAGCAAAAGTCCCAGCCCCATGCTAACTGCACCAAAAACACGCAGTGTTTGATTTGACTGCTGAGCCAACTGCATCATCATTTTTCGCCACTGTTGGGGTGAAAGAAAGGGCAACATACCCTCAAACACGAACAAGAGCGCAATAGAAGAAAAAAAATAAACCCAATAATCGTCCATAGACATGCCCCCAACAACTGGTCTTAGCTTAGCTGAAGTCGTCTTTTTTTACAAGCCTAAGAACTTCTTTACAAAGACTGAGCCTTTATCAGTCAAAGCTTTTTTACAGTAAGCCAGACCTTCAGGGGTCTTGGATGGATTATCCATGTAAGTAAAGAAATCATTATCGGGACTGAAGACAAATATGTCAGATTTTTTATTAAAAGTTCGCTTGTAGGCAAGCAAGCTTCGATATAGAGAGTAGAAGCCAGGGTTCTTGTTAAAGGCATTGGCATAAATGGCTGCAGCTTGCTGCACACCTTCTGCACGAATTTTTGCTGATTTGGCTTCAGCAGTAGCCAATGTTACTGTGACATTGGCGTCAGCATCAGCCATGATTTTTTCTGCTTCTTTCTTGCCATCAGAGCGGTGTTTGGTTGCTACTTGCTGTCGCTGAGTACGCATACGCTCAAAAACTGAGGCACTCACTTGCTCTGGCAAGTCAATTTTCTTAATCCTAACATCAATAACCTCGATACCCAGCGTTTTAGCGTTTTTGTTAGACTCTTCACGCAAGCTGGTCATGATATTTTCTCTTTGATCAGAAATCACTTCCTTAACTGTGTGTCGACCAAAGGATGCACGCAAACTATCGTTGATTTTTTGTTGCAAGAGATTGGTGGTAACAATTTCATTACCGCCGGTACTCTTATAGAATTGTGCCAAATCTTTGATGCGCCACTTGGCGTAGTAATCCACCAATAAATATTTTTGGTTTTCAGTCAGCAAGCGTGAGGACATCACATCCAAAGTACGCAGCCTAATATCAAACTTTTTGATTTGGTTAACAAAAGGCCATTTCAAGTGTAATCCAGGACGATATAAAATCGCTTCACCATTATCATTTTCAATGATTTTACCCAATTGCAAGCGCATGGCCAGTTGTGTTTGATCAACAACAAACACAGATAAAAACAATACTGCAAGACCCACAATAAGGCCTACTGGATTGAACGATTTATTTTGCTTCATGACCGTCATACCCTTTCCTTGTTGTATACATATCTATTGGTGCTTTTGACATCGCTGACTGTAACCCGTCACTTTCAACCGCCAACAACCCTCCTTCTGTGACTTCGATGTTCTTGCGCTGCTGCGCTAGCATTTTTTCCAGTGGAATGTACAACATGTTGTTACCACCACCTTTCACATCGACGTATATTTTACTTGTCTTAGCCAAAACTTCTTCCATGGTTTCTAAATATAAGCGATCTTTGGTCACCTCCGGTGAGCGTTGATATTCTGGTAATACTGCCAAAAAATCTGCAGTTTTCGCTGTGGCTTCCAACACAACTTTTTGCCTGTAGGCATCAGCAGTTCGTATCAGCCGAGCAGCCCTACCTTCAGCCACAGGCTCAACTTTCATGGCATAAGCCTTTGCCTGGTTGATATACCGCTGCTCATCTTCACGTGCCTTAATCGCATCATCAAAGGCCAATGTTACTTCTTCAGGTGGCTTAGCTGGCTGCAGTGCCACATCAGAGATGATGATACCAGTTTTGTACATGGCCATGAGTTCTTTTAGCGAAGTTTGCACTTGATTTCTGACTGCTTCCCGGCCAGTAGTCAATACTTCATCTAGTGAGGTATCACCAATGACTTGCCTCAAAGCACTAGCAGTAGCTTGTTGCAAACTGGGTATAGGACTAAGCACATTGAATAAATAGGCTTTTGCGTCCCCCGTACGATACTGTACAGAAAGCTCTACTGAGACAATATTTTCATCTTTGGTCAGCATCAAATCACGGTAATTGAAATGATAAACTTGGAGAATATTAACCCGCTGTTCGTTCTCAATGCCTCGCGCATACCAGTGTACGCCTGGGTTTAACGTTGACACATATTTACCAAAGCGGGTAATGACTGATTGCTCAGCGGGGCTGACAATAAAAATCCCAGACAAGAACCAAAGTGTTAGCACGATAACGCCCCAAAGACCAAATGCACCACCTGAGCTATCACCATTTAAGGCTTTGTCAAAATGTTTTTTTAAGGTTGAGAACAAAGATCCCCCATCTAAAGTGCTTGCTCCTTGCTTTTTCCAAGGCTGGTCAGATTTTTCCTCACCATCTTTATTCAATACCATGAGCATCCCTCTCTAAAAAAGTCTTAGTCTAATATCTTGGTTCATTCTAATATAAAATGATAACTGAAGACAATCCCTTTTCACCTACTTGTTAGCGCAAAGTAGCAACTTCCAGTTTTGGCATAATGCCTCGATAACCCCGCCTTAAAATGGAGTGCGTGAAGAATTTTTTGTTTTGCTCAAACTGGGAACTTTCTACTTTGCATTGATATCGATAACAGCTACGTATCTAGTTGTTGCATCAATGAATGATATGCGTCCCTTGGCATACGCACGTTAACACACCAGTCTCCTACCTCATCAAGATGTGAATCAGTGATGACCTGCATTGCACGCAATTGCGCCAATAATTTTCCTGCCTGCATAGGGATATGCAGCTCTGCGTTGATCATGGGGCCTTTTAAGCGGATAGCAATAGCTTCTGACAACAAATCTAATCCTCTGTTTTTCACTACCGATAGCCATACCCTGGCTGGTAAGCCTTGTTCATCATAATCGACATGTGGCTGCTTGGCCTTGAGGCAATCTATTTTGTTGTACACAATCAATTGTGGTATATGCTCAGCACCAATGGCCTCTAATACCGTGTTGACTGCCTCAATTAAAGTGTCTTCTTCTGGATGGCTGGCGTCCACTACGTGCAACAACAAATCTGCTTCAGTTACTTCAGTTAGCGTCGCCCGAAAGGCTGCTACCAAATCATGTGGTAACCGTCTAATAAATCCAACAGTATCAGATAACACACAAGATGATATGCCAGTGACACTGAGTTGTCTAACTGTGGGATCCAAGGTGGCAAACAATTGATCAGCGGCAAATACATCAGCAGTGGTCAAGGCATTAAAAAGTGTGGATTTCCCAGCATTGGTATAGCCCACCAAGGCTACTGATAAACATTGTGAACGCCTACGCGAAGCTT
Organism: Gammaproteobacteria bacterium; assembly: GCA_018402195.1. Lineage (GTDB taxonomy): Bacteria > Pseudomonadota > Gammaproteobacteria > M30B25 > M30B25 > M30B25. The sequence goes on from JAGYIW010000003.1 coordinate 22,431, forward strand.
GGCTTTGCTGGCGTTGCATGGCTACCTTGGCAAGACGCTTTTTCAGTGCCTTTATACGGCCGCGTATCAGTCGTCTATCGGTTTCCAACTGAGTTTCCCCCGGCCCTCTTAAACCAATACCACCTTTCTGTCTCTCCAAATGAGTCCAACCGCGCACCAACTTGGTAGTAATGTAATTTAATTGCGCCAATTCTACTTGAAGTTTACCTTCAAAGGTTTGCGCCCGGCGAGAAAAAATATCCAAGATCAAACCGGTCCTATCTAGTACTCGACAGCCTATGGCACGCTCGATATTACGCTCTTGGGAGGCAGAAAGGTGGTGATTAAACAGAACCAAAGACACATCATGGACACGTACGGCTTCGGCAATGGCTTCTAGTTTTCCCTGACCAATAAAGGTTTTGGCAACCACAACCTGGCATGTGCCAGTTAAGGTTTCAATGACTTCTGCCCCTGTGGCAGCAACAAGTGACACAAACTCCTGGAGATCTTCCTCTGTTGTGTCGCCTGTGATGGCATAGGATGCAAGTATCACACGCTCAGTTTGATCAGCATTATGCAGCGTCTGATTTTTTTGATTGACTAAACTGAACTGAATCGTCGCTGTCGCTTTCATGCGTACCTTGTAACACTATTTTACGCATGGGCACTATGGTAGATACCGCATGCTTGTATATCATTTGGCTAGCATTACTTTTTAGCAAAATGACTTTTTTATCAAAAGCTTCTATAGATCCTTGAAGCTTAATGCCGTTGACCAAATAAATGGCCACCGGTACTTCTTCCCGACACAACGTGTCTAAAAATGGCTGCTGTAATTGTCTTTCCTCTGACATCGGTGTCTCCTTTTTATGTTATTATGGGGCTTGTTGTAAGTTTATACATTCTAACATAAATATGTTAACAACCAAGAAGAAAAAACATTAACTTACAATATATTATAATTTTATTTTTTTTCATGATACAACAAAAGAAATATCATCTAAAAAATATGATAAAATTTTATCTTATTGAATATTAGATTATTTCTATCAAAAACATGATGGGGCTAGCTAAGTACTTGGTAAAGGCATTGACGAATAAAGAGTGTAAGTCATAGTCTCTGATCAGTAAAGCTGATGGCTAGACTTTCAGCAATTCTCAGTGAAGCTACTTGCCCAAATGTTCTGTGCAATATAGGCCCAATTTATTGATCCAAAGTTGAAATTCATCTTGCCATTTTTACCTTTATCGTTGACGATTGACTGATTGTTCGAGATTCAATGCCAAGTTTTTGACCAGGGCCATAGTTTCATTGCATATAATATCCCTGCTTCTTCACATCACATTTAAAAGTTCATTTAACTTTTCCAGCCACAACGGCCAGCACAAACCAGTATTTTAATATTGTCACTAGCCTCATCTACATCAGTGACCCAACTGTTCCGAATGCTCCTTGTTGTTTCATAAACAATCTATCAACACTCTGCTAGAGAATATAAACTACGAATTTTATTTTACTTGCACCTGCAGAAATGAAAAAATCAACTGCTTATAATTCACCGAGAATTGCTGCTAGACTTTAGCCCAATTACCCTGAACAAATCACTGCACTGGCATGGTCAAAAGGTTGGCATCTCATACGAGTTTATGTAAACCTGGCCACCCTCACCCAGCCAAGACAGCTTCTGGCGCTTCGCCAACTGTCTTATCGCCCACAACCGTGGCTTGTCGCGCTTCTTCGCACTGCATTCGCCATTGAGATGGTTTTAGCCACTGTAGCCTACTGATCGCATGGCTGGTACGGCCGGGGTAACATCTGGAAAAGCAGAAATATGTTCGACCTCCTCAGGAAATCCCTGCACTAACATGATATCGACCCGTTCGGCAATTTGTGCATGCAAAACTGCTCGGTCTTTAGGAAACAGGGCCATGTTGACGAAATCGTGCTCGGAAGGCTGAACTTTTTTTTGCAACCGCGACAATGGTACGCCGGCAATCTCAAAAACTTCCAATGCCCGCTGAATACGCTGCCTGTCATTAGGATGAATGGCATCTGCAGCGTCAGGATCACATGCCCGTAAACGCGCGTGTAATGCAGACCAGCCTTGATTTTCTCCTTCTTGCCATAATCTATCACGAATGCTTGGATCAGACTCAGGCAAATCTGCCATACCTTGTTGTAGGGCATGAAAATACATCATGGTACCACCTACCATCAGAGGGTGCTTGCCACGACTTTCGATATCTCTGATCAATCCTTGTGCATCTTCACAAAATTCTCCCGCAGAATAAGTTTGGTGTGGATCTTTGATGTCCACCAAATGATGTGGCACGCCTTGGCGCTCTGCCAAAGTTGGTTTGGCAGTACCAATGTCCATGCCACGATAAATCATCGCTGAATCAACATTAATGATTTCAAAGTCAAAAGATTGAGAAAGCGCGATAGAGAGCCTTGTTTTGCCGATGGCAGTGGGACCCATCAAACAAAATACCTTGGCCATGTTTACTTACCACGCATAAATAATGCGTCCAGCTCTTTTAGTTTCCATTGTTTCCAAGTTGGACGCCCGTGGTTACACTGGGCGCTACAATCCGTAGCTTCCATATCTCGGAGTAATTGATTCATCTCAGTCAAAGACAATCTATCGTTGGCACGCACGGCCTGGTGGCAGCTCATGGTGGAGAGTAATTGATCCAGATGGTCTTCAATGCGCGTGCTATTTTCGAAGGTTGCCAAATCAGCAACAATGTCTTGTACCAATCCAGGAACATCGGCACAAACCAACAATGCAGGTAATTGTCGTACAACCAAAGTGTCCTCTCCAAGTACCGCTAGCTCCATGCCAGACTGTTCCAACAAGGGCAAATGTGGTGTGACAGTCGCCACTTCACGTTGACTGACTTTGACAGTGATGGGAACTAACAGTGGCTGGGCTTTTAACCCATGGCCTTTATAAGCTTGTTTCATTTTTTCGTATGTGATGCGCTCGTGGGCTGCGTGCATATCTACCAGCACCAAGCCCTGGTCGTTTTCCGCCAAAATATAAATCCCCAAACATTGAGAAATAGCATAGCCTAGTGGAGGGGTTTTTGGTACCTCAGATACTGGCCTGCTTGGCTGATCACTGATATGGGCTGACAATGGGGGTTGGTGATTCGAATAAGTATGTCTGCTCGATGGGCTGTTTTGAAAATCTTGTTGCGTTTGGCCTGAGGAGTGCTGCTCAGACGTTTCCTGTCGTGCTACTTCAGACTGTATGTCAGGCCTCGATGCTTCATGGGCCGATGCAACTGCCGAACCAGCTTGTAAAGTTCCGTGAGTTACAGTACTGGGCTGCTGCAGCACATCCGTCGATGCCTGTTTTTCTGCAAAAGCCATTAGGCTTGCTTGCAGGACACGGGAAGATTTGTACGCCTTGCTGTGACGTCAGATGATAAACCAGATGGTGACGGCCCAGGCCCCTGTCTTATTTAGCCCAGAGGTTGAGTTGAGGCTGGGTCTGGGCCAGAGTCAAAACCTTGCTCGGAAGTGGCAGTAACCCCAGCACGTGTACCTTTGAGTACATCGGTGAGTGATCTTGTCAAAAAGCCATGCAGCATTTGTGAATCTCGGAAGCGTACTTCCTGTTTGCTTGGGTGAACGTTGACATCTACGCCTTCGTGCGGCATGTTGAGAAACATCACGTAGGCAGGATGGCGCCCATGATGTAAGACGTCGCGGTAAGCTTGCTTGATGGCATGACTGATGACCTTATCGCGCACCATACGGCCATTAAGATAAAAGTATTGGCAGTCAGCTTGACTACGGGAAAAAGTCGGATGAGAAATCCATCCCTGCAATCGCAAGGCACCTATGCTGTTGTCCACGCTCAGGCATTGGTCGGCAAAAGGTTGTCCGCAGACCAAAGCCAGGCGTGAGAGTTTGTCGGCTTCACTCGCGATTTGCTTCAGTTGATGCACCATTTTCTGGTTGTGTTTGAAGGTAAAGCCAACATCAAAATGACTGAGAGCAATGCGCTTGAAGATTTCATCGATATGGTTAAATTCGGTACGATCAACTCGGAGAAATTTCTTGCGCGCAGGGGTATTGTAAAACAGGTCACCCACAGAAACAGTCGTGCCCTGTTGATGGGCCGCAGGTTTGGTTTCGATATGACTTAAATTACCTTCTATCGCAACCATGTGTCCACAATCTGCTTCGGCATTTTTAGAGGTTAATTTAAATCGTGATACTGAGGCGATACTAGCAAGTGCTTCGCCACGAAAACCCAAAGTTTGTACGGCAAAAAGGTCTTCTTGGCTTGCGATTTTACTGGTAGCATGGCGAGTAACGGCAAGTACCAAGTCGTCTTTGTGAATACCACTGCCATTATCGCGCACTTGAATCAGCTGTGTGCCACCTTTTTCTATCAGCACATCTACCTGCGTGGCGCCAGCATCAATGGCATTTTCCAGCAGTTCTTTGATGATAGAGGCTGGCCGCTCAACCACTTCGCCAGCAGCGATTTGGTTAGCAAGTACCTCGTCCAATGGATGAATACGTTTCATCCTCTAACAATACGTTAGTTTACTATCGTATTCAAGTATATGATTAAGTTGACACACCACCAAGGCCAGCTGGCGATCCAGCACCCGTGCCTCGCCCATAACCACCTACGAGACCTTCAAGGTCATCATGAATGGCGGCATGCTGGTCGTTTTGGTATCGGCTAGCACCATGTCTTCCAAGCGCTGTGAAGCACGCGCCACCACTTGCATAACCAGCTTGATCAGTACCTACATGATGACTGGTTTGGTCGCTATCATCTAAGGCAATATCGCCTCTCAGACCACCAAGCTCTTCAACCATCATGTGCTCAGCCTCATCAGCCCATTCGCCCCAGCGCATTGATTTTGGTACGGGGATCACATGATCCATGGTTTTAGCCAATTGGTGTAACAGGGTTTCAAAGCCTGGTCTCAGGTCACCCCCAGAAGGCAGAAGTCTATTCACCCGAAAAACATCCTTCCAATCTGATGATGCAAAATAATCATATAGATTTTCTAGCTCATGTTTCAACGCTACAAAGGCTTTAAAATCATGGTGTTTCATATCGCTAATTGCTTGTGTGCCATCGGCATTGAATACCTTTTTATATTTCTCATGCGTTTCATAAAGAGCAGACATGAGTTTGACAAAATTGGTTTGCGTGTTTGTACATCCTTTGGCTTGGTAACGTGAAACCACTGGGTGCATAGATTTCATCAAATGCTGGGCTCTAGTATCCTCACCTTCGCGAATCCTTCTCTTTAAGTGACAAACTTGTTCTTCTGAGAGTTCTACTCTTTTCTTGAACACTTGAAACTCTTTAGGTAGCAAGCCTCTAAGATAGTTCTCAAAAACATCCGTTATTAAGCACCGCAATGCCATTGGTAAGGTGTCTTCTGCATTGAGCACAAAACTGTCTTTTTTTCTAGCATTCCCTACAAAACAAGCTTCAAAGCGTGGTGCAAGAGAGACATGTTTCTTATTTAGCGGTGCGACATGACCCTTTTCCGGTTTACCCACCAATGCATTACGCAATTCAAACAACGCTGCCTGAGGACTCATTCTAGTAACAGTGTCAGTTGATGCTTTCTTTGCTTGCTTACCACTAATTACTTTTTCCAATAACTTTTTCAGGTTTTTTATGCCTGTTTTGCTACTCTTTCCGTACTGCACCAGTTGACAAACATTGATATAGGCTTGCTTCTCATCAATAGACTGCGGATTATTTGGGTTTGTGCCAAGAGCATCTTGTAGGAGTGTCTTATACTGCGTGAAACTATCTGAACAGCTTGCGCTGTTGTTTAATGACTCTGCTAAACCAACAAAATAGGGTTCCAAACTATGTGTATTCATAGCATTGAGAAGCTTTGTCATCACTGCTGAAATCGCGTTTATAAACCCATCATGATCCATGAATTTTCTAGTATCTACCACTGCCTTTCTTGCAAAAAGATCGGTTAGTCTTCGTAGCTGGAATGCCTGAATATGCTGACGTAGCTGGGTAACATAGATGCTTCTTAGCAAATCATCTGTTTGCGATTTCACAGCGCTACTCGACATGGACCGAGTGGGTGAAATTGAACTACCCTTTTGTATTTTTGATCGGTTCAGTCCGATTTTCTGTTCAATGGCTCTGAGATGCTCTTGGTCTTTGCCTCTTGCTACCTTATCTAGCAACTCTTTCGATGAAACGTGCTCTGGCAAAGTCTTTCCATCAAGAAACGCACCTACTCCTAAACTGACAAGCGATCCAGACCATTGCTCTAGCATCAATGTAATTCTTCCGAAAAACTCTTCATTAAATGGTGCTAACCGAGCCAAGGTGGTGCCACCAAATAGATGAGACTCTCTCCCAACACTTAAACCAGTATCATCTCGATTAATACTTCGCTGCAAGCTAGCAAAAACCCTTGCCCATGGCAGTACGCTTAACAAAGGCATTTTATCAGGATGATTTCCAAGGTGTTCGATTAGAGTTTCAGCTACAACGCCCTGGGCATTTTCGGCAGCTTATCGAATGTTTTGGTCGGTTAACTCAGTTGTATGCCATTGTATGCTGGTCGCTGTATTAAATTCAGCACCAGCCTATCGTCAATAGTCGGGCTCAATAATTCAAAAGCTTGGCATTGATCTATGCGATAACCAGCATATTGCCTGAAAATTCGCCTAGCATCCTCAACAATATGGCTGAAGAAACGTAGACCATACAGTAAAGGAATCCAGCGACCACATTGTGCATCCCTTTGAACTTCATGGTCTCGTTGGATTTATAAGTCCAATCAGCTGGATAAGCACAGCAGGTACACGGTGTAAATCAATCGATTTGGGTCTTAAATAACTTATCTAAATCTGCGCTCAACATCTGGTTAATAGGACTACCAAATTTTTCATAACATCTTACAAGATTAGCCAGCATAGGTTTGACATACATATCCAGTGGCGTAGCCTTATCACCTCTAGCATGGCCTGTGGCTCGATGGAAACTGATTGCAGCACTAACCCAGGCATGATAATGACATCCATGATTATCTAACGAGAGTGAGGCAATCACTTTTCCAAGTCTGCCTTCCTCATCTAATGCACTAAGTTCACCTGGATCATTAGCAGTGATACCTTCCCTAAAGTCAATCATGGCTGCTTCATGAGGAAACTTAGGCGACAGTGCACTCCCCATCAGGGTAAGCATCAGCAATGTACCTAACTCAGCAACATCTGCTTGCGACTGGGCTCCCATCACTTCGTACAATGTCGTAAAGAGTATATCAAAGGGTTTCAGGGCTTCCATAAGCTGGCTAGCATCTGCGCCATCATCAGCCTGTTGCTTTAATTGTTTGAGTTCAAACAAGTACTGTTTTGCGACTATGCCCCAAACCCAGTGACAATGTGGATTTCTGCGTAGCTCCCCACAGCCTAAGTCCTCGATGAACTTGATGTAGTCAGAATTACCTGCATGCGATAGCAAATAGCGCATGGCAGTGGTCACAATTTTTGCGCCATATCTAGCAGCAGGGTTTAGGTAATCACTTGGGCTTGTACGCGAAGCTGCTAGAAGCTCGCCTACAAAAATGATCGTCATAAGTTGATTCGTGTTTTTGCCAAATCCATCTATGCTTATGGCCTGAGCAATGTTTAGGGTTGCTGCTTTCCTGCTTACAGCATCTTGAATTCCTCTCAGCACAAAGCTTATAGCATCATTGGCCTCATTCTGTGAAATGACTGCAATGATAGGCCGCAGTATACTATTTTCTGCCCACCGTCTCAGCACAATCCTTACTGGGTGTTGACTCTCTGTCAGATTAGCGTGTCCAACGTAGTGCAGGTTGCTCAGCACATGATTAATAAACTTGAGAATTAATGCTTTCGCTCTGGCTGTTAATCCAAGATGAGCAGCAATCATAACCACAGTTTCATAGTAAGCATAAGGCTCACTCAGCTCAGTGGGGGAGCAGCTATCAGAAAGTGCTAATGCGGACTCAGCCTTCTTCACATATGGCTGTAACATGTGTGCAAAATTAGTGCTGTCAGCAACCACCATGCCACAGAAAGGTGCATCAACACTAAGCTTGTATGGACTGACAAGCTGCTTGACGCGTACTTTTAATGCTTCAGTCGTTACCTCTAAGTTTCCATTTTTAATGGCTTCTTCAGAGGTGATATCAGCGCATTCGTGTATGAAAGTATTCAGTACATGGGTTAGACCAAGCCCAAACGCGTAGCGTAATACTGATATTCTCAGAGCAAAGTCTAGCCTTGCCTTATCAGCACCATCAAAACCATCACCTCCAGGTAATAACCTTAGCAAACCTTGAATTTGTATGACTGAGGCATCTTTGGGTAAGGCGTATCTGTTGGCTAACTCGCTCTCAACCTTGTTATCAAAAAATTTAACAGCCCACTTATCTAAGGGCGATTGGTGATCAGCTACTTTCTGTATTGCTTTCTTCATGAAAGCCAACTGTTGACCATGACCTAAAGTCACCATAAATGTCGCCACGGGGAAAAATTCAGCTTTCCTTGCCGGAATAGCCTGCCAAAGTATGCCAACCATGTCTTCGATCTTCCTAAGCACTGTTGGAAAATCATCCTCAGAGTCCGACAAGCCAAGTTTTCTTATAACACCACTAAGAAATAACACGTGCCTCAGTATTTGACCAGGGATGTTGATAGTACGATCACCTACTCCCACACCTGCGCTTACAGGCATCTGTGTTAAGTTACTTAAGGCTTTCTCCAAAACATTGTCACAGATGATGTTTGGCGTATGCAAATCATAGCCCATTTCATCACCAGGGACAGCTTTGGACAACATGTCCAATAGGCGCGCTGCAATAGTGACAAAATCCAAGTATTGTTCATTGGCATCCATATGTCGAGGTGCGACCAAATAGGTACTAACGTTGCGGAGATCATAGTTAACATCAAACCTGTTACCTGTAGATCTTGCTAGTAACTCTGCTACTCGAATTTTATACCCAGTTTCTTTAGACGTTGACACGCCCGTAGGTAGTGTGAGCAGTCCAGCATGACTGGCTAACTCAAGCGGCAAGGCACCATGTCCTTTTTCTAACCACACTTGATTCATTCTCATGACATTGGCGATGGCACGGGCATAGAAAAGTGCCCGAGATTTTTCGGGAACCATAGGCAATATCTTGGCAATTGTGGCAAAAATTCTTGCGGAAAAATCATTGTCAATGACATCAACTTTGTCGAGAATATCAAGTAAATCACTGAGGAGCTGTTGCATCTTGAGTGTTTTCCCAGCAAACAATTCCGCAACATGAAAATCTCTCATGCAAGATCGGCCAAGGTCTTGTGATGCAAGTAACCTAGATAAATAGTTAACTACTGGCTGGCCCCGCCATGCAGTTTGAGCAGCATATATGTTTGGATAAGACATGGTTATTTCTAGATAGGGGTTTAGATCTGTGCTTCTGGCTTGCAATTCGAAATTGACATCATTACTGCATTGCTCTTCACCGCCATCAGCAAACGTCATAGTGACTGTGGTATTAGTGCTAGTTAGCCTGATTAATTGATGAACATCCCAGTTTGTGACTCTTGGAACTTGTTTGTGAATGGGCTTAGGAAAAGTGAATGTAACACCTTCTCCAGACCAATGGCTTGGATCGGCCAATCCAGAAAATTTGAAATAAAATACCTTATGATCATTGTTCAAATTAGTATTATCATAGGACACCAAAGGATGATTGGGGCCATTGAATGCTACACCCTTACCCTTCACTTGAGCAGCTAATTGTCTGAAATCATAAGGGAGCAATGCCAGCGCTTTGGCAAATGCATCCTTGGGTGAAATTGTCTCTTGCCCAACATTTGGTCTAACCACTGCCCGAATAACTTGTGTTGCGGCAGGAGGTACCACAATGGTAAAGCTAGGTTGGCCTTTCAACAAATGTTTATGGGTACGCCTAAAACCATTGCCTATTGCAATAATGGCTCTTTCACCATAGGCTGGGTCATGCACCACTCCTCTTAGTGTCAAAGTTTTGTCCTGGCTGAATGCCAAACTTGTGGCAGAGTCAAAAGCAAGCTCACTATTTAAGTCTGGGAGCAAGTCTTGCATCATTTTCCAGAAAGCTATGAAAGGCCCATTCAAAGGCTTTGCTTGATTCTGTAGCTGCTTTATCACTAAGGCGAGAGTATTGACAAAATTTTGGGACATACAGACTTGGTTTAACAATTGCATCAGTTGTGCGGGTGTATCGTCTCTGAGTACTTGCAAGGCTTTTATGACCGCATTGATGGTTTCATTTGTTCCTCCACCACCATGACATATGAATGAACGATAAGCTTTTAATATGGCTGTGAATCGCCCATCAAATAGAGCGTCTTCGTTCGTTTCATCCTCAAGATTAAACAAAGCTTGAACTTGATCAATAGCGCCAAACAGATCATCTGTCGGCTGCTGAGGTTTGACATAGGTGATTTGCTTGATCTTGTCATGTAAGTCCTTACGAGCAATACCGAAACCATCTTCCTGAGGTTTTAGCAAGCACATACCCTGATCAATATCAAATGCAGGCTTAGCCATGACTGCAGCTGCAGTGCTGAGCGCGTCAGGCTTGTCGAGATTGGTCCATCTGAGCATGATGTTCGCACTAAGGACTGACTGTACAACTCTTTTAGCTATCTCAAGAGGGTCATCAACGGGTATGACAGATACCTGCCGTTGAAAAAGGTTAATGTGTAACAAGTTAGCCATTTGCTCAATAAATGTTAACCTGACTGTCGTCGTATCTTCAAGATTGATTCGCCGCTGTAGTTCTCTCAGCACTATGATTTCATTGCCATTTATCTTTCTTGAATTCAATAAACGCGCGATGACTTGGTTCATCTTAGGTGCGATATCAAACTGAAACTCAATGGAAGACATATTACGTTCACGCATGCCAGCGTACAAGCGAATAAAACATCGTGTTAGTGCATCAAAGTCTTGAGCGCTACCTGACTTCACACCAAAAAGTACCAAAGCTTCACGCGCCTCATCATCCCCTGTTGGCTGTGACAGCCCTTTTGTCATTGCCATCAGTGCATTGTAGTTGTGGATTATTTCCCTATTATCGGCTTGCTTCAATTGTCCTACCAATACACCTGTGACTGCCTGACCTCCACCTGTTGTGTTGGTTCTGGCAGAGAAACCCTGACCTTGGAGCAAATTAGCAATATCTGGGGCCTGAAGATACTCATTTTTTGCATTCTCATCGAGCATAGCAAAAGCTTCATGCAGTTTTATCTCATGATCCCAAGGCGTGGTTAGTACCCTGCTCTCCACACAAACGTGTCGATCAGATCCATCAATATGTAATACTAAGTCCAGCACACGCTGCCCTTTGTCCCTAGCACTGAGCAAGAGCTTACTGATGGCAGATTTTAATTCAGCCTTGCTCGCAATGAATCCAGGTTTTAGGAGTTCTTGTATGCCATACCCTTTACCATCTAGAGAAAACCGTGCTTGATTGGCTTGGCTTTCTTCATATGTCAACACCAAGCGCTGCTGAATATCCCTGCAGAAATCAATCAATACCTGAACGTTAATGGTATCCCCAGACTCTGGCCAATCAACCGCTATAGCAAGTTGCTTCGACAAAGCACGGTGTAGCTGCATAACTTGTGGTTCTTGTTCTTTCCATAAATCTTCTGCACTGCTCAAGTGGTAAGGCTGCTGCTCAGAGAGGAAAGAGTCACTTACCAGGCCGTTTAGATCACTAGGGTTCTCGAGGCCAGTTAAAACGCTTAGATCCTTGTTGTATACGATAAAACAAGGCGCGTCCCTATGAGCAATGGTCGTTGTGTAAGTATGCACTGTATTCACATTACTGTAATGCTTTTGTTCAAATTTGAAGGTGACATCAATGGCCGTCCTCCCTAGCTTAGCGCTGTAATCCATAGCTTCACCAAGAGCCACCCCAAGATCATCTGCTTTTGTGCTAATAAGATTTTCAACCGCAGTAGTATTAACTGCGTTTTCTTTTCCAGCATGGTATTTTTCGATAAACGCTTGCGTATCCCCAAGACATTGTTTGATAGCATTTTGCGAAAACCGCCGTCCATGTATAATAACTTGGCCGCCTGAAATCCCTTTGGTCTCTAGCCGAACCTCTAAGCTTCTTAACAACTCGATGCGACTTGCTAAAGCATACATACTTTTGTCATAGACAATATCCAGAAACTCTCGATGGCTGTAAAGAATCTGCTTATCGTTAACGCTCTTTTTAAAATGCATACCTAGTATGTGCCGCCCCAAAAAACTACCTATTTTTTGGGTGGCCTTCCAGGCACTTGTTTTCCATCTTGCCAAACGAGATTTTGGCCTAGACTCTGGCTCTCCATCAGAGGATACATCGGTCTGGGATGAATTTAGGTCATTCTGCAACAAGCCAACGATTTCCTTAATCATACTCTTGGGATGCATGACCATCCGTCGCGAGAACGCAGCAACATTTGCATCAAAGCCATCTAACCCACTGTTTTCGCCAGCAAGTTTATCCAGTATCCACTCTGGTATAGCCACCAATGGGTTATCTCTCAGTAAAATATCTGGTGCTGTTAGCGCCAAAGAATAAAAAATATTTGCATATGCTTGCCTGCGTTCATTATCTGGCTTGGCATTTTCAACCGTGTGGCCATAACGGCTTCTCAGTGTTGCAAGGAAACGATCAACCCCATCTTTTGACAAACGACGCACTTCATTAGCGCTATCGTCTTCAACTCGGCGCAGCCCTTGCGGCACGTCAAAGTTTAATTCACCAGACAACAAGTCATCCACCATGGCATTGAACTGTGCCAGGCCATGTCTTTGCTCACATGCTCTGGCATTAATGGTTAAGATCATGCGATCAACATCATTTTTCCACACATCATAAGCACGCCTGGCCAGAGTGATAGGGTTGCCATCCATCCAAACACCAAACAACCATAAAACAGGGTATAAGATAATTCTGGTTAGTCCTACTAAGGTTTCTAAGCCCCAAATATTCACCCAGCGAGAAGGTCTTAATTTGACCAGACCACGCACACCTAGGTCTAGCGAATTCAGTGTCTTGCGTTTTTCCAGGTAATCAATACGATTCGTTCGCATCAGTTTATAGCGCTCGCGAACTTTATCGTAGGTTGATGACTGGATAACAAAGGTCCACTTCCCTATCCAAGCAAGATTTTTTTTGGTTGCCTGCCATGTGTAGTGCCAATAATTTGGAATAGCGTTCTCACCTCGAAAGTAGGCATCACGAACGTCCATTTTATCAGCGAATGTCAGGCCATCCGACATCTGACCTTGCCTTAAATATTCCTTTACTGCTTGATCTTTATCTCCAAATGAACGGTTGTAATCACCTGATAGACATTTCAGAATCCAGGCACACCAACGGTTGTAAACCCATGGTAAGGATTGAAAGGTATCAATATTTTTAGCATATTTATTTAGGTCACCATAACTTTCATTTCTCAAATAGGCGTGCCTTATTTTATGAAAACACTCCTTGCGCAGAACTTTATTAATATCCCTAGTCTTAATCTTTCTTCTGGCACGAGCATTAACTTGAGCCATACCAACAAAAAAATAAGTCAACCCAAACCATCCCATGAAAAAGTTTGGAAAAGAATCTCTAAACCATGCTAAACCACTTCCTATTTGCTGCATGGTTGACCTTGGCTTAACGCTCTCACCATTGGCAATGGTAGTTCTTCGTTCAAATGCCTTCTGACTGGCATTGTCCTTGCGATTTTTGCAGCGAATACATACACGCCCAATTACGGCAAATGGTGCTGTAAACAAGCGCAGCGTATAATATGCTTTGCTTGGCAAAGGCAGCTTGGCCCCTTCGACAACAGCATCTAGCCTATTGAAACTATGACAAAATCCTACGTAATCGTCTTTATTGAGGTGAAGTAATCGACGGGCAGACTCTGTCAAACGAGAAAAATCGGCATTATCACCCCTTCCTTGTTCATCGATTAGTTTTTCGAATACCGTTTGGTACTTGTAGGATTCGTGCAATTTTCTTATGGTATCTGTTTGGCGATCCTGTTCATCTTGCTCTCTCAGTACAGGTTCCGTATACCTCATACTTGAAGATATTTAACTCATTCTTTTCAATAGAATACGGCCCGAATGCCGCAATTCCTGAACCATAGCTGCTCGCTCACGGCGAGAATAGCACCAACTCTTTCCTCACCGTGATTCAAAGCATATTCATAACAGTAATGTCTCAGCCTGCGTTCTACCGCTATGGCATCAATATAAACAGGGGCTCTGCGCAGCTATAGTGAGGTACGCTAGGATGGAGCACTTTTTTGCCTTCAGGGATCACACCGTTATCATCCCGCTCCTTAGATACCGACCACGAGAGATCGTGTAGATTCTTCCCACAGCCACTCCTGTACCCCAGGATGATAGGCAACCGCAGGTTTCTGGCTTAGCAATATTCAGCTGGGATGTTTTACCCCTCATGCTGGTCATCCTTAGAGTAACTAGTCTTCTTCTAAGCTAAACTCCTGTCCCCACCATGCGACCTTCGTATTCAGCATCATTATCCACGGATATGTGCCATTGAACTATAGCTCGATTTATAGAGGACAAAACTTAATTTGCCCTCTACCGATGGTTTGCAGCACTGGGTTGTCAACTGGGCATTGTGGCTAAAAGTTTAGGCAATAAAGTTTTTATGCAAAAAAGTAATTTTTAGTCAGATATCAGAATTCAAGAAGCATCTTTCGCAATGACTTATGATGTCTCGAAGAATTTTTCACTTAGTTGACAACGCACTGACTTGGGCGCATTTTTTACATCTTGCAAGCTTTTTTGCAGCTCTTCTAAAAGAGATTTTGCTGGCGATTCAGTCCTACAGAGGTCTCAATCATCATCCGGCAAAGCAAATCACCAGGACGACCACCGCCCCCGTGCTGGCAGGCCCTTACTGCGCAAACAGAGAATGACTGTCCACTCTGGGTTTCTGCGGGGATTTTTTCATTCCTTGCCATCCATTGTAAGCGTTACTTCGATGGTACCACCTAAAGCTGCCGGGTGAAGTCTGCAGTACTTCAGCCAAAGATCCATTGCCATCACGACGAATAATGCATGAGGCCTGACTGTAGGCTCAACAAGAGATCCCCGACCGTGCCCCCATCCTCCAGCCTCACCCTCACCAGCTAAGCAGTCTACCCCTCTTTCCCCACATCACCCAGTTTTCTACTCTGTAGGAATTTTACTGATAGGGTTTATTTTTCTTGAACACGACCCTCCCCATGGCAAGAACCACAGGATCTTTGATTACCTTGCCCTGGCCACATAAACTAGACAAGTTTGTTGTACAGCAAAAATCCTTATTGTATATGTATGGCCAGATCCTGACAGGTGTCACAATGCTGGCTGGCTGCCTTTTCGCACCAGTACCTCCACAAGAATCGCAGTGTACATAGGTAGGCACGCGGAGTTGTACCGTACTACCATGCATGACCTGCTCAGATTCAAATCTAAGGCATAGCCCCTAAATCTCTACCTTGCTGGGATTGCGCCGCCTCCCCGGCCAAAGAAATCGCACCAACCTTTACGCCAAACATGTCGCCAGATCATTGAAATCAAAGCCATGTGCGCACGGGATACCCCCGCAGAAGGATCAGCAGCCACACACCACGTAATGTGATCATAGCGATTGCCGTTTTTTCTGCATTGGATAAAACTGCGTAAGCCTCACCCACCTCTTTGAAGTTGGCTTCAGCTTCCTTATCGCCAGGATTGCGATCGGGATGATATTTCATCGCCATTTTTCGATAAGCTTTTTTGATGGTGTTTTCATTGGCGCTTTTGTCCACGCCAAGCACATCGTAGTAATCTCTTTTTCCTGTCATGATGACTCACTGTCCCTCATCTCAAACACCGCAGGCGGAAGAATCCGCCTGCGACTAGAGCTTTTAAGTTCAAACCAAGACCTATTTATTTTCGTCTTTCACTTCTTCAAATTCAGCATCGACAACGTTTTCACTTTGCCCTTCAGCACCACCTTTGCCACCGGCATCACCCTGACCTTCTGCGCCCTTCTTAGCGTAGATACGCTCAGCCATCTTGCCAGACACATCAGTCAAGGCTTTGGTCTTGGCTTCAATGTCTTCTTTGTCATTGCTCTTCAGCGCTACTTCTAAGGCTTTCACGGCATCTTCAATGGCAGATTTTTCACCGGCTTCCACATCGTCACCCAATTCTTTAAGTGATTTCTTGGTAGCATGAATCATGCTGTCAGCTTGATTTTTCGCTTCCGCTAATTCTTGGAATTGCTTGTCGGCGTCACGGTTGGCTTCAGCATCTTTGATCATTTGCACAACCTCTTCGTCAGACAAGCCACTGGAAGCTTTAATCACAATGGATTGCTTCTTGTTGGTAGCCTTATCTTTTGCTGACACACTTAAGATACCATTAGCATCAATGTCAAAAGCCACCTCAATCTGTGGCATGCCGCGTGGGGCAGGCGGAATGTCTGCCAAATCAAAGCGTCCCAACGATTTGTTGTCAGAAGAGCGGTGTCGCTCGCCCTGGAGTACGTGTACCGTCACCGCAGTTTGGTTGTCAGCTGCTGTAGAAAACACCTGCGATGTTTTAGTGGGGATCGTGGTGTTCTTTTCGATCAGCTTAGTCATGATTTCACCTTGGGTTTCAATCCCCAGAGACAAAGGAATGACATCAAGCAACAATACGTCTTTGATGTCACCAGATAATACGCCAGCTTGGATGGCAGCACCCACGGCCACCGCTTCGTCAGGATTGACATCATGACGCACATCTTTGCCGAAGAATTTTTTCACCGCCTCTTGCACTTTAGGCATACGGGTCTGGCCACCGACGAGAATGATTTCATCGATATCAGAAACCTTCAGACCAGCATCTTCAACAGCCAATTTACAAGGCTTGATGGTGCCTGCAATCAAATCTTCGACCAAAGACTCCAATTTGGCCCGGGTCAAGCGCAAGTTCATGTGCTTAGGCCCAGAGTTGTCAGCTGTGATGTAAGGTAAGTTGACATCTGTCTGAGTTGAAGAAGACAGCTCAATCTTGGCTTTTTCAGCAGCATCACGTAATCGTTGCAGAGCCATTGGATCTTTGTAAAGATCAACGTTCTGCTCTTTCTTAAACTCGCTAACCAAATAGTCAATCAAGCGCTTATCAAAATCTTCACCGCCAAGGAATGTATCACCATTGGTGGCCAATACTTCAAATTGGTGCTCACCATCTAGATCAGCAATCTCGATAATGGAAACGTCAAAAGTACCACCACCCAAGTCATAGACAGCGATTTTGCGATCGCCTTTTTTCTTGTCAAGACCATAAGCCAAGGCAGCGGCAGTAGGCTCATTAATGATACGCTTGACTTCAAGACCAGCAATTTTACCTGCGTCTTTGGTGGCTTGACGTTGAGAATCGTTGAAGTATGCAGGCACGGTGATGACTGCTTCTTTGACTTCATGACCCAAGTATTTTTCTGCGGTTTCTTTCATTTTTGCCAGGATTTCAGCAGAAATTTGTTGTGGTGCGTATTTCTCACCCGCGGCTTTTACCCAGGCATCACCGTTGTCAGCTCTGATAATTTCGTATGGCACCATGTCGATATCTTTTTGTACCATTTCTTCGTCAAACTTACGGCCAATTAACCGTTTGATGGCGCTAAGGGTGTTTTTGGGGTTGGTAACAGCTTGTCGTTTGGCTTGTTGGCCAACAACCGCTTTGATTTTGCCACCTTCATCCACATATGCAACCACTGAAGGGGTTGTACGATCACCTTCAGCATTCTCAATGACCCGGACTTTGCCTTCGCTCTCAAGCACAGCCACACAAGAGTTGGTTGTTCCTAAATCAATACCAATTACTTTACTAGCCATAATGTCTCTCCCAAAAATTAGTCATGCGTGTTATATGGGGTCAGCAACCCCAAAATTCAAGTAAAAAACGGTTATTTTGCCACCACGACCAATGCTGGTCTTACCAAACGCCCATTGAGTATATAGCCTTTTTGTACTACCTCAATAACAGTTTTTTCTTTGGCGGTTTTATCTTCTTTCATGGAAATTGCTTCGTGATTTTCGGCATTAAAAGCCTCACCCAGTGGATTAATCTGTGCCACATGAAAGCCTTCCAAAACACCAAGAAACATCTTATGGGTCAAAGCCATGCCTTCATACAAGGCTTTGACACGAGGTTCGTTAGATTCACTTTCCGCCATACCCCTTTCTAGACTATCCAGTACTGGCAAAAGTTTCTTGAGTAAATTTTCCGTGCCATAACGATGGGCATTTTCTACATCACGTCCGGCACGATCGCGAATATTTTGACACTCTGCCATGTGGTAGAGCACTTGATTGTGCTTGTCTTGTACCTCAGTTTCCAAATCCTGCACACGCTTCCGAAGCTCACTCATTTCACCATCAAGATTGATTGCACTGGCCTCAGCAAAGGCATCAGTTTTAGCCTCGTCAGCCTTGAATTGACCTGCATCCACCTTTAGATTGTCTGCTGATTGCTTACTATCTTTTTTTTTCGCCATGATCAAGTCTCCACAGGCTTGTTAATCCTAAAACTTTATATGGTGATGACTGCGTCATTTTTCAAGCCGTTAAAACAATCTTGTGCTGAGAGTAAGAAATATTATTGCATGAATATAGTACAATCTTCTGTCTTACGCAGATTGGAGAAAAATGGCTAACTATTATTATCCGTCAAAATTAACGATAGTGTTGGCCTAACAGCAAAACAAAACCTGGGGCATCCTCGAAATGACAAAATCTGGCCTTGATTCTGAACAAATCAGTGAGTACAACCGACTAGATATTATGGGCATTACTGGCAACAAAGAAGTTTCCACAGACCGCCAATCGAATTTTGGTAGTGCCCTTTCACTAAATGATATGTTAGCCTTGGCCTTTAGCCAGGAGACATCATGAGTAAACATACCACTTTCACCCGCGTGGCTTTGATGGCCTGTAAAAATCGTGAGCTTTTGGCGGAGACCTTTCAGGCAACACTTAATGTGCTTAGGCAAGCCAATATTGATCTGGTTGTTGATACTACTACGGCAGAACGCCTGCATTTATCTGAAATCCAAGCCGTGCCAAAAGATACTTTAAACCAACATGCTGATATCATATGCGTGGTGGGTGGTGACGGCAGCTTGCTGCAAGCGGCACAAACAGCGTTAGATCAGCAATTACCTATCATAGGCGTGAATCGTGGCAGTGTGGGATTTCTGGCTGACATTCATCCTCACAATCTTGATGCCTTGATATCTGTTCTACAGGGGAAATACAAAAGTGAAGATCGTTTTCTTCTTAATGTCTCAGTCAAACATCAGGACAAATCCATTTTCCAAGCCAAAGCCCTTAACGACATGGTACTCCATAAAAGCAGGGCCGTGAATATGATTGAATTTGACACTACCATTGACGACAGACCATTATGTAATCAACGTGCTGACGGCCTGGTAGTGGCAACACCTACTGGCTCTACTGCCTACGCGCTATCCGGCGGCGGTCCGATTATCTACCCAGAGCAAAATGTCGTTGTGATTGTCCCTATGTTACCACATAAACTCAGTAGCCGCCCCATTGTTATCAATGGTCATTCGTGTTTGGACATTCATATTTCCCCCCACAATCCTGAGCCACCTTGCATTAGCTGTGATGGCCAAGAAAGTTTTACTGTGCCTCTAGATGCCCATATTATCATCCGCGAAGAAAGCAAGAAAATTCAGCTCATTCACCCAGAGAGCTATGATTACTTTGAGACTCTCAGGTTAAAACTGGGATGGGAAAACAAACCGCTGGCAAACTAATTCACAAATCCTATGGAACCTCACTGTGCTAACTCATATCGACATTAAAAACTTTATCACCATTCGTCAAGCGCATCTTAACCTGCACAAAGGTCTTACTGTGGTCACAGGAGACACCGGCGCTGGTAAATCTTTACTTATTGGTGCAATACAATTTGGCTTGGGCCATAAAGGCTCTCTTAAAAACACCGATCAAGCACAAACCCTAGTCAGCTTAACCTTTGACATTAGCAAATTACCGACGGTTCAAGCCTGGTTGGCCGAACAAGGTTTCGATGAAGGGGAAGGTCAGTGCATATTGAGTCGAAACTTGACAGAAAAACAACGTAGTCGTTGCACCATTAACCAAATGCCCACAACTTTGAGCACCCTCCAGGTACTGGGGGAGCAACTGTTAGACATTCACGGACAACATGACTCTTATCTTTTGCTTAAAAATGATCAGCAACGTCAGCTATTGGATCTTTTTTGTGCCGACCCCACTCTCCCTCAGCAGGTGGCACAATGCTATCAACAGTGGCATCAACACACCCAGGAATTGGCTCAGACTAAGCAGGCCATGCAACAGCAAAAAGATCAGCAAGCCTTATTGCAGTATCAACTCGAGGAGATACAGCCTTATGACTTGTCTCCTGAGAGCTTGAAATCACTGGATCAAAAACAAAAAACCCTTGCTAATGCAGAGACCTTGGCACTGGCTTGCCAACAATGGCATACCCAGCTCAACGGTGATCACCAGCAAGCAGTGCTCAATCAATTGCAAACGCTGTTGCACGATATTACTCAACTCGTTGACACCATGCCCCACGCTGAAACAATTGCTGAGCAGATCAATCAGGCCATTATCAACACTGAAGAAGCTTCACAATCGATTCAAGCCAACATGTCTGAGCTGCAGCCTAATCCTGAAGCATTGGCTGAAACTGATACACTTTTAGGACAACTGGAAGATCTCGCTCGCAAGCATCGTGTTGACTGGCTGCAATTGCAAGATAAAAAAGCTACTATTGAGAAAACCCTTGAGGCGCTCAACCGATCTGAGGCAGAGTGTGATGACCTTGAGGCTGCTTTGCAAACCAGTTTGTATGAATACAAAGTAAATGCCACAATGCTCACGGCCCAGCGCCAAGATGCTAGTGTCCAATTAAGCGCTATCATTGCCCGACACATGCAGGCGCTGAATTTCTTGCAGGCCAAGGTTCAGATTGCTTTGATTCCTGAAGCTGATGACACGCCTCGTCGCCATGGTTTGGAGCAAGTATCTTTTGAAATGAGTACCAACCCTGGCCAGGCTTTGCAGCCCTTAAAGGCCGTAGCTTCTGGCGGGGAGATTTCACGAATCAGTTTGGCCATTCAGGTCGCTACTTGCGACAAGCACACTTTACCCACGCTGATTTTTGATGAAATAGATGTGGGCATAGGTGGTAAGACTGCTGAGATGGTGGGGAAACAACTGCGTGATCTAGGAACCGGTACTCAAGTGATTTGTATTACCCACTTAGCGCAGGTTGCCTCGCAAGGGCATCAGCACCTTTGTGTCAACAAAAGCGTTGCCGATGGAAAAACCCAGACAGGATTGACACTACTTTCTCAACAGCAACGTATTGAAGAGATTGCCCGCATGGTTGGAGGTATTGATATCACCGAAAAAACCTTAGCGCATGCCGAAGCCATGCTGACTATCGACACTGAACTGGATCCCAATCAAGGGATTTTCTTGCAGTAAGCGAGTCCCTTAGCTTCTGTTGCAGTCCTGTGTAATGGTCTTTCATATTCTTCTGAACGTGTTGACGCGGCACAGAAAAATCCAATGTTGCCCAATGATCTTCCATGGCATCCAAACTTTCGTTCGAAAAGATCTTAAAGATTCCGTACCAATTTGTTATATCATCATGAATCATGCCTTGGATTTCTTCCAAGGAGGTTGCAGACGAATAACATCGATCTAAAAATGCTTGGTCTTCGTCTTCATTAGAATTTGCCCATTTTGCCTGCTCGAAGACTTCTAGATCGCCCCTCTTGCAGCTCGATGTACGCTCTTAGATGATTTAGCATATACCGAACGACTGTCGAGAATGGTTTTCAATCTCTTTTCAAGCCCTGCAAATTGCCCAGCCTGGTGCTTACGCTTATGATCATCTGGCCAAAGAAACTTCAGCTGAGCAAACTGATTTCCAAGCGCTGCAAGATTCTCATTGTTAAATAGACCGAATAAATCTTCCCACTGCCTCATATCCTCTTTGTCCGCTTATTATGCGAGTTACTACTGCATGCCAGCTATTTTTTAACGCGAACACTCCGGATTTTCTT
This sequence comes from Gammaproteobacteria bacterium, assembly GCA_018402195.1. GTDB lineage: Bacteria > Pseudomonadota > Gammaproteobacteria > M30B25 > M30B25 > M30B25. The sequence continues at coordinate 44,583 of JAGYIW010000003.1, forward strand.
CTGGGCGGAGTACCCTCACTTTGCTGACCGTCTTTAGCACTACTATCTGACATCAATACCCCCAAGCCCAATTTTCTGTGTAATGCATAAAAACAATGCAATAAACCATTAAATTAAAATCAAGTACTGATTGAAACCCAATCATCCATGATTATTTACACTGCGCACAAACCCCGTGAAGTACAAGATTGTAATCAGAAATGGTAAAGCCCTGATACGCTGCCAAGCGTTGTAGTTTATCCGCAATGACGCTGTCAACAAACTCTATCACTTCTGAACAACACACGCAGACCATGTGGTTGTGGGCTTCACCATCATCAATCTCATAAACAGCTCTGTCACCGTCGAAGCAGTGTCGCTTGACCAGGCCAGCAGATTCAAACTGTGCCAGTACCCGGTATACGGTTGGAAGGCTAACTTCTTCTCCCATGGCGAGCAAACGGTTGTAGACTTCTTCGGCAGAAAGATGCGGGGCGTCCTTTTCAGCAGAAAGCACAGCAAGCACTTTCATACGTGGGATAGTGACTTTCAAACCTTTGGCTTTAATGTCTTGATCAAGAATTTCAGCGTCCATGGCTTTTCTTTTGCCTATTTCTTTATTAAGATGTTCTAACATACTAACACAAACCACCGTCCTCAAGGAACCCTAGACATGACAATAAAATCAAACAATTACAAACTCCTTTTTGGCATTCTTACCACTTTCGCATTCGCTGGGTGTATGTACATAGCCCCTGTTGATCAAGGCAAGACTTTTTCAGGCAAGCAGATTCACGCATTAAAGTTACACATGAGCAAGGCAGATGTGAAAAAAATCTTAGGCGAACCTGTAACCCAACATCATGGCAAAAAATGTTGGACTTACGTCGACTACCACTTTGCCCAACACCATCAAGACCGCCAACAACTTATCTTGAACTTTAATCAAAAAGATCAGCTGATTCGGGTTGAGACTAGGGTCCGACACTCATAAGTCTACATCCAAAAAAATCGAAACATATCTTCTGAGGGATTATGCTCAGCAATTCTCGGTGAAGCTACTTGCCCAAATGTGCTGTGCAATATAGGCCCAATTTATGGATTATTTTCAAAGCAACCTATTATTGAAGCTATCTTAGCGCAACGAATGCATTATTTATTTGTGGCGAAACAAGATGATCAGAAGTATATGATGGAATGGGTTGATGGAGCCCATGAATTTAGATCGAGTTGAATGGGAAGATGAAGCAGGACGTCGTCATGTTTATGAGTGGGTCAATGATGTGCCTTTAAATGGGAAGGAGGATACAATACAGGTTAATTTTTTGCGTTGTTTTGTGATGAAGGCAGATAAATGTGGAAAAGAAAAAATAGTCTACCGGAACAGTTGGGTCACTGATGTTGATGTGACTAGTGACAATATTAAGATACTGGTTCGTGCTGGTCGTTGTCGCTGGAAAAGCGAAAATGAACTTTTTAATGTGATAAAGCAGAAGTTAAAACGAAAACAAACAATGTCAAGGAGCTAAATATGGTAATTGTTCCATATCCCGCTTTGCTGATGATAAGTCACCCAGCCATACATAATATCTTTTAAACGTTTTAACAAATGCCTCAGCCATCCGATTGCTCCGGGCTGTAAGGTCGCACAGGTAGACTATGCTTGATTTTGCTTTTTGGCTCTGAGACGCCTAGCAGTCATGGGATCAACAGTGAGGGGGCGTAGTATTTCTACTCGATCTCCGTCGCTAACAGCCTCACCTGCTTTTGCGTGCTTGCCATAGATGCTAAATCTATAACTTTGCTCGTTGATTTTTGGATATTTTTGTAACAAACCAGAGAATTGGACAGCTGTCATTAGCGTCGTACCCTCAACATAATTCACAGTAACTAAATCGATATGATCTACCTCAGACGAATAAACCACTTCAATCGCCATAAACTTCCTCTGCCCTTTGCACAAAACACGGTAACATTTTTTCCACCGCCTGCTCAAAAATCAACCCAATAGCATTTTCTGCCAGGCGATTGGCATAAGTAAAATTTAAAGACAAGCTTACATTGCATCCTTCATCAGTTGCCTCAAATAACCATTCTCCTGCCAAAGTATTGAATGGCCCATCAGATAACTGCAAGCCGATTTTATTCGGCCTCTGCAGGCTATTGCAAGTGGTGAATGATTTACTAAATGGCCCTGCGGCAAACACCAAGCTGGCCGCCACCGTATTTTTATCTATACTATTAATTTGGCTGCTCTGACACCAAGGTAAAAACTGTGGATAAGATGCCACATCATTGACCAGATCGAACATTTGTTCAGGTGTATAGGGCACAGTTGCGGTCTTGTCGACCTGGGGCATAAGAGTTACCTTTATCAAACGACAGCTTTTAATTCAGGATTTTACCTATATAATGGAAAGATAACAACTGAGGTTAAGCCATGGCAGCCATTGCTTACAATCGCAAAGCGAAACACGATTACGCGCTACATGAACACTTCCAAGCAGGCATGGTACTGCTCGGTTGGGAAGTTAAAAGCCTACGCGACAATCACCTACAGCTTAAAGAAAGTTATGTACTGATTAAAGGTGGTGAAGTATGGCTGGTTGGTGCCCATATTTCACCCCTCAGTACCCTTTCCAGTCATATCAAAGCTAATCCTACCCGTGACAGAAAGCTCTTATTAAGCAGAAAAGAAATCAACAAACTGGTTGGCGCTACCCAAGAAAAAGGTTTTACGCTAGTGCCCCTGCAGATTTATTGGGATCGTAACAAGGCAAAGTGTGAGTTTGCGCTCGCCAAGGGTAAAAAATCCCATGATAAACGTGCCAGTATCAAAGATCGTGACTGGAGTCGTGATAAAGCTAGAATCATGAAACGCCACAATCAGTAACACCACAAAAGTTATCAAGGTTAGTCATGAACACGTCTTTTCTTATTACTTAACACCATGCCAACAACAATGCTTCTGTCATCTCCACTGACCCACAAAAGGTGGGCGACGGTCGTTTTGCTGAATTGATTCAAGACATAGCCAAAATCAGCGGGGTACTGGACTGGTCTTTGGCTTAATCAGCGCCCCACGTAATAACCTATGCCTGCAACAACCGCCATAAGGAATGTGCCCCAACCCATATCACAAAGTGTTAGCGCCCAAGACCAGTCTTTGAAAATGGCATGATTGGTCAGGGCAAAAGTGCCGTAGGAGAATAAACCTGCGATTGCCCCATAAGCCATAGCCTCATGCACTGAATGACTTGGCTTTACAGCCAGCAAAAATAAGCCCAAGACCATTATCATGTACACTAGTGCTGTCGCTAAAGGCTCTATCGTAATACTGCCGTTGTGCATGCGTAATAGGTGCCCCAAGCGATTGCCATAAAGCCCTGCCATCCAAGATTTAATCCAGATTATGTCCAACGCCACCATGGATAGCCCCATACTCAAAAGTACTTTGATCATTATTTTTTCCATATTGCAAATTCATACGCCTTCAGTGTATCCTTTTCTCATCAGTGGGAAAAGAAGATTGTCATGAAAATTTTAATTTTGGGTTATGGCGGCATCGCCAAAGCGCTTTGCCAAGTACTTTTACCTCGTGGCAAGGTTACAGTGATTTCTCGTCAATCTGACCTACCTTCGCCCATCACAGCCATTCAAGCCAATGTTATTGAAGCCCAATCTTTAGATACGATCTTGGATAAGATAGAGAATCCTGTTGACCTAGTCATCAATACCTTGGGTTTTTTACATGATGACTCTTGGGCACCAGAAAAAAACTTGGCCAGCTGTGATCCTAAACATCTGATGCATGCCATTAACATCAACACTTTACCAACCATGAAGCTTTGCCAAGCACTTCAGAAACACATGCCAGCAAACTCAGCGACAAAAGTAATTTGCTTTAGCGCTAGAGTCAGTAGTATCAGCGACAACCGACTTGGTGGCTGGCACAGCTACCGCATGAGTAAGTGTGCGCTTAATATGCTGATAAAAAATATCGCGCTGGAATGGTCTCGTAGTTTTAAACATGCTGTCATCTGTGGCTACCATCCAGGTACGGTTGCCACTCCTTTGTCTGCCCCTTTTCAGGCCAATGTCAAACCCGAAAAACTCTTCACCCCTGAGCAAGCTGCTGACTATTGCTTGGCTGTGATTGACCAAATAACACCCAAGCATTCTGGGCAATTACTCGATTGGCAGGGCCAGATTATTGCCACTTAGTTCACGCAGGTAAAAAACCGACAAAGGGAACATACCTATCGGCTTTTTAGTTGGCTGTTACTACTCGAAAGCTACCAGTACAGTCTCAGCAAAACCTTTCGTGAACAGCAGCACAACTGTTGTTTTATCTGCTGATTTTTCCGCTGCTTGTACAAAGGCTGCTGCCTTTCACTCAGCATCTGGGCCTAAATTTCAAACCATCTTTTGAAAATCCATCAAGAACGCCTTTCATTATCAATAGCAAATATCCATAACTAAACTGCTGTGTTACCATGTGCGAGGTCCACTTAATGGAGAAAAGCCATGACCACCATCCACTGGTTCAGACAAGATCTAAGACTTGCCGACAACCCTGCCTTGGCAGCAGCAGCTGAGAGCGAGGACGTTTTGTGCATCTATATTCTTGATGACATCAATGCCCAATCTTGGGCCATGGGTGCTGCGAGCCGAGTATGGCTTTACCATACACTCGATGCTTTAAACAAAACTCTTCAAGGCCATCTCCATATTCTTCAAGGTAATTCTAAAGCCATTCTCTCTGAACTTGCAACATCGCATGGCATCAAACGTGTCACTTGGAATCGCTGCTATGAACCTTGGCGTATTGTCAGAGACACTGACATCAAAACAACATTGAAAGACCAGGACATTCAAGTGCGTACCTACAATGGCAGCCTGTGTTGGGAACCTCATACCGTATTAAAAAATGACAGCACTCCATACCGTGTCTTCACACCCTATTATCGTAAGGGCTGCCTTCGTGCCACACCACCTTCTTTACCTATAGATTCCCCCAAAATTACCCATGCCAATCTTAAGCCCAAACAAGCTTGCTCCTTGGAAGACCTCAACCTACTACCAAAAAAAGACTGGCATCAATCTCTGATCAAACATTGGCAAGTTGGTGAGCATGCTGCCATGCAAAAACTTGAAGCTTTTATTGACGAAGGTCTTCATCAATACAAAGAAGGCCGAAATTTCCCAGGACAAAAACATGTTTCCCGCTTATCACCCCATCTGCACTGGGGAGAAATTTCCCCCAGACAGATTTGGCAGGCCATTCAATCAATTGCCCTGAATGACAATACTGACCATTTTCTCAGTGAGCTTGGCTGGCGCGAATTCTCATACTATTTGCTTTATCACTTCCCCAGCCTGCCTGAAGAAAATTTCCAGGCAAAATTTGATTACTTCCCCTGGCGAAACAACAAACGTCTATTACAAGCATGGCAAAATGGCTCCACTGGCTACCCTATTGTTGATGCTGGCATGCGAGAGCTTTGGCAGACTGGCTATATGCATAACCGGGTGCGCATGATTGTTGGATCCTTTTTGGTAAAAAATCTGGGCATACACTGGCATGAAGGTGCCAAGTGGTTTTGGAATTGCTTGGTAGATGCGGACCTGGCCAGTAACTCAGCCAGTTGGCAGTGGATAGCTGGCTGTGGTGCCGATGCCGCGCCTTATTTTCGCATCTTTAACCCTGTCACTCAGGGAGAAAAGTTTGATTCTATGGGTGCATACACACGCCAATATGTGCCAGAGCTAGCTGACCTTCCTGATAAATATTTATTTAAACCCTGGGAAGCTCCTGAGACTGTTTTGGCTCAAGCCAACATCATCCTGGGTATTAACTATCCCAAACCAATTATTAAATTAGCACAGTCGAGGCAAGCCGCCCTTGATGCTTATGAAAAAGTAAAAAAAGCCTCGCCTTGAATATTAACTATAACTACTGACAATTACCTTATTGCACTGATGATGCCATATTGGCATACTGATCGCCCCAAACATGCGTGAGAAGCTATGAGTAGTTCACAAGCACCCATTGGCGTTTTTGATTCCGGCATGGGCGGCTTGACTGTGCTCAAAGCACTGAAGGCGCAGCTTCCCTACGAATCCTTTGTCTATCTAGGGGATACAGCACGGCTACCCTATGGCACTAAAAGCCCAGAAACTGTGATTCAATACGCACTGAAAATGACACAAATACTACTTGAACACCGGATCAAAATGCTTGTGGTGGCTTGCAATACTGCTTCAGCGGCAGCATTGCCAGCCTTGCGCCAATATTTTCCATCCCTGCCCATTGTTGGAGTAATAGCGCCTGGTGCGAATGCAGCCGTGGCTGCTGCGAAAAATCACCATTATGCCCTTTTGGCCACAGAAACGACTATTCAATCAGGAGTTTATCAACAGACGCTTAAGTCTCTGGATGCTCAAGCACAGATTCAAACCCAAGCATGCGGGCTTTTTGTTGCCTTGGCAGAAGAAAACTGCACCAGCGGCCCAATAGCACAGGCAGTCGTGATACAATATCTTTCGCCTATTATTGAGCATATCCACCATGAAGGTTGTATCATTCTTGGCTGCACTCACTTCCCCATCCTTGAATCAGCCATCCGAGCTTTTATTGGTCCGCGCATGGCCATGGTCGACTCTACCTGTGCAACTGCGCGAACTGTCAGGGCATTTTTGCGGCAAGAGCAATTGCTCGCACTTGAGGGAAAGGCCTCCAAAATGTTGTTTATGGTCACTGACAACCCACTGAGATTTCAGCATGTTGGCGCCTATTTCTTGGGTGAACCGATTAAAAATGTATCATTGACGGAATCTGTGCGAGCAACTTCAAGCACCGAGGTGTCTGCATAAAAGACTATGACAGTGTTAAAAACCATTTTAGTGCCAATAACTCTTCTTTGCTTGTGACTTTAACCTCTCCCGTTATGGTTAAGCAGCGCCCTCCTTACTGGCTAAACCTTATTCTTAAAGTTTTCTATTAGCCTCTTAGAGATACTTGCGCTAGAAGGAAGGTCTGGCAACTTATCTCGATGAAACCATTGGGCATCTTCGAGTTCATCAAGGTCAATACTCAACTTTCCTGACAGATATTTTGCTGAAAATGCCACCATAAAACTATCTGGAAATGGCCACGTCTGTGTGCCGAAGTATTGTAAATCTGTGATCTCAATACCCAGTTCTTCTCGAACCTCACGGTGGGCTGCCTCTTCTGCTGTCTCACCAACCTCCACGAAGCCTGCTATGGCGCCATAGATCCCAGGCAAAAAGTGCGGCGACCTGGCCAATAGCACCATATCATCTTTATAGACAAGCACCATTACTGCAGGCGAAAACCTGGGAAAAATGTCAATATTGCATGTATCACAGCGCTTTTCAATTTTTCCTTCTTTGAGTAACAAACTATTCCCACAAGTTCCACAAAAGCGTGATTGCTCATCCCAATTTAGCCTGTGAAAATGCCTTAATAAAAAAGCCTGAATATTTTCATTCAAGCAAGACAAGATGCTTTTTAACTCTTTTGCCTGAAATCCTGCCTCTATTAAGACCTCATCAGAAATTGGCTGCTTTGATCTCGCCACATAAATATCTTTCTCACGATGCTCAGTGCACGTAACAAACGAAAAAGTACTTTTAACATCATCATAGGGCAATAAAAACTCATGGGTATTTTTTCGAATAAGTATTTTGCTGCCCATGAAATAGATAGCTTTAGACATGTCATCAATCCCCTTGCATCCCAGGAATAACTTGCGCTTTATCATATTGTTGATGCTTATTGTTATCTCACATCTACCAACTCAATCTCAACATTCACACCCATAGGAAGTGCAACTACGCACGACGGTTCTTACTCGGGCTTGGATCTCATCAAGACTGCCTGTATGTATGGTCCAATAGGTGCAGGTGCTTGTTCCGTGTGAATAATGGTCTTAGATAAGTTCATGACATGCTCCACATAAATGCACTGTCTTCGGCGCGAGCGGCAGACAGTGACGGTCGCCTGAAGATACACTACATCATTTGGTGGAGGCGGCGGGGATCGAACCCGCGTCCGCGAATCCTCTACTTTTGGATCTACATGTTTAGTCTATTGTTATTTTAACAGTAAGCTCCCAATAGACTCAGAACTTACTTACCGCGATCCGTGAAAATTTAACCTTTGGATCCCGGGAAGAACCGCCAGCTAGCCTATCTATATGACCGCTGAGTAGGAACCGATAGGCGAACTCAGTCAACGGTGCTAAGCTGATTTTTAGGCAGCTAGATCAAATGCTTCTTCATCGTTAGCATTTAAATTTTGCAACTTAGTTTTACGAGTTAAAGCTACATGCTCGACATGCACCAGAAAGCTTCGCAATTCACGTCGAAACCAATCGCCCCCAAATGAGACAAATTACAAGTACACCCCGTAACTGGTTCTGACACTTTAGCATGTTTGACAAGCCAATGGAATAAGGACAATGTCAAAATACTATGGTAAAATTTTCAGGAAAGCGAACAAGGAGCCACAATACTATGACCAAACAAAAAAACCCTTCTTTTGAAGATTCTCTATGCAAATTAGGCAAATCAGTCACTCAATTAGAGTCAGGTGAGCTGACGCTTGATCAAGCAGTTAAGACTTTTGAACAAGGCGTTAAGCTGGGTAACCAATGCCAAACCTTGCTGCAACAAGCGGAGCAACAAGTAGAAATTCTCATGAAAGATGGCGAAACCCTCATCCCCTTCAACACTGAAGACCAAACCCATGTCTGATGAACTGTCATTAAATGCCCTACGTGAACGTATCAGTCAAGCTATACAAACATTACTAAACGTGCTTGTTAGCAAGGATGACAGCGTCCTAAACCAAGCCATGTGTCACACTTTTACGCCGAATAGCAAATTAATCAGACCTACTCTGCTAGCTGCCACAGCATTAGACTTAGGCGCCCAGCCATCCATACTTATCGATTATGCAGTCACCGCCATTGAATGCGTACACGTTTACTCTCTCATCCATGATGACCTTCCAGCCATGGATGATGATGCCCTGAGACGCGGCCAGCCCAGCTGCCACATCGCCTTTGACGAAGCCACCGCCATTTTAGCAGGCGATGCCCTACTGACGCTAGCGTTTGATCTCCTAGCTAATCCTAATCTTGGCCAGCCGCGCAAGCAATGCCAACTCATCCATACCCTCACTCAAGCTAGCGGCCATCATGGCATGGCCTTGGGCCAAGCCTTAGATCTTGAACATATGCAAACCAACACGCCATTAGACACACTAGAAACCATTTATCGCCTTAAAACCAGCAAACTCATCGAAGCGGCGGTGCGCATGGGCGCCATCATTGCTTTAGGCGACAACCAAACCATCCCTGAGCCACTGATCGCTTTTTCCCAAGCCCTTGGCTTAGCATTCCAAATTCAAGATGATATTCTAGATATTGAATTATCTGAAGAAGAAAGTGGCAAACCCCAACTTAGCGACGCCGAACGTACCAAACCCACCTACCCAAGCATCTTGGGGTTGGATCAAGCTAAAACCCAAGTAAAAGACCTTAAAGCCCTTTGCCTAAAACACTTAAACTCACTAACTGTTAAGGTTCCCTTAATGAAAAACAGTGTAGAATCAGTGCTAAAATAACGGACAATTTAAAATTTAATAAGGGGAAAAAGCCCCTGGCATTTGTTCCTTGCTGTACGGCCTGAAACCCTGCATAATAAACTTTAGCATACTCCCAAATAATAATATTAATAAGGGTAAAATATGGGGAAGAGATTGAGAGACTGGACACGTATAACATCTCCCTGGTGGAACCCCAATAGCGTTGGCCGTGGTGGTCGCAATATTATTGATGAGTTGCTTCAGGTTCATCTCGCCAACTCTCTCCTGGTAAAAAGCCTCTCGGACCCTCAGTCTGCTGGGGTAACAACACTGGCTAAACGCGTTAGATCGATCACAAACAAATATAATCATTCTCCAGAATCCGTCATTACTCTCCATGAACTTCGAAACCAGCTTATTGCCGCCAAGAACAAACGTGAAGCACGTATCAAGGACTTAGCAGATTGTAAAGCTACTCGGGGTGCTGATGATGATTTTTCACAACTTGCTGCTAAAAACTATGAACAACATGAGAAAGGTTATTGGGCTGGTTATTATTTGACCAAAGCTGAAGAATTAGCCTTGCTAGAATGCTTGGAACTGGATATTTTTGATTTCGATAATAACAATCAGAAAGCGTTAAGTGAGGCAAGGGATAAGCTAGCTGACCAAGAAGAAACCATCCGTAAGGCTGCGAGGTTGGCTCTGCGGAAATACAAGCCTATTGGCACACAGGCTGTTTTTTATACTGGTAAATTTGCTATGGCTGTGACTGCCATAGGGGCTGGTATTAGTGGCGCAACCGTAGCAATGTTCATTGCCACAACGTTCTTGGGTCTGCCTCTAGCTGTTGCCGTTATCGGCGCTATCATTATTTTCTTTACTCACTTTTTCTTAGAGATATTTCTCAATCGCTTCACCACCGCTAGAACCATGCTGCAGATTTTCCATATCGGCATTTTCGATGATGTGGATAAAAAAAATCCTGATCGCCATTCCCGTAAAAAAGTGATTATTCCTTTAGTATTGTCTTCAGGTACTGCCATTCAAATTGGCATGCTCACCGCAACAGGCACGCTAACCATCTTCGCAGGTATAGCTTCTGGCACTGTATTAGTGATTTCGGCTGTGGCTTTCGGCATACTAGGCTTTATTACCATTGGCACATTGCTGTTTCATAATTCTTACAAAATCTATAAAGCTCCCGAGGCTTGGTTAAAAGACAACCTAGACAAGTTACCTCAAGACCAGGCTGAAAAGGCCTTACAAGTGACGCTCACGATGGTGGCTGGACTTATTTTATTTGGTGCAGTGATGTTTTACTGCTACACCATTGTTCTAGCAGTATTTGCGTTTTGCCCGCCGCTGGGTTTCATACTCTGCTTTGGTCTTAACTTGATGTCCATGGCGCCGTTTTTGATCACAGCTTCTTTTGATGTTGGCAAGTGGATGGTAGAACACATGCCTAACTCTATCGTTGATAGGGTCAAAGCTTATCCAGAGCATCCAACACTGGCAGCAGTCGTGGTTGGTTTTTTTGCTGTGGTTGGTCTTGTTTTTTGGTTACCTGCAGCAGCCTACAAAAGCCTTACCAAACAGGCCAAGGATGCCAAAGATTTTGTTGAAGGTCATCCAAAAGATATAGTTGACCTGTCTCTTAAGGAGCTAGCTAAAACATTCAAGGCTGATCCTCTCAATAGCTCTCTCAACTTTACTGGGGTCACTTGCGGCAAACACGGGTACTGCCTGAATGCCAGCTATCATCGTTTAGACAAACCTCCCTATCAAAATGACGATGACGATAGCGATAATGACAGCGAAGATAATGATACCGATGCTCTTAACCTAAGCTACTCAACCTGCTGATGTTATTTTCTATGGCCTATGCAGTAAATTTGACTGTTGTTTAGACAATTAACGACGCAAAGCAAACACAAAAACCATCCTGAGGGTGTTTTAACTTTTACCACATCGGTACCAATATTACTGCAGCTACTGAATTTTTCTATGCGTGTTGGTGCGACTCTTACTGACTGTTGTCTGACAAATCTGATGATAAATATCAACTATTCTTTGATCAGAATAACTCTTTTTACTATCCCTGATTGTCTGATATTTCTGACTATTCAACCTGAGATCATCTGATTTATCGCTATCATGCAGACTATCATCCTCATCTGCTATCGCCGATGAGAAATCTGCCTTGGATCAACTAAAAATTCATCTTTGGCATGCATAGGTTTGATTGCATGACCAAACACCAGCTCTAGATCAAACTGTACATCTTTTTGCAGTGGATCTTGCAGAGGAGGAACCTGAGTCAGCCAGCCAGTCTGTTGCAAGGTCTCAGCCAAATATGCTTCATCTTCAAAAGCAAATGATACCATCATTTTATCCATCACAGTGTCGCAATAACCTAGCTTAGTAAGTAAATCACCCACCACTTCCATTTCTGGCAAATCCCGCCAACATCCCTGCTCTGACCAAAGCAAATGCAAATTTGGCCATGAATGGGGGGACAAGGTGCTAAGCAGCAACAAACCACCAGGGCGCAATACTCGCTTAATTTCAGCAAATAAGGTCGGCCAATTTGCACACCAAGGCAGCACCATGTTTGCCAAAACTGCGTCAAATTGATTGTCGTGGCAAGGCATGCTGCGGGCATTGCCTAGCACTTTTGTCACCTGGGAAGAGTTCGGCACCTGTGCCAGCATTTTTTCAGCAATATCGAGGGCATAGACTTGCATGCTTTGACTTAAAGATAACAAAAGCTCAGTAATCTGACCGGTTCCAGCCCCTAAATCCAATACTTGATAAGGCAAACTCTTCCAACACATCAACCTCTCAACCAAAATTTCTGCAGCATAGCTGCAAATAACTGAAGAGCCCACATAGACATCAACCATGGTGTTGAAATCGATTTGTTCTGGAAGTATCTGTTTCATGCCGCAATAATATCATAACCATCTGAAAACATGAAGGCACCGTGCTTTTTACAGTCTTGTGAAGCAATTTCAAGCTGTTAACATTGTAGGATGATAAAAACACTGTTCCATTCATGTCTAAGCCTTCTTCCAAACGTCTGCATGCTTTGTCGTAGACGCATAAATGCACCGATCTGTACTACATGCTTAAAAAGCCTGCCGTGGAATCACAACCCCTGCCAACGTTGTGCTTTTCCTCTAATCAGCTCTGAAACCCTATTATGTGGTAAATGCTTGTGCGAAGCTTCTCCATCTATGCCAGTGCTGGCAGCGATGCTTTATCAACCACCGCTGCGAGAACTTATTCATGCTTATAAATTTAGCCAACAAGCAGTTTGGGCTAAATTATTTGCTCATGTTATGATGATGTACCTGAGCAATCTGTCCTATAGACTTAGTCCTGATGCCTTACTCGCAGTACCACTGCATAAAAAAAGACTGCTTGATCGTGGCTTTAATCAAGCAGATATTCTAGCGCAACATCTTAGCCATGGACTCAATATTCCCGTGATATACCTTTGTACTCGAGTAAAAAACACTTTGGCTCAGCACGGCTTGACGAAACCAGCAAGAAAAAACAATCTACGTACAGCTTTTTCTGCCCATCCTAAAATAGGCCGTTACCCAAAAATTGCTATCGTTGATGACATCATGACTACTGGTGCTACGTTAAGCGCCATGGCACGGGCTATCACTCTGCAAAACCCACAAGCTCAGCTACAGGCTTGGTGTTTGGCAAGGGCATGTTGATAATAAAGTCCTCAACCAAACAACTATGCCTTAGAGGGTTCAATCAACTAAAACCTGGAATCAATATTGCCAATACCTTGAGTTCGGATTTATTACGTTAATTTACACTGTTCAAAAACCGGGTAAAGTTATTTAGATTATCTGCCACATAAGGCACGACATATGGATAGGCAAAGCTGGTCATAATGCCTGAAGCAACCCCAAAGACGTGACTCTCCCAGGATTCTTTAACATCATCGGGAATCATGCTACTAAGCAAACTGCCAAAGAAGTACAAACAAATAATACCCATAACAATAGTGATCAGCGTAGGGTGGTGATAGGCATTGACCAACAAATATCCCCAGTAGCCCATAATTAATCCACTAGCACCGACGTGGACAGCAGACCGCCCGACAAGCCAGGTGGCAAAACCGCCAAGAAAGACTATCATGCCAGTAACCAACAAAAACTGCTGCTGCCCTTCCAACACGACCAGATTGGCCATGGCAAAAAACACCAATGCATTGCTGATAAAATGGTTGAAGCTACCATGAATCCAGGGGGATAAAGGAATACCAATCAAGCCAAATGAGCGTCTGGGGTGAATACCGAAGACACAAAGTCGATAGCCCATGCAGGCATTAATGATTTGTATTATCAACATCAGCCCCACCAAACGTGCCATGATTGGAAAGTTTATCTGTAGGGAGCTGACAATACTTTGTATGGTGCTGTTGAGACTACTAAGATCGGCCAAGAATATTCCCCAAATTGACTGAGAGTATAACTATTTTGCCTTAGGTGGCGCATAGACGTCAAATAACAATCGATTTCGTGGAGCGCAGTAGTGTGTCAGGTGGATATTGGCACTGCTGCAAAACCTGATACAAAGACCGAAGTGGATGTTGGCTCTGCTGCATAACCTGATACAAAGACCGAAGTGGATGTTGGCTCTGCTACAAAACCTGATATAAAGACCGAATCAGTGGATGTTGGCTCTGCTGCAAACCTGATACAAAGACCGAAATGGATGTTGGCTCTGCTGCATAACCTGATACAAAGACCGAAGTGGATGTTGGCTTTGCTGCAAACCTGATACAAAGACCGAAGTGGATGTTGGCTTTGCTGCATAACCTGATACAAAGACCGAAATGACTGCTTTGAGACTAGGAGCACAACAAGGACTTGTTGACGTCAGGTGGATATTGGCTATGCTACAAAACCTGATACAAAGACCGATTTTAGGACAGCTAGGGCGAGGCGTGGCCTTTTCGAAAAGCAGGAGTTTATATTTACATAAATGACTGCTTTGAGAATAAGGCCACAACAAAGCACTAGCGGCATAAAATCGGTCTGACTATAGGTCAGTTATAGTGCCTTCATACACCTCACAAGCAAGCATGATAGTTTCCGACAGAGTAGGATGTGGATGACTAGTAAGCGCCACATCTTCAACATCACACCCCATTTCTATAGCAAGACACACTTCAGCAATAAGATCACCAGCATTGGTGCCGACAATACCACCACCAAGGATTCGTTTGGTTTCTGGGTCGAACAACAGCTTGGTGAGACCTTCATCACGGTTATTGGCCAGCGAACGTCCAGACGCCATCCAAGGAAACACGCCCTTTTCATACTCGATGCCATGGGCCTTGGCCTCCTTCTCAGTTAAGCCTGTCCAGGCCACTTCTGGATCTGTGTAAGCTACTGAAGCGATACATTTTTGATCAAAAAAATGTGCCTTGCCGGCAATCACTTCCGCAGCCAAGCGCCCTTCAGGCACAGCTTTGTGCGCCAACATAGGATTTCCACAGATATCACCGATAGCAAAAATATGTGGCTGATTGGTGCGCATCTGCTTGTCGACTTTGATAAAACCACGCTCATCCAACTCCACACCAGCCTTATCGGCACCGATTAACTCGCCATTGGGTCTGCGTCCGACTGACTCAAGGATATAATCAAATTTCTCTGCTTCCTTAGGCGCATGCTTACCTTCAAACGATACTGAAAGGCCATTTTTTGTGGCTTTAACCTCAGTGACTTTGGTTTCTAGCCAAATATTTTCAAGACGACTATCCAAACGTTTATGCAAAGGCTTAACCATATCTGGATCTGCACCAGGCATCAACTGATCCATGAATTCTACCACCGTCACTTTGGCACCTAAAGCCGCATAAATAGTGGCCATTTCTAGACCAATGATACCGCCTCCAACGATTAACCAGTGCTTGTTGATACCATTGAGCTCTAAAGCACCTGAAGAGTCGACAATACGCGGATCTTCGGGCATAAATGGCAATTTAACTGGTTCTGAACCTGCAGCAATCACGGCTTGGTCGAAAATAATCTCTTGGGTTTTCTTGCCTTCAGTGACTGTCAGTGTATTAGGGCCAGTGAATTCTCCTACACCACTGATAACATTAACCTTACGACGTTTTGCAAGTCCTGACAGACCGGTGGTCAATTTCTTGATCACACTGTCTTTCCACTTGCGCAAAGCATCAGCATCGATTTTTGGCTTGCCGAAATTGATTCCGTATTGTCCCATGTCTTCTGCTTCTTCCAGTACTTTAGCTGCATGCAACAACGCTTTTGACGGGATACAGCCAACATTCAGACAAACACCACCTAGTGTTTTCCAGCGTTCAACAATGGTGACTTCTAAACCTAAATCGGCTGCACGAAAAGCAGCGCTGTACCCTCCAGGACCGCCGCCAAGCACCAAAACTCCAGTTTTTATCGAATCAGCCATGTATTGTTCTCCTCATTATAACAATAGGTTGCGAATATCACTGAGTAACTCCGCAAAACGTGTTAAAAATCTAGCACCTTCAGCACCATCAATGACACGGTGGTCATACGACAGAGACAATGGCAACATCAGTCTAGGTACAAACTCGTCGCCAACTAAGACGGGCTTGTGATAAGATTTTGATACACCAAGAATGGCCACTTCCGGTGCATTAACGATTGGGGTAAATGCAGTACCACCTATACCACCCAAACTAGAAATGGTCATACAACCACCCTTCATGTCTGCTGGTGTTAAACCTGCTTCTCGGGCTTTTTTGCTGATCATGCCCATTTCATAAGCAATTTCGAGTAATGATTTACCTATCACGTCTTTTATCACTGGCACCACTAGTCCTGCTGGTGTCTCAACAGCCATACCCAGATTACAGTATTTTTTAACAAGCAAACCTTCACCGTTAGGATCTAGAGAGGCATTGAAGTGGGGAAATTCTTGTAAAGTTTGCGCCAACACTTGCATGACGAAGGCCAATAGCGTCAAACGAACACCTTTTTGCATGGCTTCATCTTTATGATCCTGACGAAAAGCCTCCGTAGCAGTGATATCTACTTCACCAAATTGGGTCACATGTGGTACCGTCGACCAGCAATATTCCATGTGTTGCCCAGTCAATTTTTTGATTTTATTGAAAGGCACATGCTCAACTTCGCCAAACTGAGCAAAATTGACAGGATCAGGTACGCTCACAGCCCCTCTGCCTGCACGACCTGGCTGATTCAAGGTTTTTCTCACATAGTCTTGAACATTTTCCTTAACAATACGGGCTTTCTCTCCTGTACCAGCTATTTGGGTTAAATCCACACCTAGCTCACGACCAAAACGACGCACTGAAGGGCTGGCATGTACCTCTTCGTATGACTGCACAGGAACAGCAAGCTGCTGGGCTGGGGCTGACCTTCCGACTTGACTAGATTGGTTTTGCGGTGAAGATGCTTGTGGAGTAGATGCAGCAGATTGCGGGGGAGCTGCAGGCGAAGCAGGACTAGGGACTGCCAATGATGTTTCTTCTACTTCAGCTAGTTTCATGCCCTCACTGACTTTATCGCCAACTTTTACCGCCAGAGAAACTACTTTACCACTAAACTCTGCGGGTACGTCCATACTGGCTTTGTCACTTTCTAAGGTTACCACTGCTATTTCTTTTTCAATGAAATCACCTGGGGCAATGTGTACTTCGATGACTTCAACTTCATCTGCCCCACCCAAATCCGGGACTAACAACGACCGCAAAGCAACTGCAACTTCTGGCGCAGTAACTTCTTGAACGGCAGAGGATTCCAATGCTAAAGCTGAAGTTTCTGTGGCCTGAACTTGCGTTTCACCTGTAGCCAACTCGACAATAGCTGTGCCCTCACTGACCTTATCACCCACATTGACCAAAATTGCTGCCACAGTCCCAGCTGATGAGCTAGGAATATCCATGCTAGCTTTGTCGCCTTCAACATTGATAAGACCATGTTCTGGGGCTACTTGGTCGCCGACTGTCACCAAGATTTCTATCACCTCAACTTGGTCAGCTCCGCCTAAATCAGGCACATAGATGGTTGTATTGCTGGACAAGGGTAATCTCCTCTCTGGTTGCCGCTAAGCGGTCATTGGGTCTACTTTCTTTGCATCGATGCCAAGTTTATTGGCTGCATATTTTAGCGCTTTGGCATCAATGCTTCCTTCTTTCATCAGCCCTACCATGGCTGCATAGGCGATATGCTTGGCATCAACTTCAAAATGGTGTCTCAGTTCAGCGCGAGTATCACTGCGGCCATAGCCATCGGTACCCAAACAAATATAGTTTCTTGGCACATAGGCTCGAATTTGATCAGGATATAAACGCAAATAATCGGTGGCTGCAATTACCGGCCCACTCCCCTGCGCCAAACATTGGGTAACATAGGGTATATCGTCTTTGCCTTCTAGGGCATTGCGTCTTTCCACCTGTAAGGCTTCACGTCGACATTCGGTAAAGCTAGGTGCAGAAAAGATATCAGCGCCCACATCAAAATGCTTTTGTAACAGTTCAGCGGCTGCAATGGCTTCACGGAAGATAGCGCCTGAGCCTAGCAATGACACACGTAGATTAGCTTTGGGCAAAGATTTATCAAACAAATACATACCTTTAATGATGCCTTCCTCCACACCCTCTGGCATAGCAGGATGGGAGTAATTTTCATTCATCACCGTAATGTAGTAATACACATCCTCTTGTTGTGCCATCATACGATGCAGGCCGCTATGGATAATGACTGCTAATTCAAAAGCAAACGTGGGGTCATAACATAGGCAGTTGGGTACAACACTGAACAAAATATGGTTGTGGCCATCGGTATGTTGCAATCCTTCACCTGCCAAAGTGGTGCGCCCAGATGTGGCTCCAACCAAAAAACCACGTGCCCGCATGTCTCCTGCTGCCCAGGCAAGATCACCAGTGCGCTGGAAGCCAAACATGGAATAATAAATATAGAAAGGAATCATGGGAACATTATTGGTGCTGTAGGACGTGGCTGCAGCAATCCAAGAACAAAAAGCTCCTGCTTCGTTCAAGCCTTCTTCAAGCAATTGGCCCTTACTATCTTCTCGATAATACATCAGCTGGCCTTTGTCCTGTGGCTCGTACTGCTGACCATGTGGCGAGTATATACCCAATTGTCTAAATAACCCTTCCATACCAAATGTTCTACACTCATCAGGGACAATGGGCACCAAATATTCTTTCAGCTCTTTGTCTTTTAATAAAGCAGACAAAATACGCACAAAAGCCATGGTAGTGGAAATTTCTCTTTCTGCAGAGCCCTGTAGCTGAGTATCGAAAATTTTCAATGGCGGCACCGGCAATATCACATTACCGGACTGACGCTCTGGCACATATCCTCCCAGGACTTTGCGTTTTTCTTGCAAATAGCGAATCTCTTCACTATCGTCACTAGGCTTGAGGTATTCGACGTTTTCTATTTGCGTGGCTGTTAACGGCAAATTAAAGCGTTTGGCAAAAATCTTTAGTGCCTCGATGGATAATTTCTTTTGTTGATGCGTGGTGTTTTGTAATTCCCCTTCATCACCCATACCAAAGCCTTTGACGGTTTTCACCAAAATAACCACTGGCTGCCCTTGGTGATGCACTGCTTCTTGGTAAGCTGCGAAAACTTTTTGTGGATCATGCCCACCACGCTTGAGCTTGATCAAATCGTCATCGGATAAATCTGCTACCATTTTGCGCAGTACAGGATCAACTCCGAAGAAGGCTTCACGCACATGGGCACCATCTTTACTCCAAATACTTTGATAATCACCATCTAGACATTGCATCATGCGTTTTTGCAAGACGCCAGAAGTATCTTTGGCCAGCAAGGCATCCCATTCACGCCCCCAAATGACCTTAATCACATGCCAGCCTACACCTCTGAAAGTACCTTCTAACTCTTGGATAATCTTGCCATTACCACGCACCGGGCCATCTAGGCGCTGCAGGTTACAGTTGACTACCATGATTAAATTATCTAAATGCTCACGTGCAGCCAGGCCAATAGCCCCCAAAGATTCAGGCTCATCCATTTCACCATCACCAGCAAACATCCAAACTTTGCGATCTTGATTGTCTTTCAATCCTCGATTGCCCAAGTATTTAAGAAAACGTGCCTGGAAAATCGCCATGATGGGGCCTAAGCCCATGGACACCGTGGGAAATTGCCAAAAATTTGGCATCAACCATGGATGTGGATACGAAGATAGACCTTTTTCTCCCACCTCTTGACGAAAGCGATCCATTTGTTTGGCATTGATACGGCCTTCCAAGAAGGCACGAGCATACATGCCTGGTGAAGCATGACCTTGAAAATAAATCAAATCACCAGGATGTTGCGAAGAGTTAGCACGGAAAAAATAATTAAACCCAGTGTCGTAAAGCAACGCGGATGATGCATAGGTGGCGATATGCCCACCCAACTCTGAGGAGCGTTTGCCGCCACGCAACACTAATACCATGGCATTCCAGCGAATCATACTGCCCAACTTTTCTGCTACCACACCATCATCAGGTAGGCTGGCCTGTTTGTTCAGAGGAATGGAGTTGATGTAAGCAGTAAGTGCTTTGGGTATTGCCACACCACGTAGTGCTAAGCGTTCCTGGAGCTTGCTCAATAAAAATTGGGCTTTACCCGGACCTTCGCGTCGACAAACGGAGTCTAATGCCTCAAGCCACTCGCGAGTTTCTTCTACATCTTCATCGATAAAATCAACCATGACATCGAAGGGTGCATTCATAGGTTATGTCACTTAATCAAAAATGTAAGCCAACTTTGGCCATGCTAACATATTTACTCACACTTGAAAATACAGTGTATCGGTTCTGTGCCTATGGACTTTAGTTTCTCAAGCTATACCGGGTTAACGTGGATGTAAATTCGACCACTCCAGCCAGATATAGGCAGCTACACTACTTAACATCAGTAAAAACACATAATAAACCACGATAGCATCTACCCCAGAAAAGGCGAAAAAGGAAAATGCAAAAGCCAAAATGGCCAAAGCAATCACTTTAAATCGCTCTCTGCTACTACGGTAATTTTCGGGGTTTTTGAGCATAAAGACAATTTCTGCCAGTGAAGAAAATACATAGGGAATCAAGGTGGCAACGACGGCAAGCTCAGTGATTAAGGTAAATTGATCAACCAAACTGCTATCAGCATGCATGATTAACAGTCCACTGATTAGTAAACTCGAAATCACCAAACCATAAACAGGCGTGCCTCGGGCCCCCAAACGGCAGAATAATTTTGGAAACAAACCATCTTTTGCTGCCGCCATGGGCATTTGTGCTTGCACGAATATCCAACCATTGAGCGTTCCAACGATGGCAACCACAGAAACAATGGCAACCAATTCAGCACCCCAATTGCCGAACAGCTGATAGGCAGCTAGCACGAAAGGTGCATCGGTATGGGCCAATTCGGCCATAGGAATAAGCCCCATCACTACTCCTGTACTTGAAATGTAAACCAACGCCGCTAACAAGGTGCCCAAAATGGTGGCTAAAGGAATGTTACGCTTGGGGTTAATGGCCTCACCAACAGGGATGGTTGCTGACTCCACCCCAATAAATGACCACATTGTTAATGCTGCCGCACCCACAAAAGCTGAAGCATGTGAAGTGCCTGAGACGTTGAAGTCAGAAAGCGCATGAAAATCCATATAAAAAACACCAATCAACGCCATTGCCAACAAAGGTACCAACTTCATGACGGCAGTGACAATCTGCATCAAACCTGCCTGGCGCACTCCAAACAAGTTGATCCCAGTCACCAGCCACAGCACCCCTAAGCCACCCATCAATGAGTAAGGCTGATTTCTCAGTACTGGGAAAAAGTAGGCCAAAGAACCTATCAAAGCCACAATAATGGCTGCATTACCTATCCAACAGGCAATCCAGTAACAGTAGGCGATTTGAAAGCCGATATAATCGCCATAAGCCTGCCTACAATAAGCGTATGGGCCACCTGATTTGGGATAAATTTTTGAAAGCCGTGAGAAAACCAAAGCTAGTACCACAGCTCCTGAAGCAGTGACAACCCAGGCTAATAAACCAATGGAGCCAAAGCTGGCCAGTGCTGCCGGCAACATGAATGTTCCAGAGCCAACCATATTGCCAAATACCAAGGCCGTTAAGGACCATAGACCCAACTGCTTTTTACCATGGGTTTCTTCGGGCATCGTCACTCCAAACAATTACGTATAAAAATATAGGCTCAATTTACCAGCACTTAGCGCGGATGATCAACTATTAATTCACCTTATCCTCTTCTAACCACACTGGGTGTTCACGCAAATACCATAGCAAGCCAAGACCTGGCACAGCCAAAAGAACCGCCAACAGATAGAATGGCACCCAACCAAAATGCTCGGCCACCTGACCTGCAATGGGGCCAACAAACACTCGACCTAAGGCACTGACAGCGCTAAACATAGCAAATTGACTCGCGGTATAGCGATGATGGCACAATGACATCAACAAAGCGACAAACACTACGGTACCTATGCTACTGAAAAAATATTCAATAAATACCGAAACTGCCATCGCAGGGAGATTTCGACCAATATAGAACAATGCTACAAAAGCAAAATTCGCCAGAGCCTGCAACACCCCAAATACTATGAGGTTTTTATACAGGCGCCATCGCTGCATCATGACTCCAGCCACCAAAGCGCCAAGCAGTCCAGCAACAACTGCAGCTATTTTGTAGACTGCACCGACTTCTATTTTGCTAAAACCCATGCCTCGCAAGAGAAATACTGTATTGAGCGACAGGCCGAAAGCATCTGTGAGTTTGTATAGCACCATCAACACCAGTAGAGCCCAAGCTTGGGGATGATGAAAAAATGCGCGCGACGGCCCCAAAATTGCGGTTTTTAAATTTCTAGGTCGCCCAACGGAAAAAATAGGCTCTGGTGCCACTAAAGTGGCCAAGGCGGTAACCGCCATGGTGATTGCCATCAATACGTAGGTAAAGCGCCAACTCACCACCCCTGCTAACATGATTGCTAAACCACCAGAAATCACCATAGCCAAGCGGTAACCGTACATGCTGGCACTGATGCCTATTCCACGCTCAGGCGGACTTAACACGTCAGATCTATAAGCATCGATACCAATATCCTGCGAAGCAGAGCACCAGGCCACAAACAATGCCACAAGCGCCAAGCCCAAAGGATGATCTCCAGGCGACAGCATGGCCATTACCAACAAACTGAACACCAAACTTATTTGGGTAAACAGAATCCAACCTCGCCTTCGTCCCAAAAACGGAGGCACTAGCCAGTCTATCAATGGTGCCCACAGCCACTTCAATGTATAAGGCAGTCCCACTAAGCTCAGCGCACCAATTTTTGCCAAATCAAGGCCGGGGAAATCTGAGTACCAAGCCTGCAAGGTGCCCGATGTCAGCGCCAAAGGCAAGCCAGAACCTAGGCCCATGGCTAAGAGGATGCTGCATTTAAACCAGGAGTGATATTGCCAACTTTGACCTTTCATAGAAGAATTCTTGCTAATTCTTTGGGCTTTTATTCCTATTGTAATGAATAGCCCAATCTTTTGCAAAATCATGCAACCCGAGCTTGAGTTACCCTGCTTGGCATTGCTATAATGTTCGATTAAAAATTTTTTTATTCTTTGGAGTTTTCCCATGACTGATGCTGCCACGACCAAATTAAGTGCCTATATACAGGAGCTTGAAGACTTGGTCGATGACTGGCTCAAAGATGGTTTAAAGTCTTATAATCTTTCATCTGCACAGGCTCAGCTTGGAACAATTCAACACCATACTACAGGTAGCGAAGACAGGTTTGTTGGCTTAATTCAGGTTTGTAATAATTATGAAAGTGAGTGGGTTGAATTAGAGGCTGTAGAACGGAGCTTGAATAATTACTCTAAAGTCGAAGGTGATGCTGCTCAGCTCCCAAGTGTGTGGGACATTTATATTAGTGAAAATGAAGAAAATCTTGGGAAATTGCAATACCATGCTTATCACAAGGATTACTTAAAACAAGCCAACCAAACAATTGCTGATGCCAAGAAAGATGTTGTTGCCAGAAATCGCACGCTGGACTGGTGGGAAAAAACTCCAGCTAGGGCTCAAATAGCACGGGCATTGGCCGCATTAATTTTGTATATCCCGTTACTCAGACTATTTACCATTGCAAAATGGCGAAATCGCCTACGTCGCTGTTTTCATTCTTGCTACAAAGAGGCTTTGGCAAACCCTGTCAAGCTACCTAGGGTTGAAAGCGTTGACAGAAAAGATCCTGACTTAACTGACTTTAAACAATTGCTTGCTGATATTCAGAAACAATTAAACCCTAGCCCTGCACCGCACACTATAGCCATTTCAAATACCACAGAGCTAAATCAGAGAGAATCTGCGCCCTCTGAAACAATGCCCACACCCGAACCCAAAACTGTCCACAATATTGAAACTTCACCCTTGAGTCAGGTCATGCAGGCAGAAGCGCAGCGAAAGATAGAGGCAGGAGAAAATCAGCTTCCAGCCCGTGACTATATGCAAGACGCTAGAGATGATCATGCTGACAAGCCGCGTGAAGAGCGGCAAGCGCTACATGCAAAACTACTTGCAGAAATTAAACAACGACAATCCAATTCAGCTACCAGTTCCTCCACATTAACTGCCCCTAAGGCCATCAGCGCCGCTGAACCAGTGCCTTGCCCGCGCCGCCCTAATCTGAATGCTAACGATGGCGGCATGCCTGCTGCAGGCAATGCCTCTGTTGAAATACCGCCCCACCCTTTCTTTATGGCTTCTCTCGATAAAGTTAAACCAGTTGGTGATATCATTCAGGCTATGAGCGGCATTGATTTAGCAGCAAGGGCTAGAGCAATTGCTGGAGAAATCTGTGAAACCCATTTAAATGCTGATACCATTAAGGCTGAATTACTTAAGGACAATGCCCCTGAACCTACCAAGGTAGATGACCTGAATCATAGAGTGGAAGCTATTATTAATAAGCTCATCACCACTTTGCTTACAAAACCTCAAAAGCTTGAAAGTGCTCTGAAAGGTCAAGTCAGGGATGTGCTTGCTGCTTTACTTTCTTTGAATCAAAGAGATTCCAGAAAAATTATCAAGGATGCCATTTTTGCCAAGAACCTTGCTGGATTTGTCCCACAGCTTATTTTGGATTTAGTCCGCGCTTGCACCCCCGTGGCTGCTGAACTTGCTAATGCAAGTTGCGCCACCATTGTCAAGCATGTTTCTAACTATGCTCAAAGTGTAACCGGTGATGACAATAGCCCTGCATGGCTTAAAATCAGAGCCTCAGAGATAAAATTGAGTATAGAGAATCTTCAAACCACCCTGAAGACACTGACTGAAAAACTGATGTCAGCAATTGCCACTTCTAATGACCCTAAAAAACCTTCTTTGACCGACTGGCTATGGCCGCTTTATCGTTATGGCTTTAAAGGGTCTAAACCCGATGGCAAAGATGATCGCACCAAACGGTTTGTCCGCTTTCTCAGAGAATGCGGCTTGAATGACCTAAATCTTGAGGGAATTGTTGGCATTTTCTTTTATGAGATGACGCCTTGTGCTATGCCTGCTCCTGAAAATGGCCAGGCAAGCTGGACATTACTTGTGGGCGCTCTTTCTGAATTAACAAATAAAACCAGTCCCTCTCGCGAAGCAATTGATGGTATCACAGCCAATATTGAAACCTTTGTCCAAGCCTCACAGGATTTTCATGGCGCCTTGTTTTCAACTGAAACCAATCTAAACATTAAGGAGACCATGCTTGCTTATACATTTGAAAGCAAAGTAGTGACGATTTTCCGCATGGCGCATGTGATCTTTGGCTTCAGCCAAAACTCTACAGTAGAGTCTCCAAATCCTGAACTCACCTGCGAATATATCAGTCATTGGTTAAGTGATAACCGTGAAGCAGCGCAAAACATAGTTGCAAAACTCAAAGCAGATCCACTGGTTCCTAACAATCCTACGCTTGGCCATGTTGACAGGAGCCTTATCCTCAAATATATCAAGCAGGCTACAGCTTTGTATTGTAAAATGAACCCACATGAAAAATTGCAAAAGCACCCCAAAGATTTATTTGCTAGCGAACAATACACTCGCGCCCATACTCATGAACAAGAGACGGCCCATAAAACCATGTTAACTCATGTATTTGCACTGTGTTGTCTCACTGGCGAACATCCACTGTCCAAGATAGATTCATGGTCTGCCGCGATAGCGACCAGCATTAATCATAGTATGGTGACTCAAGTTTTAGCCCAACATGCTCACTTATTAGGTGGCAACACTGGCAAGTTTTTTAAAGATTCTATTAAAGCTAACATGCTTGATATTCTAAAAAATCTTATCCCAAAAGACGGCCAACATCCACGCATGTTTGGCCACGGTCTACCACAAGCCTATCGTGCTATTGGAGTGCATTTATTGTCTCAGTGGCAAACTGAGAATGTGAATCACGCCAAGAATCTTCAGGATGAGGTCGCCTCTTGTGATGCTTCACCTAGCTCTGATTCAGCTACTGGAAATACCCAGCGATCGTCTCTGGATGCTGTTAGCGGCACTGTTGTCGCAGCCGCCGCAAGGACTCGGCAAGTTATTTTTGCAACCGATCTTACCACGGATCTTAACGATGTTGGGTCCCCAGCTGAATCAAGGCATATAGACGTTGGTGAAAAAACCGAGCCACATATTCCCCCTGGCTCCGCACAATCTAGCACAGGGACAAACACGTGACCGCCATGGGCATCAGTATTTTTGACCTATTTTCCATAGGGATAGGCCCTTCTAGCTCCCATACCCTAGGTCCTATGCGCGCCGCCAATGCCTTTAACGCTTTGTTACGGGCAGATAATCAGCTTGATGCAGTTACCATTGTCACCGTTGAGCTTTATGGCTCTTTGGCACTTACAGGCAAAGGCCACGGCACCGACAAAGCCATCATCTTGGGCTTGCTGGGTTATGAGGCCGATAGTATCGACCCAAGTATCATTGCTGATGCACTTGATAAAATCAATAAAAATCATTCTATTCAACTAGCTGGCGAACACACCATTGCATTTGAACCAGATAGACATTTGATTTATTACAGTCACCAAACCCTACCACAGCACACCAATGGCCTTCGTTTTACCGCATGGTCACATGAGGACTGCTTACGCTCAGAGACTTACTTTTCTGTGGGTGGTGGTTTTATTGTGCATGAAACTGATTTTAATTGTCCTGGCGAACACCGCCCTCATCCTTATCCTTTTGACACTGCTGCCGAACTGTTTGATCATTGCCAAAACCAAAATAGCTCAATCGCCGACATCATGATGGCCAATGAATATGCCTGGCGCCCTGAAAATGAGGTTCGAGAAGGCGTTTTACGCATCAAAAACATGATGCTGGAATCCATTCAAACGGGCTTACATACTGAAGGAACTCTCCCAGGTGGCCTTAACGTCGAAAGACGCGCTCCAACTCTCTATGCCAGATTACTGAAGAATGATCCTGGCAAAAATAAAGCAGTGCATGTTTTTACCTGGCTCAATGCTTATGCCATGGCAGTCAATGAGGAAAATGCAGCGGGAAATCGCATTGTCACCGCACCTACAAACGGTGCAGCAGGCATTGTGCCTGCAGTAATGCAGTATTTGTGTGACACTTGCCCTGATATCAGCGATGACATCTTGTTGCAATATTTACTTACAGCAGCAGCAATTGCAAGCTTGTATAAAAAGAAAGCCTCAATCTCTGGCGCAGAAATGGGCTGCCAGGGTGAGGTTGGTGTGGCCTGCTCTATGGCCGCTGGTGCCCTTGCTGCCGTATCTGGTGGCAACCTTCGCCAGGTTGAAAATGCAGCAGAGATCGGCATGGAGCATCATCTAGGCTTGACTTGCGACCCTATTGCTGGCTTGGTGCAGATCCCCTGCATTGAGCGTAATGGCATCGCTGCCGTTCAGGCTGTGAATGCAGCGAACTTGGCGCTGGCAGAAGAACGTTGCTGCAAAATTCGCCTTGATAATATCATCGCTACCATGCGCGCGACTGGCGAAGCCATGAGCACAAGCTTCAAAGAAACTTCCCTGGATGGCCTGGCCAAATATAGCGGCCTCTCTCCTGACCCGCTGTCTGTAAATGTGCCTGAGTGTTAGGCAATGTCCTTAGGACCACGAACCCTTACTGAAGTCAGTGTATATGCATGCAGAGGATTGAAAAAGGTAAAGATACAAGACCTGGCTGAAGTGCTTGAAAACATCGCATTCAAGTTTGCTCTATGTGCAGGGATACCTTTTGCTTGCGATAGCTGAGCTACTGAGCGTTCTGATATAGGGTATATAAGCACCAGGTTCAATTTCATTCATTAAGATCAAGCTGCATGGAAAGATCAATAGCATTAACATGCTTGGTAAGGGCGCCAACAGAAATAAAATCAACTCCTGTTTTCGCTATTTCGGCAATATTGTCTAAAGTAACATTGCCTGATACTTCTAATTCTGCCCTTCGGTCATTGAGCTTGACCGCCTTCTCCAACATGGCTAGCTGAAAATTATCCAACAAAATGCGGTCAACCCCTAGCTCCAGGGCTTCAGTGAGCTCCTCTAAGGTTTCTACTTCTACTTCCAATGAAATTTCAGGATGCTGTGCTCGAGCTTCAGCCACAGCTGCGGTAACGCCCCCCAAAGATGCTAAATGGTTTTCTTTGATCAAATACGCTTCAGCCAAATTTTTGCGGTGATTGTGACCGCCACCACAACTCACGGCGTATTTCTGGGCTAGCCTATACCCTGGCAAGGTCTTGCGTGTATCGAGCAATTGCGTCGATGTGCCCTGCAATGCCTTGGAATAAGCCCATGTTTGTGTGGCAGTGGCTGACAAGGTCTGTAAGAAATTCAGCGCCGTGCGCTCGCCTGCCAACATGCCCTTCGCCGGACCCTTTATCATGCAGATTTCTGCACCGGCATTAAAATGATCGCCATCATTGCCCTGCCAGTTTAGCATGATATGCTCATCTATCTGGGCAAAAACTGCCTCGACCCAAGCACAACCACACAACACCATGGCTTCACGGGTGATAATCCGTCCAGATGCTTGCGTTTGCTCTGGCAACAAAGCAGCCGTGACGTCGTTTTCGGCGCAATCTTCACGCAACGCCTGAGCCACTTGCTCACTAATATCCCAATCTATCATCATCACATTACTTTCCTTCGACAGCAATTAATCAATGCTGCACCTATACCATAAACCACATAGCTGGTGAAAAAGGCAAAAATGACCCCGGCCGGCTCTAATGAGAGTAACAGTAAAAAACCCACCAAGAACATGACAAATTTGAAGGGCACTCGACCGCCATCCCCGAATTTTTTACCACTATAATAAGGCACAGAGCTTAACATTAGCCCAGCTAGACTAACCATAATAGCCATCAAGGTCCAGCCACCAGCCACGGTATCAAACCATACACAACTCCAGGATTCGATGGTCCAAAGTAAGCCTGCCAACAAACCCGCAGGTGCTGGACACGGCAAGCCCCGAAAGTAATTGCTAGCGTTTTTTTCAGCAATGTTATTAAACCTAGCCAAACGCAAGGCCACCGAGGCCACATACGCAAAGCTAACCACCCACCCCATTTTGCCAAAATGCTGTAGTTGCCACAAGTACATTACTAGCGCTGGGGCAACACCAAAGCTAACCATATCGGAAAGACTATCTAAATCAGCGCCAAAATCTGTTTGTGTTTGGGTTAATCTTGCCACCCGTCCATCCAAACTGTCCATAATCAGACCCAAGACAATGGCAATGGCTGCTGCTTGGTAACGACCTTGAATGCCAGCAACAATGGCATAAAATCCAAAAAACAACGCGCACAGAGTAAATAGATTCGGCAATAGATAAATACCTTTTTCCCGAATCGCCAGCGAAGATGATAATTTGACCATAAAGTCTCTCGTTGCTATTGCTACGGAATTATGTGCTATACTAACAGAACATGAATCAATTAACACTGTGTCATCGCCTGAGCTTGAATCTTTATGAAAAATACCCTGAGTGAAGTCATTTATACCGATGCAGAAAGCTATTATAATGGGCTTCTTCGGGATATTCGTCAGGCAAAGTCGTCAATTTTTTTAGAAACTTTTATTTTTGCCAATGATGAAACCGGACAACAGTTTGCCCATGCCTTGGCTGAAGCTGCTGAGCGCGGTGTCATTGTTCGTGTCCTGGTCGATGGTGCAGGCAGTTTTATTACTTGGGGTGGTGAAATCAAAGATATTTTGGAAAAAAGCGGCGCAGAAACGCGTGTATTCCATCCCTTTCCCTGGCATTTTGAAGGCAAAAATCAGGACCGTGGCTTGACCCCTTTCATCATGAAGTACATGCACTTGTCTTTGATTTTTAATGCCCGTAATCACCGCAAAACATGCATCATTGACAATCGCATTGCCCACGTCGGTAGTTTAAACATTAGCCATTGCCATACTGGATCTCCTCCAGGACTGGGCTGGCGTGATACTGCGGTTCGTCTTGAAAAGATTAATATAGAAACACTTATAGATGCTTGCGAGCAAGCTTGGGCTCAACGCCGCTTTTATGCTCCTCTCAGTCGTTTCGTGAAGAAAAATTGTGGCCAAAAGACCAAGGAAGCTCTGCCACGAGATTATAACCCTATTATTCGCTTGAATCACACTTGGAAATTAAGGAGAAAGCTTTTTAAAGGTCTGCTTCGAAACTTGAGTCGTAGCAAAAAACGTTTGTGGATCATCAGTGCATATTTTGTGCCGGATAACATGATTATAAAGCGTTTGATCAAAGCTGCTGAGCGTGGTGTTGATGTAAGAATTTTGGTGCCTCAGGTTTCAGATGTACTCCCCATGGGTTGGATTTCTGCCAGCTTTTTTCCTATGCTACTCAAACATAATATCAAGATTTATGAATACCAGGCCAGTATGATGCATGCCAAGACCATCATCATTGATGATTGGTTTATTGTTGGTTCTAGCAACCTAAACCATCGAAGTATTTTTCACGATCTCGAAATTGATATACAACTACAATCAGAGGAAGCCAAAAAGACTATCGTGGAACAATTTGAAAAAGACTTGCAGCAGTCGCATCAGATCTTCCCCCATGACTTTTCCAAAAAACCTGTGCTCACACGATTACTAGGCTCTTTTCTATGTACTTTCAAACACTGGCTTTAGACCATAGCTTTAAACGATGAAAGTCTTCTTAGTTTGCGAAGATAAATAGCCCTACAGAATAAGCGACAAACGATGAAAGTAACACACCCCCACTCCAGCGGCTGATGCGGCATTTATCACCGGGACGATAACAGAGCAATAACATTAATATTGTGAAAGCAAACATCACAGGGATATCACGATACAATAAGGTTTCTGGAATCTCCCCGGGCATGATCAACGCCGGCATGGCCATGACAGCCAGCATGTTAAAGAGATTAGACCCTAATACATTACCCAATGCAATGTCATGCTCTCCACGATAGGCTGCGACAATACTGGCAGCCAATTCTGGCAAGCTCGTGCCAATAGCAACAATGGTTAGCCCAATGATAAAATCAGAAATTCCAAAATAATGGGCGATACCCATAGCACCATAAACCATAAAATCTGAACCTAGGAACATGGCAATAAGCCCCAATATAAAGCACAGCACAATACGTTGTGACGTCACTTGGCTAGATTCCCTTGATTCCAAAGTTAGGTCGGCATATTTTATTTCATGCGGCCGGCGTAGCACGGAAAAACGAATCTGAATAACAGTAACAAAAAAACCGACGATAATGATAATGCCATCTGAAAAACTCAGCACGTGATCCCAGACCAGCACAGTGATTAAACCCATAGACAAAAACACAGCGGGCACTTCAAAGCGCAAAGTGCTAGCACTCACTGTTAGCGGTACCACCAGGGCTGTACTGCCTAGGACCAAGCCCAGATTAGCAATGCTTGAACCCACGGCATTCCCCACACTCATGCCTAATTGGTTATGCCAAGCAGCAATAGCAGAAACCACCATTTCTGGCATGGCCGTAGCAAAGCCAAGCACTACCACCCCAACCACCATGGGATGAATTTTTAACCTCTGT
>JAGYIW010000030.1 GCA_018402195.1 Gammaproteobacteria bacterium
AAAGTGCCTAACCCGGTAGAGATTAAGCAATTAGGTGTTGATGGAGAAGAGTTTGGTTGTAATACAACCCAGCCCAGCGATTCCACCAATTCAAGTCCTTAACGGGCGGTTATATGAATGGGCCTGGAGCGCCCTGCCTAAGGTACAAAGTCTCAGGAAATTTCCTGTATTGAAGATTTGATCAATATCTGGCTCAATAATAGTATTGGAAATAGATGCTGGACAACACATTGACAAAAAAATCTCCAACCCACCAACCACATGATAAATTTTTTCGTCAAGCCATGGCAAATAAGCGATTAGCTGTCTCCTTCATAAGCTGTGTACTACCATCAAAGTTTTTGCAGCATTTGAAAATGGATACATTAAAAGAGATGCCTGGGCAAATGGTATCTTCAAAAGGTTACAATATGACTATTGATTATGCTTGTGAAATTGCCATGATAGGTGGTGGGAAGGTAATCACATTGATTGAGCATCAAAGTCATCCTGATCGAATAATGGTCTTGAGAATGTTGCGCTATGTTGTCGAGCTGATGTACAAACACAGAAAAGGCATTGATTGTGGGGGAGGCATTCCATTCGTTATTCCAATGGTATTTTATACAAGCGCTCGAACCTTCAATTATGCCAAGACTCTTCGAGAACTGATGGCAAAGCATAAGGATAGCTTTTGGGAATTTTGCCAATTTGAATTTCAATTGATTTCAGCAGTAGACGAGAGAGTGAATGCTGAAGGTATGCCCACTGAACTGCAAATATTTTTTGAGGCATTTGGTTTGGTACTTCAACCTGAAGTGGAAAAATTGTTGGCAATAGTGGAAAAGTTAGATAAGCTTAAAGGGGAGGGCATGACAGATTATGCGAATTTAGTCAGTCAATATGTTATACAAGAGATTGAAGTGGGGCCTGGGTATGGTCTTCTTAAAACAGCCAGGGCAGAAATAGAGAAACGTAGGAGAATGGGTATGACAACATTTGCTGATATTTTCACTGAAGTGGGAAGAGAAGAAGGTTTGAAAGCAGGAAAGAGAGCAGGAAAGAGAGCAGGAAAGAGAGCAGGCCTGCGGCTTGGAAAACAGAGAGGACAAGCTCAAGCCTTGAAACAGGTTGTTATCAACATGTTGCGCCAAGGTCTAGATGCAGAGGTCGTGAGCAAATACACAAAAATACCATTAAATGAGGTGACTGCACTCTCACACAGAATGATAGCACCAAACTAAGTAAGCTGCTAAAGTTCGAAAGATTCAGTGGTCTTTGCCTAGATGTCCATCCCTCCTTTCGGGGTACTAGGACTCTTTGCTATTGCTATCATTGGCTTTTTTCTCATTGACACTGGTACTGGTACTGGTACTGGTACTCCCAGCTCCATTCCCAATATTCTTGTTGTCAACGGGCTTACTCCGGCGTCTGCGGTTGATAGAGCGAGCTGGCTTGGGCTTGTCGTTGTTTTCAAGCGGCTTTTCTTGATCAGTCTTAATGTTGGGGCTTATGTTGTTGTTCTGCGTAATATTACGATTACCGCTGCTTCGTCTTTGTGGATGACGATTACGCGTGCCAGGCTTGCTTTGTTTATTGCCAGAATGCTTACGATTGCCAATATTATCATCTTCATTGCCCGTATCCGCACCATCAGATGTAGCAGCAGCAACAATTTTGTTGCTAACAAACATGTTGTCCCAAAGACGTTTGACCAAGCCCTGTTTGGGGATGGCCCTACGTATAGGATGAGGGATATCTGCAACATTCACCAAAGGAACATTGCTGATTGGTGCTGTTTGTTGATTATCTTGCTGGGAAGCATCCTCAACACGTTGAGATTTCATGGGTTCAACAAGCTGATAGCTCTTGCTTTCCATTTGGGCGGCTTTGGTACCTTTTTCGCCAAAGCGAATTTTCTTTATTTTATGCTGTGGTGTTTGGTAGTTCGCATTGGGGACAATCAAGATACTAGTTTTGCCGTGGGTTTCAATGTCGGAAACTTCCATACGGTGGTGATTCATCAGTTGAGCACTGACATCTAAAGGTACATGGAGCTGAATTTGCAGTAATTGTTCGCTAAGTACATCTTCACGAATTTTTCTAAGAATACTCAATGAAAATGATTCAACACTCTGAATCAAGCCTTGGCCACTGCAGCGCGGGCAAGCCATTTTAGTGACTTCACCAAGTGATGTTCTAAGACGCTGACGAGACATTTCTAAAAGACCAAAAGGTGAAATGCGCCCAATGCGAATTCTGGCTTTATCATCCACCAAAGCTTCACGCAAATGGTTTTCCACTGCACGCTGGTGTTTTTGCATGCTCATGTCAATAAAATCAATCACGACTAGGCCACCTAAGTCACGTAGACGCAACTGTCTGCCTACTTCGTCGGCGGCCTCTAGGTTGGTTTGGTAAGCTGTGTCTTCAATATCAGCCCCTTTTGCCCTTGCAGAGTTGACGTCAATAGCAACCAGGGCCTCTGTGTGATCAATCATGATAGAACCACCTGAGGGCAGACGCACTTCACGCTGTTGCGCCTGCTCAATCTGGTTTTCAATACCGTAGTGACAGAACAACGGTGCCTGATCTTGGTAATGGACGATTTTGTCAGCGAAATCAGGTTTTACTTGAGTTAAGTAAAAATGAATTTTATCAAAGGTGTCTTTATCATTAACAACAAGCTCGTTAACGTCACTACGTAAATAATCTCTTACCGCACAAACTACGATATCACTTTCTTGGTGAATAAGGACAGGCGGCTCATTAGCCTCAACTGCCTTGCTAATGGCTTGCCAAAGGCTGGTGAGAACGTCTAGGTCCCATTGTAATTGAGGCACATCTTGGTTAATACCCGCAGTGCGAATAATAAAGCCCATATCATCTGGGCAAGTCAATTGTTTGGAAAGCTCACGCACTTCATCTCTGGCATTACCTTCAATACGACGAGAAATGCCAGTAATGTCAGGGCTGTTTGGCATCAAGACTAGGTAAGAGCCAGCTAGACTGATGTGGGTGGTTAGTGCGGCACCTTTGGAACCGCGTTCTTCTTTGACTACTTGTACCACAACTCTTTGGCCAACGCTTAATTGATCCAGTGGATTATCGTGGCCATTGCCCCTAGAGCGTGTGTTATTGCTTTTAATCGGGCTGCCAGTATCAATGGCAGAGTCATCTGTATTTGCAACTTCAAAGTTAACTGATGAGGATGATGTGGTGGCAGATGTGTTTAATGCAATACTTAAAGCTTCATTAGATTTATCATTGCGTTTTTGCGCTTCCGCAGGGGGTTGGTCATCCTTGGGCTGAGCATCCTTGCTTGCTGCATTTACTCCGCCAGTTGTAGCCACAGCATCATCAGTTTTTGACACTTGGTCATTTATATTTTTCTCAGGTTTGCTGGAAGGTTGCTTGTTTTTACCAGACTCAGAAAAATACTGATCTTGGATCTCTTTAATGGGCAAAAAACCATGACGCTTGTTGCTATCATATAGGACAAATGCAGCATTTAAGCTGGGCTCTATGCTGGTGATTGTACCTAAGTAGATATTGGATTTGTACTGAAGATGGTTTTTGTCTTCAACATGCAGGTCAGTTAGGTTGGATTTATTGCGTTTGCCGCTGTCTTCGATAATACCAACACGAAGTTCCTTAGGAACGCTGGCATCGATAATAATCTTTTTGTTAGCAGGTTTTACTTTGCTATTCATGTTCTATGGCCTCACTCAAGTTGAGGGCACAAGTCATCCGGCGTGTGTAGAGCACCTTGTCTAAGTCCAATGTCTTTTTTTTTGATACGTTGGTTTGCAAAAAGGTATTCACAATAATCTCTCTACGCACAGAAGTTCTCAGAACTGTGCCATGGTTTGATACATCTATAAATAGTTTTATTTTTAGTAAAAGTTATTAAAAGTACTAACATTCAATTATTGTTAATCTCTATGGCTCAGTATCCTAACACATAATTCATGGCTTTGCCATGGTTTTGAGGAAAAAATAACCATTAATGTGATTATTATGAATACATCAACATCCCCAGAGCTTATCATAGCTGAAGATCGTTGCGGACAACGCTTAGATAATTTTTTGTTTACAGCATTTAAGCACATCCCCAAAACTCGGGTGTATCGCGCCATACGATCTGGTGAGGTGCGAGTCAATAAAAAACGGGCTAAACCTTTGCAAAAACTACAAAAAGACGATGTGGTCCGTATTCCACCCCCATTTCAGGAGGGTAAAGATAATCCACGTGCCATAAGTAAACCTCAGCTAGAATCGCTTGAAAAAAATATCATTTATGAGGATGAAGCTTTGATGGTTTTCAACAAGCCTGCAAGCTTAGCAGTACATGGCGGTAGTGGCTTGCAAAGTGGCCTGATAGAAAGGTTAAGACAAGCCCGGCCTGGGCATGGCTATTTCGAGCTTGCCCATAGGATTGATAGGCTAACTTCAGGCTGTTTGCTGGTGGCTAAAAAGCGTTCAGTGCTACGTGAGTTACATCAGAGTTTCGCTTGTGGGCAGGTCAGAAAGACTTATCTGGCTGTGGTGCAGGGTCAATGGCCAAAGTCATTGAGCAAAATCGAAGCTCCCTTGGCAAGCCATGAGGTGAGATCAGGTGAACGCATAGCAACAGTAAACGCTCAGGAAGGTAAGCTGGCCACCACCTTGTATCGGGTGCTCGCCCAAAATCAACAGCGTACACTGATCCAGGTTCGTCCAAAAACTGGGCGCATGCACCAGATTCGTGCCCATTGCCTGCATGCCGGCTTTCCTTTGGTGAATGATCCCAAGTACAACAGTCATGCTGTAGGGGGGCGTATGGGCTTGCATGCGCACACATTACAATTTCGCTTGCCATCGTCTGGTCAGAGCTACGCCTTTGATGTTCCGGCGGACGCAAAGTTTCATGCCTTGATGGGGAGTGACGATGAATGATGCTATGCGCGTTGTGGAGATGTTTTACTCGGTACAAGGAGAGGGTCAGTATGTGGGCATGCCTTCGGTTTTTCTTCGCTTGAGTGGTTGTAATTTTCGTTGCCAAGGTTATGGTATGCCGGTGGGACAGTTGTCAAATGCCTATCGAGAAATTGATCCCCGTCAGTATCAAAGCCTTACCGAGCTGCCGGTGGTCAAAACTGGCTGTGATTCTTATCCAAGTTGGGATCCCCGTTGTCAGCATCTAACTCAAAAAGTTCCTGTGGATGAATTGGCCAATGCGTTATTGGCGTTAACGCCAGAGAGAAACTGGCGGACTACAACACAGCAAGCCATTCACTTAGTGATCACGGGTGGTGAGCCTTTGTTGGGTTGGCAAGATCAGATAGCAGTACTGTTGGCGCAACCAAGTATGTGTAGTTTGCGTTATCTTTCATTTGAAACCAACGGCACGCAGATACTCAATTTAGGCTTGCAAGATCATTTCAATAAACAAAGTCAGTTAGATGAGGTTCTCTTCACCGTATCACCAAAGCTCCCTAACAGCGGTGAAGCTTGGGGAGAGGCCATTCGACCAGAGGTACTAGCGCAATATGCCAGAGTTAAAAATGCCAGCATGGTGCTGAAATTTGTGGTACAATCTGAACGGTGCTTTGATGATATCTGTAAGGCAGTTGACGCATATCAAGAAGCAGGAGTGATTTGTCGGGTCTATTGCATGCCGGCAGGTGCAGATGAAATCAGCATTAATAAGATTGCTGCTACAATAGCAACATTGGCATTAAGGCATGGTTTTGCTTACAGCCCCAGGTTGCATGTGGATTTATGGAACAACGCGTGGGCAACTTAGGTGGGTTAATGGGTAAATATGTGTTATCAAAGAGCTATAAACAGCTTGGTTCAGTAGTATTTAGGCAGGCCAAAGCTAGCAATCATTGCAAGCGTTTGCATGGCTATGCTTTGTCATTTTATTTTGAATTTGAGACCACTACTTTAGATGCTTGTCATTGGGTGATGAATTTTGGTGGATTTCGCGAGCTGAAGGATTTTTTGGAAGACAAATTTGACCACACACTGTTGGTAGCCAAAGATGATCCGGAAATCGATACTTTGGTGCAGCTAGGTGAAAAAGGCTTGGCTAAGGTGATTGTCCTCGAAAAAACTGGCTGCGAGGCAGTTGCCGACTATCTCTACGATTACGTCAATAACGTTTTTCTTCAGGCTTCAGGCCAGCATGACCGGGTGTGGTGCAGCAAAGTAGAGGTGCGAGAAAAAGACAGCAACCGCGCAATGCGCGTTGGGCACAGAGAAGACAGTAATCTCCTTTGACAAAGCCAGTCATTCGCGCTAGAATACTCGGCTGATTGAGGCATACCTGGAGAAGACCATGGCAGTACAAAAGAATAAAAAAACCCGTTCCAAGCGCGACATGCGACGTGCTCACGACGGATTGTCCCCTGAAACCCTTTCTATGGACGCACAAACTGGTGAGACACACCGTCGTCACCACATGACCGAAGATGGATTTTACCGCGGTCGTGAAGTGGTTCCTCACTTACATGACCCTGACGAAATGAACCAAGAGTATAAGGATTGGCTGTATCTTTGATTGCCATTGACTCCATGGGTGGCGGAGGTGTGGCAGTTACAGTGCCAGCCTGTCTGCAGGTCCTGGCCGACAAGCCCGATGTCGAATTTCTGTTGTTTGGTGACCAGGCACAGATAGAAGCTGTGTTGGCAAAGTCAAATAGTCTCCACCTGGATCGAATTCACATTGAGCACACCTGTGAAATGGTGCAAGATAATGACACAGCGGCAGTCGCGCTGAAAAACAAAAAACAATCTTCCATGCGTCTTGCAATCAATGCTGTAAAAACCGGTAGGGCACATGCCTGTGTAAGTGGTGGCAACACCGGGGCCTTAATGGCGATTAGCCGCTTTGTACTCAAGACAATTCCTGGGATTGATAGGCCTGCCATCATGACTATTTTACCAACATTTGATGGGGAAAAAGGCGTGCGCATGCTTGATCTTGGTGCCAATGTGGATTCACCACCACATGCCTTGATGCAATTTGCCATGATGGGTTCAGTATTGGCATCAGCGGTCGATAACATTGACAACCCCAAAGTTGCCTTGCTGAATATTGGTGAAGAATCTCACAAAGGCAACGCCTCTATCCAAGAAGCTTCTGATATGCTAAAAAATACTGGGTCGATCAATTATGTAGGCTTTATTGAACCAAATCGTATTTTTAGTGGTCAGGTTGATGTGGTGGTTTGTGATGGGTTTATTGGCAATATTGCTCTCAAGTCAATCGAAGGCTCAGCCCATATTGTCAAACATTACATACGTCAAGCTTACTCTGTTAGCTGGTTTAATAAACTGTTGGCGTTGATTTCCAAATCTGTTATCAATCGACTCAATAACGCATTGTCTATTTCTAGACGAAATGGCGCATCATTTGCTGGCTTGAATGGCATCGTCATCAAAAGCCATGGTGATGCTAGCATCAAGGGGTTTGCCAACGCTATTAAAAATGCCTATGATGAAGTTCAATTGGCAATACCTGGGCGTATCGCCCAAGCGTACGACGCGTTAATGGGACAATAATAATCATGCGATATTCTGGTATCAATGGCACTGGCGGCTACCTGCCTGCCAAGGTTGTCACCAACAAAGACTTAGAAAAAATGGTAGATACCAGCGATGAGTGGATCATGGAGCGTACTGGTATAAGTCAACGTCACGTGGCCGAAGAACATGAAACGACCACCTCTATGGCTGCTGCAGCTGCCAAGAAAGCCATTGAGGCATCCCAGCTAAAACCAAAAGATATCGGCATGATTATTTTGGCTACATCGACGCCTGATAGAGCTTTCCCTGGTACTGCCTGCTTGTTACAAGAAGCCTTAGGTATCCGCAATTGCCCTGCGTTTGATATCTCTGCTGCTTGCTCAGGTTTTGTCTATGGCATGACTATTGCTAATGCCTTTATCAAAACCGGCCAGGCCAATCATGTGCTGGTGGTCGGCTCAGAGCTAATCACCCGCTATGTTGATTGGAAAGATCGCAGTACCTGCATTCTATTTTCTGATGGTGCTGGTGCCCTGGTGTTATCAGCACAAGAATCCCCTGGCATCATGGCGACAGATTTGCATGCTGACGGGCGCTACAAAGATTTGCTTTACGCTGGCTGCCCATACAGTCGCGACAATGTTTCTCCCTATATACAAATGAAGGGTCATGAAGTCTTTCGCAAAGCAGTGAATGCATTAGGTAGCTTGGTGACTCAAGTTGCCAAAGAGAACAACCTAGACAAAGATGCGATTGATTGGCTTATTCCCCATCAGGCCAATCATCGTATCATTCAGGCCACAGCTAAAAAATTAGGCTTGCCTATGGAAAAAGTGATCATGACAGTCAAAGACCACGGTAATACCTCAGCAGCAAGCGTTGGTTTGGCGCTTGATCATGGTGTACGCACAGGGCAGATCAAGCGTGGCGATTTGTTATTGATGGAGGCCTTTGGTGCTGGGTTCACCTGGGGCTCTGTATTGGTACAGTATTAGCCATTTTAAACGAAGTTGGAGTTAGCCATGCGCAAGGTTGCGGTCGTCTTTCCTGGTCAGGGATCACAGTTTCCTGGCATGTTGGATGCATGGAAAAGTTTTGATCCCTATGTGGATGAATTGATTGTCCAGGCATCTGATACGCTGGGCTATGACATGGATGCCTTGATTAAAGAAAATGATGGCGATAAGCTCAATCAAACCCAATATACCCAGCCAGCCATATTGCTGGCTTCATTCGCCATTTGGTCAGTGCTCAATAGCAAAACCCATTGCCATGTTGAGCTAATGGCAGGACATAGCTTGGGGGAGTACACGGCTTTACTCTGCGCTGGTGCGCTGTCATTTGAGCAAGCACTCCAGCTTGTATCAAAGCGAGGCCAATACATGCAGGAGTGTGTCCAAGGGGTAGAGGGTGGCATGGTTGCCATCATTGGCCTAGAGGATGCAGCAGTCGAAATCATTTGCAGCGAGATGCAAACCCAACAACTGCTGGTATCACCTGCCAATTACAATGCTATTGGCCAGGTGGTAGTGGCAGGTGATGCACATGCGTTGAACGATCTGATGGATAGGGCGGTGGCTGCAGGAGCGAAAATTGCCAAAAAGCTATCTGTAAGTGTGCCATCTCATTGTATGATGATGACTGATGCTGTTGATCAGTTGAAACAAGCTCTGGAAGAAATTACTTTGTCAACGCCCACGGTGCCTGTGCTAAGTAATGTTGACCTAGAGCCACATCGAAATCCTACACAAACCCGAGAAAAACTTTGCCAACAATTGATTGCTCCAGTACAGTGGGTGAAAACAATCCAAGCCCTGGCCAGTGAAGGGGTGACCGACCACATTGAGATAGGGCCTGGGCGTGTACTGACTGGTTTGTGTAAGCGCATCAATCAATCCTTGAACTTGCACACACTTGATGAGCCGGCAAGCATTGATGCCTTGATCACATTAATGGAGGAGGATTCATAAATGACTGAACAAATCGCCCTGATCACAGGCGCCTCAAGAGGCATAGGCAAGGCCATTGCATTGCAATTAGCTAAGGAAGGTTATCAGGTAGTCGGAACGGCCACCACAAGACTAGGAGCAGACAGTATATGCGAGGCTTTAGGTGAATACAAAGGTGTTGGCAAGGTACTGCAGTTAGGGGATCATGACAACATGTTGACACAATTTGACGCCATTGTTGCTGAGCTTGGTCCACCAAGTGTTTTGGTAAACAATGCTGGCATGACCAAAGACAATCTGGCCATGCGCATGAAATTAGACGAATGGCAGTTAGTAATTGATGTTAATTTAACGGGCGTGTTTGTATTAGCACAGCAAGCGATTAAGCACATGATGAAGTCACGCTACGGACGTGTTATTAATATGGCTTCAGTGGTAGGCATTATGGGCAATGTTGGCCAAGCCAATTATGTTGCGGCCAAAGCAGGCCTGATAGGCATGACAAAGTCCTTAGCGTTAGAGGTGGCTAAACGTGGTATCACGGTCAATGCCATCGCGCCGGGTTTTATTGAGACTGACATGACTGGGGGACTATCAGAATCAGCCCATCAATCTATCATGGAAAAAATCCCCATGGGGCATATAGGCAAGGCCGATGATATTGCCCACGCAGTGTCATACTTGGCGTCAGGAAAAGCATCTTACGTCACTGGGGCCACACTGCACGTAAATGGTGGCATGACGATGGTCTAAGGGAATTAACACTGGGTAAATTTGAAGATGAGTAGAATTTAAGTTATGATTTTTAACAAAAAAAACTTATAGATATTTTTTTTCTTGCAACTGCATGGCATATGAATAAACTAGTGCTGTGATATTTTTCTAAACAAGAGGACAGAAATTATGAACGAAGCAACAATTCAAGAAAAAGTCAAAAAAATTGTCATGGAACAATTAAACGTTTCTGAAGAGCAAGTAACTGAAAATGCATCATTTGTTGATGACCTTGGTGCCGATTCGCTGGATACCGTTGAGCTGGTCATGGCCTTGGAAGAAGAGTTCAATATCGAAATTCCAGATGAAGAAGCAGAAAAGATTACCAAAATCAGCGATGCCATTGATTTTGTTCAAGCACAAAACGACGACTAGTAGAGGCTAACAGTAGCTAGCGTCAGTTAATCGATACTAGTGTCGACTAATAGAGATTACTAACAGTCGCCTAGTATCGGTTAATAGTGACTAGTGTCGTCAACAGTTTGGTAAAATAGTGCGGAGTGGTATGAGAGAACGCGTAGTAATTACCGGCCTAGGTGTGATCACACCTCTTGGTAATGATGTTGACTCGATGTGGACGGCATTGTTGGCGGGACAATCTGGAGTCGATCACTATGACGGTGAAATGACTGATGGCTTGATGACCACCATTGCTGCACAGGTCAAGGGATTTGATGTAAATCAATATATTGATCCCAAAGAAGCTCGAAAGCTCGATACTTTTATTCACTATGCCGTGGCTGCGGCTGATCAGGCGATGGC
The DNA here is from genome assembly GCA_018402195.1 of Gammaproteobacteria bacterium. Taxonomy (GTDB): domain Bacteria; phylum Pseudomonadota; class Gammaproteobacteria; order M30B25; family M30B25; genus M30B25. The sequence goes on from JAGYIW010000030.1 coordinate 10,980, forward strand.
AGATTCAGGGTTGGAAGTCACTGAAGAGAACGCTTGGCGTTTTGGTGTGGCCATAGGCTCGGGCATTGGTGGCCTACCCATGATTGCAGAAAATCATGGCAAGCTAAGGGATAAAGGCCCTAGGCGTGTTTCGCCTTTTTTTATCCCAGGCAGCATCATCAATATGGCCTCAGGCTATGTGTCTATCCGCCATAAGCTGGCTGGCCCAAACTTTGCTGCTGTGACCGCCTGTACCACAGGGACGCACAACATTGGCTTGGCTGTGCGTTTGATTGAAGCGGGCGATGCGGATGCCATGCTGGCTGGGGGTTGTGAAATGACGACTATTCCTCTAGGCATTGCTGGCTTTGGAGCGGTAAGGGCTTTGTCAAAAAGGAATGACGATCCTGGCGCCGCCAGTCGCCCCTGGGATAAAGACCGTGATGGTTTTATTTTAGGTGAGGGGGCTGGTGTTTTGATGCTAGAGAGTGAAAGTCAT
>JAGYIW010000031.1 GCA_018402195.1 Gammaproteobacteria bacterium
CATCCAGCTGCAATTTATGTGGTTGTTTTTCCATGATTATTGTCGAAAAAAGCGGCCTGTCACGCCGGAGGTCGCGGGTTCGAGTCCCGTCCGCTCCGCCATTTTTCTGTCGTCCAAAGTCCCCATGAAGGCATGGCATGTTCATTGATAGCCTAAGACAGAGATCTCAAAGTAAGATTCTCAGAGTGATCATGGCACTTATTGCCTCATCATTCGCTTTGTTTGGATTGCAAAACTACCTCATTTCTTCTGGCAAGCAAACGGTGGCTGCCCGCGTGGGCGATATTGAGATTTCAGAGCGCTTACTTGGACAAGAAACTGACAAAAACATCAATCGCTGGGTTCAGCAAACCCATAAAAAACCTACTAAAGCTATTACAACTCAAATGCGACAAATGACGTTAGTGCATTTAGTACAGAAATTTGCTCAAATTCAAGCTGCTAAAAATATGGGATTTTATGCCGATAATGCTCTTGTGAGTGATATCCTTGTCAAGGATGATACTTTTGCCAAAGATGGCCGCTTTGACAAGGCCTACTACCAAACAAGCCTGCAAAGGTGGGGCGTATCTGAGAAGCAATTGTTTGCCGCTATGTCTGATAGTTTATTATTGAATCAGTTACAAACAAGTATTTTAACATCTGCCTTTGTTTTACCTGTTGAGCTTACTCGTTTTAAGGCATTACAGAATGAGACGCGTGATGTGGCAGTGTTAATTTTACCGACTTCACTGGCTCGAAATGTCAAAATTGATAATTTGGCTGTAGAAAATTACTATCGTGATCACTCCTCTGATTTTATGACACAAGACAAAGTTAAGTTGAGCTATTTACTTATTGACAGAAAGCTACAAGGTAGTGAGGAAGCATTTTTATCCTTGAGTGATCAGTTGGCAGATTTGTCTTATGGTGAGGGCAACGCCTTGGACGAAACAGCAAAACAGTTAGGCTTAGCTTTGCATCATTCTCCATGGCTTGGTCGTGATGGTTCCAAGCATGGATTGTTTGCAGACAAAGGCCTTATGCAAGCTGCGTTTAGTGCTGGGGTGTTACACGAGGGTGAAAATAGTGGTCTTATACCTGTTGGTGAAAAGGCTGTGGTATTGCGTGTTTCTTACTATCAAGAGGCATCATTGAAGCCTTTAAGGGATGTGAAAGCAGACATTACTAAGAAACTAACGCTTAAGGCGCAGAGAGATGTGCTGTTGGATCGTGCGCATGCCATGGTTGAGGATATTAATCTGCTATCTGATAAAAATGCGCTACAGAAGTTTGTTCGTAATCATCGGTTACCAATTAAAGTTTTCAAGCATATTACTCGAAAGCCTAGCAAAAATGTTCCTATGGCTATACAGCAGCTTGCTTTTCAGCAACTTCAACCACAAAAAAGCCATTTGTCATCAGCTGTATTGAGCGACGATTTGGTACAGTTGGTGGTTTTACTTGCCTGTCATCCTGGCAAAAATGATGAAAAAACTAGCAGCAAATTGTCATCTCACCTACAAAACTTACAGTCTCAATCTGAACTAAGGTCATTGCAGCAAAGTATTCTTGCGGGTACGAAGATTTCAGCCTCTTAGTTATTCAGGTACTCCCATAGAAACATAAATGCTATATCCTGGAAAGCCACTAAATAGCTCTACCCAGGGTACGGTATATAGAACTTTAAGTGTCGTAATCGATTATATGATTTCTCCCGCCCTGAAAGAGCAAGCCTGATTGAGTCATGTTGCTGACGACAAGCAGATATTGAGAATGGTATAGATCTTGACGATGAAGAAGTGCGTATTGTGATATGGCATGATCACAAGGTTCAATTCCTCTAGAATTTTTAGTTTTTTGTCATGGCTTGCGAAGAGGAAGAAGATTGATTGCTATCGATTGCTGTCAGGACATGCAGCAGAAAGACTTCCTCAATCTAGCCAACGGCCTTAAGCGAAAGTCTTGCTGCATTGTTGCCCGCAATATATCTTTTGTATAGTCGATTTACTACCCAGCTTTCCTTGCCACCCTGACTTCTCCAGTCGAAACACATGGCTGTATCATTTTTTCTGGTATTCATTAATCACAAGTAGAAACTCCAACTACAGGTATTCCTGCTTTCAGTGTGCTATCGTCATCAGCTATTTTACCAAATAATGTACTAAATGTACCACCATTGGATTGTGGGTGGGTTTGACCATTAAATGTCGTTTCACCTAGGCTTGTAGCAGTCACTGCAGGCCGCAATGACTTACAATTCACATGTCCTGGAGCAATGGCTCGAAGATAATCGATGACATTAGCCGTTTGTTCATCAATAGTAGGAATGTCTCCAACATTAGTCAGAGTTGTGTTATCTGAGAGATTTTTAGGAATATTAACTGCTTTATTTTCGGCATTTAGCAGGATTGCATGCACACCATTTTTTCGTAATGTCGTGATTGTCCGTGCTGTAAGGTCAGTCATGACTTGAGCAAATGGGTCATCATAGCGATACCACTGAAGCCCTCGCATGCCCATTGCGTGCTGCTTGCGAAGCTGGGCAATACGCGCTGATACATAGCACTCTAATGAAACCAAGCGGTATTCTTGGCTATTGAACTCAACCTTTATCTCTCCAAGCTTACGCATCACTTTCTCTTTAGGGGATGCATGATTATTGTTTGACAAGGTCTGCGGGTGTCCTGCGATAGTTTCATAAATTGCATAGTAAGGATCCGCAGTGCTCTTGAACAAATTTCTTAGTGGTGGATGAATAGCTTTGAAGTGGAATAACTGCAGTAAGCGCGAGTAGGCTTCAAAATACGCTGGCTGTTTACTTTCATCAAAGGTGTCTGTTTGAGGATTATTACCCAAGACTTCCTTAACCCAAGCTTCAGCTGTTTTGAAGGTATTGTTCATGGTTAGCCCATGCGCGCCTTTGCCAATTTGATTGATCAAAGCATCGATCTTCTTTAATGCACTATGGGAGGCTTGAGCATAATTGACTGGAGTATCCATTTTGATTTGATGCTCTGCTGGATTAAGTAATTCAGTAGGATTGTGGTTGATAGCATGAATTTTACTCAAAGCATCATTGGTTAATGTGACTCTATGTTTATTTACCCAAGGCCTCATAATGGGTACTTGTACCTGACCGACTGTCAAGATAAAGACCAGCGTTGAGAATAGGGCGCTGAAGGGTACTAAAGTGAATTCTCCTACAGCTACAAGAATGTTGGAAAACTGTGTGCTGATTGATTTTTCGCTTTCGCTCAGATTGTTTTCACGGCTAAGCAACATAAGTTGATTCAAAATACGTTCCTTTTCTTGTTTAGAATCGAGCTCAACATCTAGCTTAAGCTTGGTGCCTATACCATTCCATTTGTGAATTATTTTAACTGCACTTCGTGGCGAATCATGCGTGGCATGTTTGGCATCTGATCTGAAGACAGACCATAGTGTTAACGTCAGTAGTGTTGCCACACAGAGGCTAGCAGCCCACCAAGGCATGAAAATGGTTGCTACCGCAGAAAAGACAAAACAGGCGGCAATAGCGAAAACAATACCAACCATCATGCCGATCTGGTGAATTTTTCCTTCGTGTTTGGTTTTTAGCCATGTATCTCTAATATCCATTTTAAAGGCATACCACGCAGTCGTTGCCATAATAGTCACAACGCCCATGGTTGCAAGCCACCATGGAACAGCAACACTTAGCGCAGGTAGGGTAAAGCAAACCAAAACTGCAAAGACAATGGCTGTCCATAGAGGAATAAAGTTAAGGTGAAAAGCTATGTGTCCTTTGATGGCATCAATCGTGTCTTGAACTAAGGCAGGGCGATTATTTAAGTTGGGATATTTGCTGCGAATCCGCCACAGTTGATAGTAAGAGATACCAACGTCAAAAAATACTTTCTTTAAAAAAATCAAGGCTGCACCGGCAACAAAGAAGAAACTGATGGCAGGTGCATGAGCGCCAACCATAAAGCCCAGCCCAGCACTGGTAATGCCTGAAGGACTAAATGATCCCCAAATAATACACGCGATGGCGAAGTTCATGCAAATGACCCCAGGAGCCAAAATGCCAAGCTCAAGCATGTTATTTTTATCAGGTTGTTTGTAGTAGTATCGACTAAACATGAATACACGAATTAGTTGGAAGAGGCCGATAGAACCGACAAAAAGTGAGAAAAGCGGATGACCAAGATAATAAAGAAATACTGGATCAGAACCACCCAATAAATCTGCATGTGACCACCAGGGCCAAAGCGCTGTTGCTTCAAAAAACCAGCCTACTGCACCCATGATGGCAAAGCCTTTCCAAAATTGATAGCCCTGTGGTGGTGGGCTACCTGGAAGCTCATGAATATCTGTTTTCTTCTTTTTGTTGTTGTCACTGCTAACTAAAAGGCTTGGCCGACTGCTATCGCTCATGGTTGCTCTCACTTTCTCGTTGTTAATGTCTTACACAATAAGTGCAAAAATAAAATGCATGGATATCTTATTAAAATCAATATGTTATGTCAACTACCCAATCAGATGGTATCCACTATCTACATAGACAATTTCACCGGTGATGCCTGATGCCATGTCGGAACACAAGAAACTGGCAGTATTGCCTACTTCTTCAAGCGTGGTGTTCCTGCGCAGCGGCGTGACTTCTGCATTGTGTACCAGCATGGTTTTAAAATCTTTGATACCTGATGACGCTAGTGTTTTGATTGTTCCCGCTGATATGGCATTAACACGTGTGCCTTTTGGGCCCATGGCATGAGCCATGTAGCGAACATTGGCTTCTAAGCTGGCCTTAGCAACCCCCATGGTATTGTAGTTGCTGACACATCGCACTGCACCAAGATAAGATAGTGTCAGTAGAGCAGACTGTTTAGAAAGAATGGATTCACAGCTTTTGGCAAGGGCAGTGAAGCTATAGCTGCTGACATCATGAGCAACACGAAAACCTTCACGGGTTACATTGCTAACATAATTGCCTTGTAATTGATCAGCTGGTGCAAAAGCGGCAGCGTGGACAATAATGTCTACATGACCCCAGTGCTTCTTCAGCGATTCAGCAACAGCATCAATTTGGTCATCTTTGGTCAAGTCACAAGGAAGTACCAATTCGATACCAAATTGTTGTGCAGCTTTTTCTACGCGAGACTGCATTTTTTCATTGAGATAAGTAAGGGCAAGATCTGCACCGTGAAGTCGCATGGCATGGGCGATGCCATAGGCAATAGACCTTTCATTGGCAATTCCGACGATGAGGGCTTTTTTTCCTTTTAGCATGTACTAGATTTCTCTACTTGCTTTTCGAGAGATAGTTTAGTGAATTTTTTGATGATTTTCCAGTGAATTTTTATTTATTTTTCCAAAATAGGGGTGAATCTGTTAGTAGCAAGTATTTTTGATGCGATTGAGACTTATCTCACTCTCGTGTGCGAGATTTCCCCTTTTTTTATGTATATAAGCATGATTTGTTCGTAGGGCCCTGTCTCTTTGTAGAAATTAAAATTCAAGCTTTTTTAATAAGAAAATGGGCTTGTATTTACTTTCCTACATGATACCGTTAGCCATGTAGACCTGGAAGTCTTCACCCGCTTGGTTCCTGACAACAAGGAATAATAAAGATAAGAAAGGATAATTAAATGGGCCGAGCAGTACTGACGAAGTACTCGTTACGACACCAGTTACGCTTTGGCCTGATTGTTGTTGTCACCGGACCTAAGTCTGGTCACGGATGATTACCACCCACCCGGTATAGTGTTCCTTTGGAGCATTGTGCCGGGTGGCTTTTTTATCTATAATCATTATTTTCTTATTGATTTTTGTTATGCGAATTCTTGCTATTGATTCAGCAGAAAGCCAAAGTAGTGTTGCTTTGTTAAGTGACGACGGTTTGTTTACGCAATCCGCTGAGCAAGTTAATGCTCATGCCAAAGTTTGTTTGTCTGTGATTGATGCTCTACTTACTGATAGAGGTTGGACTTTAGCAGACGTTGATTACTATGCTTATGCCCATGGGCCTGGTAGTTACACTGGCTTGAGAGTCGGTGCTGGTGTGCTGCAAGGATTACACTTGGTTCACCCTAAGCCTATTGTGCATATCACTTCTGCAGCCGCTTATGCACATGCTGTACTTGCTATGCATTTGTTTTCTCGATATGTTCGTATTGTGCGCAATGCCTATGGTGGAGCATGCTATCACTGTGTCTATTCGATGGCTGATGAAAAGTTAAAGTTGGAGAGGGCTCCTGCCATGTCAGAACTTGATGCCTTGCCTGACGACGGTATGATGACTTATTTTATTCCACCTTTGTTACCGCTAGAGTATAAGAATAATAAGGGTGTACATTTGTTTGAGGCAAGATCAGGGCAAACTCAAGCTGCACGCGTTGCTCAGTTAGCTTGGCAGTCTTTTTCGGGAAAATACGAGGCAGAAATCTATGATAAGGTTCAGCCCCTATACTTAAAGAAAGCATCAGATTGGCAGAATTAATCTAGCTATTGTTGCTATCTTACCACTTTAATTAATAAAACCAGTTGCCCGTTCTTGTATGTTTCATACATTACATTAAAAATATACTTGTCATAAAGATGACTGGCATGATCTTTGACGCAGTAAAATTGCAAGTAGTGCTCTGCTCATGCCAAAGATGACGTTGGTTACTGGCCACGTTATCGTTGTGATTGAATTATGGGCTTCTCTTTCGTTCTTGTGTCTGCTATTATAAGTTGTGTCATGGTGATAAGGAGCGTCGTATGATACTATGCCGAGGCGTATGGAAGCGTTTTTTCATTTTTTTATCACTGATTTGTCTGTGTCATATCGCTTTTGCTCAGGACAAGAAGCTAGCTTCTACTGAAGCAAAAAAAGTTCCAGTTCTAGTCAAATCCGGCGCTTGTATTAACAAAGTGGTTAATACTGTCAACCATGCTATCTCTACCGACGCTACTGAGCTACGTTTGGCCTATAGTGGGATAGATGACGCGTGTTTTGATAGTATTGTCTTCGCATTACGCAAAAACAAAAGCATTATGCGCCTATACCTATCCCACAATGCCTTAGACGATAGCTCAGCACCTTTGTTTGCTTTGCTTCTCAATGTCAATAATACCATTCAAGGTATAGATATTAGTAACAATCGCTTTACACAAAGTGGTATTACATCTTTAGCTGATACCATGATTGATAATGATAGACTTCATTTTTTGTATCTGCGTGATATGCAGCTTACTGAGAAATCAATCATCAGTATTGCCCGTTTGTTAAAGCATGGCAAAGCCTTGCACCATTTAGATTTATCTATGAATCGATTATCAAATGACTCCATTCAACGTCTTGCAGAATCTATTCCTTCTGATAATCAGATTGAAACGCTAGGATTGTTCCAAACAGGATTAAAAGGTAAAGGAGTTTCATTAAAGTTAATTCTAGAAAAATTACCTAACTTACAGTGGTTGGATTTGGGGGGTAATGGTTTCACCCACAAAGATATGCAAGCGATTACTGACAGTTTGCAACATCATAAACATATCAGAGGATTGAATCTTAGTTTTAATGATTTAGATGATGAGGATATTATTTTGATTTCACCTTGGCTATCGCAGGCTAAGGAACTTTTGCGCTTGACTTTGCATCACAATGAAATCGGTGATCCTGGTGCTCAAGTGTTGGCAAGCTCCTTGCTAAATTCTCCTAGCATTCACTCGATTGCACTCAACAACAATAAGTTAACTTCAGTTTCTGTCCCATCATATATATCCTTACTGATGAAAGTGCCAACGTTGGTCAATTTGTTTGTCTTTGATAATTTAATTGATCCTGATTCCCACACAAAATTGGCATCAACTACCAAGTCTATTGATAGATTGACTGTTGTTGCACACAAAGATATTGATAATCAACTCGTTGTTATTGAGAAGAATGAAACATTTACCTAATTTGTTTTCTAGTTTATTTGTTTTGCTTGCAGTGAGCGCAGGAGTTCAGTGCCATGCATTAAAGAATAGTGTTGATGGCTTGCATACTCTGAGGCACTGTCCAAGCAGTGCAAAGAAGTTTCTTAATGATCAGTTAAGTGATAATGATACCAGTTTAACTTTGGGAAATGCTGGGATTTCTGATGTTTGTGGGGCAGATATTATTGAGTATTTGCATGCCCAGCATAAGCCTATCTTGGTGCTTTCACTACGAAATAATACTTTGGCAAAAAGTACAGTTAAGGCTTTAGTACAGTGGCTGGCTGATCCTGATTGTCACTTGCTGAGTTTGGACTTGTCTTATAATAACTTTTCACCCACCACAAGCTTGATCTTAGCCAAAGCTTTGTCAGAAACAGGAAAGGTGGAGCGTTTTGTTTACCAAGCCAATAATCTTGGAGTGCTTAAAAAGCATGATATGCATGCATTTTTTCTGTCTCTACTCCATTTGCGTGTTCTAGATTTTTCTTATAATCATATAGAAAGCAATAGGGTAACTTCTTTAATTGATGCTTTGTCTAAGTCATCTAGTCTTTCTGAGTTAAATTTGTCATATAATCCTATTTCAGATAACGGATTAGAAGTAATTTCAAATGTATTACCTGTACTAGATTCCTTAACTGTACTAAAGTTAGACTTTGTCAAATCTAGTACTTTGGGTGCTAATGCAGTACTAAAAGCTCTTGCCTTACGTAAAAATCCCCTGCACTTATCTTTTAGGTATAATCATTATGCGAATGTTACCTATAGACAATTTGATGCTTTTAAGGGTAGCAAAATGGATATTACTTTGTAGAGGAGGCTGATTGAAGGTTGATGATTAAACTGTGAATGTACTCTGACATGAGTGGGGCAAGTTTTTGGTATATAGCACGATGTGCTGACACTTTTGACATATTGCTCAGCTCATTGCTGCTAAGTGTTAATTTGATATGTAGTTTTCCGTTTTCATGACTTTTGTGTTTGAGATGTTTGTGGGTAACATCTTCTACGTGGATATATGTGATGTCATCAATTGTTTCTGACAATATGTTTATTATTTTTTCGCTAATGGTCATGGTATTTGTTTTACAGCTCGAGTTATATAAATTGCCTGGGCAAGACTAAATATTAAACATAAACCCATAATACCAAATAATTTAAATGAAACCCAGGTCGCGACATCGTAATAAGTAATGACATAGGTATTGACCATTGCCATGACTAAGAAAAATAGACACCAAGCTAAATTGAGATTGCGCCAGACGGGCAGTGGAAGCTCAATGTTTTCTCCAAGCAACTGTTGTATCATGGGTTGAGATCGCTTCAAGTGATTAATGGCCAGTGCCAAAGCAAATACTGTGAATATCAGTGTGGGTTTCCACATGATAAACTGCTGATTGTGCAACAACAATGTTGCACCACCTAGAATCCATACAGAACCCAAAATAAACTTGTCCTTGCTGCTTAGAGTTTTGTTCTTGTGGTACTGCAGACCATATTGGGCCGACATGGCTGCGATAAGCCCAGCTGTGGCCCAAAAAATACCCTTGATTTTGAACAGACAGAAAAACAGAATGATGGGGATCAAATCATTTAACATGGTGTTTCCTTAAGTTTCGTTGCCTTGCAAAGGAATTCTCACTGGTGAGTGGTTTGATTCAGGATTTTTATTAACATTATAACCTGTGATAACCACGATTAGAACAGCTGAGGATGTAATTAAGCTGGGTTTAGCTAGGATTCTTTGGTAAAATTACCGATAAAAGTTTGTGGAGCTTTCAATGGGAAAATGGATAGACATACACCCAGATCGAATTAAGCATCGTCAGATTGACGCTGTTGTTTCAGCACTACAGTCTGGTGGTATTGCTATTATTCCCACAGACTCTAGCTATGTCTTGGTTTGTACTATCGGTAATTCCGACGCTATCACGCGCATTCGCATATTAAGACAGCTGGATAACGAACATCATTTCACTTTATTGTGTCGTGGGCTTTCTGATTTGGCTGTCTATGCTGAAGTAAGTAATCCTGCTTTTCGTTTTATCAAGTCTCATATTCCTGGTCCCTATACTTTTGTGCTTCAAGCCACCAAAGCTGTGCCAAAAAAGCTTAGACATGCTAAACGCAAAACGATTGGCTTGCGTGTGCCAGATCACCCTGTGACTCAAGCTATTTTGCAGCATTTCAATGGGGGTTTACTCAGTGTTTCTTTGCAACATAGCCCAGAAACTGATGGTTACCATGATATTTTGTCTCATTTTAAAGACCAGGTGGACTGGGTGATCGATAGCGGATGTCTTAATCATCAGACCACGATTGTAGATTACACTGAGGATTATCCCCAATGCTTAAGACGCGGTGCTGGGGAAGTTGACTGGGACAATGGACCATGACCGAAGTTGATCATGCGCCTGAAGACTTATATATCCCTCCTAAGCCCTTAAGTTGTGGT
>JAGYIW010000032.1 GCA_018402195.1 Gammaproteobacteria bacterium
CGTGGCCCTTTCGAAAAGTGGAAGTTTATTTGCCGATAAATGACCGCTTTGAAATTAAGGGCCACAACAAAGCCAATGCGGCATAAAATCCCAGCAATTCTCGGTGAATTATAAGCAGTTGATTTTTTCTATTTTGCAGGTGCAAGTAAAATAAAATTTTCGTAGCTTGTATTCTGTAACAAGGGTGCTGCTACATTGTTCATGAAACAACAAGGAGCATTCGCAACAGTTGGGTCACTGATGTAGATGAGGCTAGTGAAAATATTAAAATACTGGTTTGTGCTGGCCGTTGTGGCTGGAAAAGTGAAAATGAACTTTTTAATGTGATGGAAGAAGCACGGATATTATATGGATCGAAACTATGGCCCTGGTCAAAAAACTTGGCCTTTAATTCGAACAACCAGTCAATCGGTAACGATAAAGGTAAAATGGCAGGATAATCAGCTTTGAATCGATAAATTAGGCCATTATTTCACAGAACATTTGGGCAGAGTAGCTTCACCGAGAATTGCTGCTCTGGGGTTGACTTCATTCAGCAAAAATTGCTATAAATAAAGCCTTGGGGAAACTATAACCAAAGGCAAGGAGTCTGGCCTTATGAAAATGCCTTTTGCCATCCGTAGTATGGCTTTGGTTTATTTGGTGTCAATGAATTGTGTGGCTTTGGCTGAAGATGATGATTCTGCCAACCCTATTACTGACTATTTAATTGCAGCCCCTGTGGCACAGACAGACACATCTGTCACCATGGGGCTAGCCCTGGGCTTTAGCGCGGGATCTATTCATACAAACGTTTCTGGCAGCGACTCTGTTCATCAGCGTTCTGATGGTTTAAGTGGGGTACTGGGGGAAGCTAACATTGGTTATGCTCTGGCCATGCCATACAATATGTACGGCGCGTTAGGGCTGTTCATTGACAACCGTTCTAACATAGCTGAACTAGAAACCGGCAATTCTTCCACTTCTTACACATTTAGACAGAAATCTGTTTATGGCCTTACCCTCTCAGGGGGCTGGCATTTCGATCGTGGTGACATTCTTTATGGCACAGTTGGCCACACAGAAAGTAATTTTGAGCGCTCGGGGATGGAAAGTGCCAATACTGGCGCCAACTTCCACCGCGTTTATCGAGACTCTGGTCTTCAATATGGGCTAGGCTTTTTGATGGCCGCAGACACCAATAGCTTTTGGCGCTATGAATTTGTCACTACTCCGCAGTTCAGTGAATACACCAACACCTACAACGATAGTACATTCAAATACAAAACCACCAACAGCGAGTTCAAAGTTGGCTGGCAGTACTACATCAGTGGTTTGCCTCTGCGGTCTAAGCAGTTTACCCCTCTGGCTTTAGATGGCGTCTACCTAAATCTACTGCTTTCAGAAGACAACTTGATGCTTGATCACAAGTACGAAATTGATGTCACCACAGGGGCTAGCATGCTCGTGGAGAAATTTACGAGGCCATCACTCAACTTAATGGGCGGCTTTGGCATTGGTTTTGGCAGCACCTTAAGCACCAGTAATTTTTATGCGGGCGTTGAGTATAGCTATCGCTCCCATATATCCCAAGACAAAGTGCATAACCGTATTCATAATGCTCAAGAGAATTTTCTTTACCGGCTACATCAAGTAAAAGTCAGTAGTCTGATTTTTGGTTACCGCCCTCATCCATCAGACATGTTTTTTGGCCGACTCGGATATACCAGCAACGTATTGCAACAAGTAGACGCAACGCCATCGTCCAACGTCAACCTGGCACTGAATGGTCGAGGCACGTTGATGGGTTTTGGCTTTGAAACCAGCTTGGTCTCAATGTTATCAGTGATGGGTGAATATGATACAGCATGGCGATCCAAATCTGGTAACTTGGTCATATCACCAACCAGCCATATATTCATTCAGGCATAGCGTTAAGACCTTTAATGCCTTGAAAAAGGGATGATTTGCAATGAAAAACATACTGACAACTGCCACTTTTTCATGGCCTTATGCTGCTTAAACGAAGCAATAGCCAAGGAAGATTATCATCAGAAAAACGCTAAGAGCAAGACTTTATTTACACCTACCTCTGATGTTGCCAGCGGCAATTTTTATTGAGCCACTGGCTTAGGCTCGCGTATGGGACGTTATCAGCAAACTACCCTGCCGTTGAGTATCTACGATGAAGGCTACTCTGGACCATTTAGCGCAACTGAGCGCAGGCTATGATCGCCTCATTTTTGATTATATTTTGCTGGGCGTAGAACTATTTGGTGAAGCCAGTTATGCTGTACATGCTGAAAAACATTATACTGACAGTACTTACGAATGGAATCACAGCATTAAAACCCCCTATAGCTATGGCGTGGCGCTAAAGCTGGGCTATCGCGTTGATAACAGTGATATCTTCTATTTACGCCCCACCTACCAAATGACTAAATACAAAAGGCAAACTGAGACCTCAACAAACGATACCGTTGGCCCTGATGCCACAGTTTCAGTAGGTGGTGTTGGTGCAGGTATTGGCTATGCAAAAATGCTAACCCCATTTACAGCTCTACGTTTTGAAATTGCTCACGTCAATTATGGCCAGGCCAAAGCACCTACGGCGGACTGGGAACATAACATGAGAGAAAACACCTTTACGATTGGCTACAGTCATCATTTTCATCGATTTAATGCCACATCAGCACGCTTAACATCACCCGACCCACAATTCGGAATATACGTAGGTCTTGGTGGTGGTTTAAGTAGCTACAGAGGCGATATGCTATACACCCTAACACTCAACAACGCCAAGCAATACCATTTAATGAATGGTGGAACTGGCTATTTAGCCGTAGCACATTTGGGCTATGGCAATATGTTCTCAAAAAGGACTTACATAGGCTTTGAATTTCAAAACATTTACAACACGGCCAATTCGCAGGAAATCATTGGTGGCGACAACACCGTTTCTATGAAAGAAAGCCAAGGTAATCGCTTATCAATACTGCCTGGCTACTTGATGGAAAACCACAGCTTATTAATGGGACAATTTGGCCTCACTTACACCAATTTCGAACGCCCATCACCAGTGTTAACCAATACTGATGCTGGTCCCAGAGGTGATCAAGGCCCTGAATTTTCCAAATGGAAAACAGGCGTAGTAGTTGGCGTAGGCTATCAAACTGCCCTTACTGACAATTTCAGTATACGTGGCATGTACAGCCACAGTTTTTACGATCGCATTCGCTTGACTGAATACGATACCAGTGGGGCTGAACAGAAATACTATGATTGGATCATGCAAAGTGCCCACTTGAGTATCTCGGTCAATTACAGGGTAATTTGACCCATATCCTCCTCTCTAGACGAATCGTGTCCGCCCGCTGGGGGGTGTCAATTTGGCTATTTCAATTTAATTTTGGCAAAGCGCCTCTTACCCACTTGGTAAATATGGCAGCTATCCTTAAGCATAACCAAAGAACGGTCAGAAACCGCCTCACCATCAATTTTTACGGCACCCGCTTTAATCATCCTTAAAGCCTCACCAGTACTCGTCACCAAATTAGCATACTTCAGGATATAACCAATCTCCAAACCATTACCCTCAACAGCAATCTCAACCACATCAAGATCCTCGGGCAACTCATGCCTTTTGAAACGTGCCTCAAACGCATCTAGTGCATCACTGGCAGCCTTAGCATCGTGAAAACGGGCAACTATCTCTTTCGCAAGCTTTACCTTAATATCCCTTGGATTATACCCTTCTTCCACCGAGCGTTTGTGGGCTTCAATTTCCGCCAAAGGCAAAGCACTGAGCAAGTCAAAATAACGCCACATTAATGCATCAGAGATAGACATCAGCTTTGCGAACATCACATTCGCTGGCTCTGTGATGCCAATAGCATTATTAAGAGATTTTGACATTTTATCTACACCGTCCAACCCCTCAAGCAAAGGCAGGGTCATCACTACTTGTGGCACTTGTCCATGGTGTTTTTGCATTTCTCGTCCCATCAGTAAATTAAAAGTTTGATCCGTACCACCAAGCTCGATATCTGCTTCCAGCACTACTGAATCATAGCCCTGTAGTAAAGGATACAAAAACTCATGTATAGCAATAGACTGATTGGCCTTGTAGCGCTTACTGAAATCATCTCGTTCTAACATTCTCGCTACAGTGGAAGAAGAAGCCAAACGAATTAAATCAGCAGCTTGCAGCTCATTCATCCAAAATGAATTGAACACCACATCCGTTAAATCTGGATCTAATATTTTAAAAATCTGCTCTTTGTAAGTCAAGGCATTGGCAGCAATGGCTTCATCATCCAAAGGCACACGGGTTTTGTTTTTGCCTGTAGGGTCACCAATTTTTGCAGTAAAATCACCGATAAGACAACTCACACGATGTCCATTCTCTTGAAACTGACGCATTTTATGAAAAATCACCGTATGCCCCAGGTGCAAATCTGGCGCTGTAGGATCAAAGCCCGCCTTGATATGCAAAGGTCTGCCTAAAGTCAATTTATCGCGCAGCTCACTCTCAACCAGAGTCTCAACCACGCCTCTTTGTAATTCTTGTAACACTGCATCACCTGCCACTGCTTTCCCCTTCTTCCACCCTAGCGGGTTTTTGCATTCGTCCCAGCAATGTACTATATTGTTGGCTTTTTTACCACAATCTTAAAGCAGTGAGGCGGCGGTGAATCTGCTGCAGGGATTGACGGGAGGTATTGTTTTATGTTGGGGGTGTTATCGCGATCAATTTTCTCATTATCAAAAGAAAATAAACCCCAACAGCTGGTCATAAATGTTCTAAGCATGATAATTCTTCTTTGCTTAGGATGTCTAAACATCAGCGTATCAGCTAGCCAAAACACTGAAAAGAGCATTATCATCAAACAAGGTGATAACCTCTACAAGCTATTCAAAAAACACCATGTACCTCAAAAACAACTGCAAGCCCTACTCAAACTCGGCAAACCCACAGAGCTACTACAATCCTTAAAAGTAGGTAGTACCTTAGATCTAACGCTGAACACCAACAATCAATTAAACAAACTCGTCTACACCGCTGCATCTGGTGATGGTTTAGTAGTACACTATGATTCATCGGGCTTTCACGCTATCAAGATAGCACCAGTCTACCCGCAGCAATACAAAACCATTGCTGGCACCTTCCATCACTCATTGTACCAAGACACCGTGGCCGCAGGCCTTCCTCCCAAACTGGTCCAGCCACTGGCTGATCTGTTCAGCTGGAAGGTATCCCTGGCAAAAGCATTACACGACGGCGACAGCTTTCACATTATTTACACTGATGCAGAAGATGGCTCAACACATGGTGACGAACTGGTTGCTGCAGAAATTACCCACAAAGGTGAGCTGCTAGAGGCAATTTGTTATCAAACCAGTCCAACAGCAAAACGTCATTGCTATACACCTGAAGGCAGCCCTCTAACCCCAGTTTTTTCACGCTATCCAGTAAATTATTCCCACATCAGCGATCACTTTAACCCTAAACGCAAACACCCCATCCTGCACGTGATTCGCCCACATTGGGGTGTGGATTTTGCTGCCAAAAAAGGCACCCCCATTCATGCCACAGCTGATGGGAAAATCACCTACCTAGCGCGTAAGGGTGGCTTTGGTCGCTTCATTGAAATTGATCATAACCAAGGTATTAGTACCCGGTACGCACATTTATCTGGATATAAAAAAGGCCTAAAAAAAGGGGCTCACGTCAAACGCAATGAAGTGATTGGTTACGTGGGAAAAAGTGGGCTCTGTACCGGCAGCCATTTACACTATGAATACCGTGTACACGGCATTGCCAAAAACCCTCTGACAGTCAAGCTACCACAAGGTGCCTCTCTCAATCAGGAAGACATGGCAGCTTTCCAAGCATTTAAAGTAGGCATTTGGCAAAACTAGGGATTTTTACAGGGGAGCTATTGCAAATGATTCTCATTTGCATATATAATGCTGGTGTATTTACATAAATTCCATATCATCCTTTTTGTACCACTAATGAGTTATCATCATGGCTGACGCTACACCTCCGGCTGATAAAATATCAGCCAAACAGGCTTTAATTAATGCATTCACACCCATAGAAGCACCTAGCAATGATATAGACGCATCCGACACATATAGCGACAATACAGGTGGTGGTAAAGACACAACAAACCATAAAATGGTCAAAACCATTTGTAAACACCTACCCAAAGCAACATCGTACAAAATTAAACGATACTTCGGTGATACTATTGATGAAAATGCCGTTGTCAAAGTATTCAATTCTACTGACTCTACACCCACCCTAAATCAGCAATATGCTGAAGTTTGTGACGATGAGCATGATCACGACCACTTCACCCTATTTTCTTCCTGGAGCTCCGAAGTTACTACTCTGATTCATGCTAGCTTTAACACACTACGACTATGGCTTACCGGAAGATTGGCCCAGTTCAAACAAGAAAAAACAAAATCAGAAAACCCTCACGAGAAAAATATCGTTCCAGTCTGGTTTGCGTTTCTCAGCCTGTTAGTTGTTCCAATATTGCTGGTACCGTTTTTGTATTTTGGTCATCGCATGATTTCACAAATAGCTGACGTGGCTAGAGGGTGGTGGCATGGCTGGAGTCATAAAGACAATAGCCAACCCCGACTAAAAAGCTGGGCATGGTGGACAGTCACCCTAGGTCTAGGTCTGCCTATTTTACTGCTGCCCTTTTTATTCACCCCAAACTTTCTCCACACAAAGCCTATAGAACCTCACATCAAAGCTGAGCGCTATCCTTATGCCAAAGCCATCTCACGTCTCTTGGTATTATTTGCCGCTCTAGGCACAGGCTTTATCGCTGTCACGGCTATCATGGCCTCCCCTTTGGGTGCGCCACTGGGGCTGTGGGTATGGTTGTTTTTCCTAGCCGGTTTTTTGTCTGAGTGGCAAACCCTAGAACTGAGCATGTACGATTTGCTAAATAAGCTCTTTAAGCATAAAAATTTAGGACTAAAGCACGAATTGCAAGACAAACTGGCGAAAAAACTCAACAAAGAATGGGGCGTATCCAAAGAAAAATGGCTCACCTTTGGACAATGGAAAACCTTATGCCCCAATCTTGAAGCACAAGCACAACAAATGCTATGGATGCAACGAGCAGCATTTGTTTTCTCCACTATCATTGCCATAGGTGTCTTTGCACTAGCCTATTCACACACAGCCACAGCCCTACCCATATTATTTGGCTTATCAGCTTTCTCCATAACGCCAATTGGGCTCACCACTTTGCTCACCCTCATCGCTACAGGTACCGCGTTGGCGTACTTTTGCCTGGTCTACCGTGGTCTGCGTGAATCTATCTACAACCCCTATGGTGATCATTTGATTGGTGCCTGGGTAAAGACTTTACACAAGCTATATCGCAATAGCAGTGCCAAAAACAAACATTGGACCAACATGGTCAAACCTGTTGCTACAACCTTTTTTGCTTTGGGCATGACCTTCTTGGTGGTCTTTTACCTAATGACAAGCAGGTCCTGCATGGTGTGAAGCAGCCATTAAAATTTACAAAAGCCATATCTTTTGCCTTACTTTTAGACATTGTTTACTACCCTGTCATTGGTATTTTACAGCAATGCCGGTAAAAAAACCTGCGATGTTGTCATTTCAACTCAATGTATGGCACGGCCTAAAAAGCATCAGCAAGTCAAGCTTTAATGCCTACAGCAACATGATTGGACAATGCAAATACTTGCACACCAAAGTGATATTGAGTCTATTATGGCTTGTTGAAACTCTATTGAAAACTGTATGCTTTTTGGTGCTAGATTTTAGCCTGACGTTGGGCCTTTTCTTCTTACACCTAGTAGGTGATGCAGCCATTGGCTCTGAAGAAACTCCACCCAGAGGCTTCTGCGCCAATACTGTTTTGATTATGAACTCATTATCACATTTCTTTGCCGATTTTGGCTTCATCTTGGAATGGAGTAAAGGTGGCCTAGACCATGAACACCACCACCGCGATGTTTCTGTCGACCCTTACCAAGTCAATGTGTGGTATGGTTTGGCTTGCATCACCCTAATTGTGCCAATGGTACATATGTTGTTGCACAAAGCAGCACCTTCACGAATAGCGCATCCCATTAATACATTGATGCCTAACCATAAAGAAGTGGATGCTGACCAGGAAGCATTAACAAATATTGCTAATAAACTCGCTTCATCCAAGGCTAACTCCAGAAGCAATAATAGTGAAATCGCAGGTGAAGATCTCACTAACCCCCAAGCCAATGATGAAGAACACAACCAGAATGAATACCAATGCGATCATTGGTTAGAGTTTGTTCAGGGTAATAAAGTGAGTCTTTGGAGCATAGTCAAAGCCAATCAAGATGAAGAACATCATTGCAAAACAAATATAGCGCACCAACATACCATAAAAACAAGCCTTGTTTAACAAGGTTTTACTACGTATACCACAACAAATATTTTAACTACTGCACACACAAAGTACCCAAAATAGCCCCCTTTCTGGCACCAGTGACTGCGGGCAGGTTGCCTTGCAAACGCATAAGTCTTCGATACGCTAACCAAGCAAAGCCACAAGCCTCAACCCATTGTGGCGCAATACCGTGGACCTCAGATGTTTCCACATCCACACCCGGCAGATAACCAGCAATCGCATCTACCAAAGCCAGGTTAAAAGCCCCGCCGCCACACAAAATCACCCTCTGAGTACCAGGCTGATTAGCTAGAATTGCTTCAGTAACTGAGCGCGCTGTCAAGTCCAATAGTGTAGCTTGCACATCAACATCAGACAAAGATGTCAAGTCATAGCGTTTAGACAGCCAACCCAGATGAAAACTATCACGCCCAGTGCTTTTGGGTGGTGCCATAGCAAAATAGGGGTCATCAAGACAAGTCTGCAAAAGCTCCTCATGTACCTTGCCCTCGAGCGCTTTAGTGCCATCCTTATCAAAGCGCTGCTGCCAACACCGCTGCGCCCAACTATCCATCAAGCCATTTGCTGGACCAGTATCAAAACCTCTAACAGGCTCATGGGTATCTTTCGGTAACAGAGTGACATTGGCAATACCGCCCAGATTAACCACTGCAAGGTCTTCTTGCAAAGAACGGAAGCATTTTTCATGAAATCCCGGAGACAATGGTGCTCCTTCTCCACCTAACGCAATATCAGCACGACGGAAATCACCAATGCAAGGAATCCCAAGGTTAACTGACAACCAGTGAATGTCGCCCAATTGTAAGGTGTACATAGCCTTACCCAATCGCTGATGTCGAATTGTCTGGCCATGACAGCCCACTGCGGCAATAGCACCATTAGACACATGCTGTTTTTCAAGCAACGTACGAACGATATCAACGTAACATTCTGTCAATTGCCGTTCAGCCAACAACATAGTATTGATTTCATCTGAAGCAGGCTGAGTTAAGCCCCAGAGCATATCCC
>JAGYIW010000033.1 GCA_018402195.1 Gammaproteobacteria bacterium
ATAGCTTGATTCCCGTGGGTAACTGTACAGGCAAATCATGTCTAGGAACTGGTCTAACATTGCCATCATTGTCGTAGAGTATGGGAATTGGGCAGCCCCAGTAACGTTGTCGAGATATGCCCCAGTCACGAAGTCGAAATTGGGTTTGCACCCGTCCGTGCCCCGATGCTTCGAGGGTTTTAATAATGACATTTTTAGCTTCTTGGTTCGTCATGCCATCATAGTTTTGTGAGTTGAATAGCTTGCCTTTGCCGGTATAGGCGGCTTGGTTGAAATCCCAGTCTTCTTCAGGTTGTACTACAGGTAAAATAGGTAGACCATATTTTTTGGCAAAAGCATGATCCCGACTGTCGTGTGCTGGTACTGCCATTACCGCGCCTGAGCCATAGTCAGAAAGCACAAAGTTGCCCACCCAAATGGGGATGGCTTCTTGGGTAATGGGATGAATGGCGTGAAAGGGTGTGGCAATACCTTTTTTTTCCAGGGTTGCCAGCTCAGCTTCTGCCACTTTGGTGTGTTGGCAAGAATCAATAAAGGCCTGGATGTCTGGGTTAGCTTCCCCACATTCTTTGGCTAGGGTGTGCTCAGGGGTAATAGCCATAAAGCTCACCCCCATTAACGTATCAGGACGTGTGGTAAATACTCCTAGGGAAATATCTGTGCCTCTGACTGGAAAGGTTACCTCGTAACCTTGTGATTTGCCAATCCAGTTGCGCTGCATGGTACGCACATTGTCTGGCCAGTCATTTAGATCATCGATACTGTCAAGCAGTTGATCAGCATAAGCAGTGGTTTTTAAAAACCATTGAGAGATTTCTTTGCGTTCCACAGGCGCCCCGGAACGCCAGCCTTTACCGTCGACTACTTGTTCATTGGCAAGGACGGTTTGATCCACTGGGTCCCAGTTAACCGCAGTTTTTTTGCGATAGACTAAGCCTTTTTCATACAATTGTGTGAAGAGCCATTGTTCCCAGCGATAGTAGCTGGGATCACAAGTTGTGATTTCTCTCGACCAATCGTATGCAAAGCCTAGCTGTATCAGCTGATCTTTCATGCTCGCAATATTACTTTGCGTCCATGCTGACGGTGCCAGATTGTGTTTTAATGCAGCGTTTTCAGCAGGTAATCCAAAGGCATCCCAGCCCATGGGCTGGAGCACGTTTTTTCCTAAAAAGTGTTGGTATCTGCTGGCTACATCACCAATGGTGTAGTTACGCACATGCCCCATATGTAAGCTGCCGCTAGGGTAGGGTAGCATTGACAGGCAGTAGTATTTTTCTTTGTTTGGATCTTCGTAAGCTTGGAAGCATTTGTTGTCTAGCCAGTGTTTTTGAGCTTCTTTTTCGACATAAACGTGGTTGTAAGTGGTGTTCATTGGTTAACGCTTCATGATTTTCGATAATTACTAACGTATTATACCTTTACATTAACAAAATGAAAACACAGTGTTAGAATACTTGATAAAGATAAACGCTTCAATTTACAAGGATGATAGCCATGATATTTGCAGCTACTCAAGACAAGCCCGTATCAAAGGATAAAACTCCTAGGCAAAAGCCTTATACGGATAAAAGCCTTTTTGAGGTATTGCCGGCCAATCAATTGTTGTCAACTGATTTGCATAAGAAAATCCTTAAAAAATTGCAAATCGTTGTTGGTGTGCCAGATGAATATTATCAGGCTTTGTATGTGCCTTTGATTAATGCATTTGCCGAATATGCTCAGTTGATTCCCGCAATCGTGGGAGGGCCTTTGGGTTCTATGCTCAATTATGGTTTGGCTAGATCCTATTTTGCCGTTGATCATTTCAAAAATAATAATCCTGAGCTGCAAAACCATTTACATACATATATGTTATTCTCTGCCTTTTTGCTGAAAGACATTGGGCGCTTGGCATGTGGTCGTTTTATCAATATTTGTACGGGGACTGGGGAGTATCTGAGTACTTGGCGTCCTTTTGAGAGCTCCATGTTATTTCAAGGAGAGTACTACCGTATTCGTGACAAGTTCTCGGACATCCCAGATCTTTACAAGCGCTTAACACCAATATTGGCGCAGAAATTGATGCCTGGAATTGGCTTTTTATGGATAGCTGAAAGTGAAGATACTTTAGATCTTTGGTTTGCACTTATGGAAGATTTGGGCGAGGAATTACCTCACTATGGCATGATTTATGAAGTTGCTCAGACTTATGCAGTGGAATATTTTTCTGGCCCTGAATTTTTGTTGCCATTAGAGGTGAGAGAAGCCCGCGAATTGATGCATGGCGAAAATTTCTTTGAATGGTTAAAGCACCAGTTGGCCACGGGTGAACTTACTGTTAATCATGATGATTCTCTTGTGCATGAAGTCGATAAGGGCTTGCTTATTGATGTTGATGCCTTGGAGGAACGCTATGAAAAATATAATGGTGAAAAAATAAATAAAGCCATTAAGGAGTTTGAACGCATTGGCCTCACATATATGATCGAGGGCAGTACCCGAGAAATGTACAGAAAATACAGTAGTGTTAAGCGTAATTACAATCAGGCGCCAAAACTGAGTGGCTTTGTGTCTGCATTTAAGTCCTCTCGGGGATATATGGGGGGTTCAGCTTCACAAAAAATTTACAAGGGGCTTGTGTTAAAGGATAAAAGCTTGGTTTCCTATAAAAAACCTGCGCACGCAGCATCATTATCACCAGTTAAGGGATATGGGCTGAAAGGATTACTTACTGGGGGTAAGGCAAACAATCCAGCTGTTGTGAATATGGTTTTTAAGAATCAGCATGGTAAGTAATTGTGGTGACATCTTCAGGTTGCTGATGTTTGCGCCAACTAATGCCAAGCACTATCAAGCTAATTAGCCAAAGTGGCCAATTTCCAAGCGTGTGCCATGGGGTGTGGTTATGCCATCGTTGCACAGTAACGTCCAGTACCCCACGGGTATGTTGGGGTAATTGCTTGATAATATTTCCATGGATATTAATGGCAGCAGTGATGCCAGTATTGGCATTGAAAAGTTGTTCACGGCCATTTTCCAGAGAACGCATTTGGGCGATCTCTAAATGTAAGTCGGCAGCAATGCTGTGGCCAAACCAAGCGTCGTCGGTGACGGTGATCAAAAGTTCACTTTCTTTTACAGCTAGTCTCACTAAATTAGGGTAGGTAATTTCGTAACAGATGAAAGGGGATAATGGTATATTGCCAAACTTTAATGGTGCTTGGTTTTCCGGGCCTGGGCTATACATAGAAACGGCAATGTTTAGTCTTTCTGCTGTAGAAGCAAACCAGGTAGCGAAGGGTAAGTATTCTCCAAAAGGTACCAGGTGATGTTTATGGTATATGCCTTCACCATGACCCAGGGCAATAATACTATTATAGCTGTGGTTGTTTTGTAAAATAGGGATGCCAGCTAAGATGACCGCATGGTTTTTTAGCGCTAGGTCGCTTAGTTTTGTCAGAGGGCTTTCAAAATGGTGTAGGTAGGCTGGAACTGCCCCTTCAGGCCAGACGATAATGTCACGATGAAGCTCAATGAGCTTACGTGTGGTATTGTCATAAGCTTGGTAAATGGTCATCTGGTTTTCCAAGTGCCATTTGTATTCGATGGGGATGTTCATTTGCAGTAAAGAAGCCTTGACAGGCGGGGCTTGTACTGGGCTAGTCCATTGGATTTTATCGAGTCCCCAACCCAGTGCAAAAATGCTCAATAAGCAGGTGGTGGCAAAGACTTTGTTTTTCGCTTGGCTTAAATAACCATAGGAAATCAAACCAGCAACCATGAGCATGAAAAAGCTCACGCCATAAACGCCAAAAATCGGAGCGAATCCTTGTAATGGCGTACTTAATTGACTATAGCCTAAGCTCATCCAGGGAAAGCCGGTAAATGTATGTTCTCTTAGCCATTCGCCAAGTGTCCAGATTGTAGGAAAGAGTAAGAGGCTTTTGAATAAGGAATGTTTGGGCTGAAGCTGCTGCATGCACCATCCTGTTAAGGCTGGAAAGCAAGCAAGCCATGCGATTAAAGCGATGGTGATAAGCGCAGCAACCAATGCGTTGTGAATGCCATAAGTAGGATTGTTCACAGCAATATAAACCCACCATGTTCCTGTGCTAAATAAACCTAGGCCGAAGGCATAGCCCGTCAGCCAGGCTTGCTTAGGTGTTTGTTCCTGCCATTGACAGTATAGAAAGGCAAAGATTGCAGGTGCAAGATAATGCCAATGGACGGGCGCAAAGGCGGTTACCAGGAGCGTACCGCTGAGAAATTGGGCGAGTAAATGGATTTTTTTGTTAGGCATCGCTGGAGTATTCCGTATTTTTCTTGTTTGGTCAATACCGTACACGTGTCTTTTTCGTGCTTTGCAGGGTTATGTTTATGGTCTTCTGGGATCACAATGATGTCATTTGCATACTCAGCTTGTTAGGTTGAGCTTGATTCTTAACATCAGGGTGGTAACATGCGATAAGCTTTAGTCAAAAAGGATGAAGGACATGACAAACAAGCAATGGATTCGGTTTGCACAAAGGGGCTCAGTTAGCTTGTTGTTAATATGGGTATCATCCTCATTGATGGCTCAACCTCATTACTACGATTATATTCATCAAAAACCTCAACCTTTGACTAAGATGGACGAAGAGGAAGCGCATTATCGAGATGCTATTGATTCGGGTATGGTGGAAGTCATTACCAATGACATGAACCATTTGATTTTCAATCGTATGCAGCCATTTTATCGTCGACAATCGTTTGATCCTGGTATCTATGTGGGCCTTGGATTGGGCTCTGAAGCAGGTGATATTCGCTTCTCTACTAAGAACTATAGCGTTAGTTTTGGTACTGAGGGCGGTTTGGCCCGTGTGTTTGCTGGTTATAAGTGGTTTTACAAAAAATCAGGTTGGTTTGTTTCAGGCGAATTAGCCGGAGATTATACTTCAGCAAAGAATGAAGATTCATTTCGCTCCCAGGATGATGAAAAATGGCGTCAGAAAAACCGTCGGTTATATGCGGGTGATGTCAGCTTATTGCTTGGGCACCGTCTGCCCAGCCAAGATGATGCCTGGTTGCGTTTAGGTGGTACTTTCACCCGCCTTAATCACGATGCTTACTTGTCTGGGGCTGATTTTGTCGTTGCAGATTTTGATAAGTGGATGGCTGGTTATACAGTTGAGTTGGGGATGGAAGCCTATTTGGGTGAGCACATGTTCCTGCGTTTTGCCCAAGGATATCGTTACTACCCTCAGCACACCTTTAAATTGATCGATTATGAACAATCTGGAGAGACTGGCTCTATGGGTTTTGCCCCCAGTGACTATCAGGCACGTTTAGGACTGGGCTACCATTTTTCTGAAAACAAGGCCTATAAGTATTTTGCTAGTACTGTGCCTATGAGAGGTCCTTATTTGGGGGCCCATTTTGGTTCTGATCGTGTGGTGAGTCAATCTACGCATGTAGATGACACTTTTGAAAAATATGTTTTCACCAGCAGCAATGCCAGTATGCTGGCAGGTATTTATGGTGGTTACTTCTTCCCCATGAGTGAATTTTTTAGTGGCTTTATGGGCCAATTTGGCTTGGGTTTAGAGGGTATGGGTCAAATGTCATCTCAAGGGCAAGATTACCAATTTTTAAATACCTTGCGAACCATTGAGGCTTGGCATGTTGCTGCTATGTTGAGTTATCAGCTGGTCAACAATAATCATCTGTATCTTAAAGCAGGTTGGGGATACATGACGCTCCGTTCACCTTTTGCACCGAGTGATTCTGGTGAGAAGATTAATCCAAAAGAATTTCAAGGCGTAGCTTGGAATAAAAATCTGCCGACTTGGGTGGGAGCGTTTGGCTATGAGTCTATGGTCAGTCGCCATGTGGCTGTGCGTTCAGAGATTGATGTCTCTCTGCCTAAGAAAACTGAATTTACAAATGGCAGATTGCACGATGAGTATAAGAGCCATGTCTATGCCTACAAGCTAGGTGTTAGCTATAGATTTTCTAAAGACTAGCCTAGCTAGACTATTTACGTCTCCCGCCCCCTGCCATATTGGGACCAAACTTCACTTGCCAGGGTTCTTGGCCATGAATCATGGATTTGTCGGCGAGAATATCTTTCACTGCTCCAGTAAATCCTGCTTCATCAGGATAGATTTCGCTGCCATAGACTAGGTTCTGGTACATGCCACTAACGTGTTGATATAGCGCTTTTAAAGTTCCTTTAACCACAGCGTGAGGTGCTTGGGCAATCATTTTGTCCAGGTAGTGAGGGTCTTGGGTGTTAAGTCCGCTGATGCTGTTCTCTAGTGATTTTGATCTGGCTTCTTCAACTAATTCGTTGACATCGTGCAGAATTAATGTGACTAAGTCGTCTTGCAGGTAATTTTCTGTTTGCTCCATGACTTCTTCTTTGACGATGATAGTTTTTTGTTGCGCTTGTCGTTGGGCGTCTTGCTCATGAGATTCTGCGGTGTGGTCAATGTCTAGTTCTTCAGGAAGTAATGCTTGTCCCACTTCGTCAAAATCTAATTCGTCTTCAAGTTGATGGTGGCTTTCTTCAATAACTTCATCTCTGGGGGATACAAATTCGTATGCTTCGTCATTTCGAAGTAGCTCCATTACTTTCAGGAAATCATCGGTAGTGACATAATCGTTGTCATTGATAAACTCAAGAATGTCTAGCCAAAGCTCTTCAACATATTCGGCAGAAATACTGCTGAAGTTTTCTTCAATAAGTGCTTGAGCTTGGTTTTTTAATTCGCCTTCAGGATTGGTCATGTCACTTCCTCTGACTTTTTTTGATATTGTGCTTTGAGCTGATGCAGATGATTAAGGGCTTCAATAGGACTGAGTTGGTTGGTATCAAGGTTTGCAAGAGCTTCCAGTACAGGGTGTAGTGCTGGCATTTTTGGAGATTTTTGTGTGAGTAAATCGTCTTTTATTGCTGGAGATATTAAGGATTGTTTTTCTAGTAGGTTGATTTTTTTTCGAGCTTGCTCGATCACTTGTGGTGGGAGGCCTGCCAACTTCGCTACCTGAATGCCATGGCTTTGATTGGTGTGCCCAGGCTGCACTGTGTGTAAAAACACGATGTTTTCACCATCGGTTTTTGCAGATAAATGTAGGTTAATGATGTTGTCATAGCGATTACTTAAATTGGTGAGCTCAAAATAGTGGGTGGCAAAGAGGGTAAGTGATCGGTTTTCTGTTGCTAATTGCTGTGCGCAGGCCCAGGCTAAAGCCATGCCGTCAAAGGTACTGGTGCCACGGCCAATTTCATCCATCAGAACTAGACTTTTGTCGGTGGCTTGATTGAGTATGGTGGCGGTTTCTGTCATTTCCACCATGAACGTTGAGCGACCACTGGCAATTTCATCACTGGCGCCAATACGGGTAAAAATCCTGTCGATGGGACCAATGATGGCTTTACTAGCAGGCACATATGAGCCTATATGTGCCATCAAGGTGATGATGGCAACTTGACGCATGTAGGTTGATTTGCCTCCCATGTTAGGACCAGTTATTAATGCGAGGCTTTGCTGTGGTGAAAGTATGGTGTTATTTGGGACAAAGGGTTCTGAAAGCAAGTCTTCCACAACTGGATGACGCCCTTGCTCAATGACAATACCTGGTGTCTCACAGAGCTCTGGACGATGCCAATTGAGTGCCATGGCACGTTCGGCAAGATTGCTCAAGACATCGATGGTTGCCAATGCTTGGCTCATGGTTTGGAGTGGTTGAAGGAATTGCACGCCAAAATCGATCAGCGCTTCATAGCATTGTTTTTCCAATGCCAGCGCCTGAGTTTTTGCACTTAGGGCTTTTTCTTCAAAGCCTTTCAATTCTGGGGTGATGTAGCGCTCAGCATTTTTTAAGGTTTGTCTGCGTATGTAATGTTCTGGGGGGTTGGTGCTTTGGCCTTTGCTGATTTCGATGAAGTAACCATGTACTTTGTTATATCCGACTTTGAGTGTATTAATACCAGTTTGTTCGCGTTCTTGGGTTTCCAAATCGATAAGAAATTGTCCAGCATTCTGGCTAAGGCTTCTGAGATTATCTAGTTCTTCCTCGTGTCCTTCTGCAATAACGCCGCCATCACGGATTGTAACAGGTGGATTGTCAATGATGGCTTGGCAGAGCTCTTGATAGAGAGGTGCAAAGCCATCAAGATCTCGGCTGAGTTGATCCCAAATCGGCATGGTTAGCTGTTGGCATGCAGTCATGATGTCAGGTAGTTTTCTTAATGCACTGCGTAGTTGGATGAAGTCCCTTGGCTTAATGTTGCGTAATGCTAGACGTGATGTGATACGCTCAATATCGCCTAGTCCTTTAAGTAGGTTTTGTATGACTTCTGGTTGATGCTGAATGCAGCTACTAATAGCGTCTAAGCGTTCTTGTTTGTGTGCCAAGGATCTTATGGGTCTGTGGATCCACCGATTTAGCAGTCTACTGCCCATGGGGGTGTTGGTGTGATCGATTACTGAAATTAACGAATGTTCACGACCACCACGAAGATTTTGTGTCAACTCAAGATTAGCACGCGTGGTGGCATCTAGGGTTAGTGTGTCGCTGATGGTAAGGGTTTGGATCGATTGTATGTGAGGCAGTGCCGTTTTTTGTGTGTATTTAAGATACTGCAGCAGTGCACCTGCTGCACCGATGGCTAATGGCATTTCCTCACAGCCAAACCCTCTAAGGTCTTTGGTTTTGCATTGTTCGGAGAGGGTTTTGCGGGCAGTATCCAGATTAAAATCCCACGGTGGGCGCAGACGAAGGTGTGGGTGATCCTTCAGCCAGTTAGGACGCTGTGAATTGTCAGCCAACAAGATTTCTTTGGGAGAGAGTCTAGCAAATTCGTTGTTTAAGGCTTGTTGATCTTTGACCTCCAGCACACAAAAAGTCCCTGAAGAAAGATCACAATAGGCCAAACCATAGGGGCCTAGACCATGGATGGCGGCCAATAGATTGTCTTGCTGTTCATCTAGTAAACTGTCTTCCGTTAGTGTGCCGGGGGTGACAATGCGTGAGACTTTGCGCTGCATAGGGCCCTTTTGATCATTAGGGCTGCCTACTTGGTCACAAATGGCGACAGATTTGCCCATTTTGATCAGCTTGGCCAGATAATTATCGATGGTATGTACTGGAACACCAGCCATTGGTATAGGGTTAGGGTCGGTTTTGCTGCGAGAGGTGAGAGTGAGATGTAATAATTCTGCCACTTCAGTGGCATCTTCGAAGAACAGTTCGTAGAAATCGCCCATGCGATAAAACAAATAGACATCGGGATATTCAGCCTTAATCGCTAAATATTGCTGCATCATAGGTGTTTGAGTACTAGCGTTCATTGATGTATTCTACTCAAGTATGA
>JAGYIW010000034.1 GCA_018402195.1 Gammaproteobacteria bacterium
GAAAGGGCAGCCTCGTGGGGCTGCCCTTTTATCAAAGCCTATCCACTGACAGAACCTAGAATTTTTTTTGCTTATGGTGCTGTTTTAGACACCATTTAAAATTATCAAATACGCCTTTACATAGGTGCTTTTTGCTTTTATCATGCCCCAAAATACATGATCGGTAGCGACAGTAATTTTCATTACAGTAGTTGGGCTGACTACCTTCAGCTACCATTTTTTTAATCTTGAACATACAGTCTTCATAATTTTCTTTGAAATCACTGGCTGCCAATGATGTTGGAGCAACCATAGACAGTCCCATTACAAATACTGCTGATATCAAGCTAATTGACACTACTTTTTTCATCTGAATTTCCTTTGGTAAATTAATCATAAACCCTCCATTGATTGGGCTTGAGTGCCATCTTTTTTGGCACATAATCACATGTCTAACATAAAGCTTTTTACACTTCTAATAGCCTTTCTTACAGTTTTGATAAGCATCCCATTGTTTCGCGCAAGAAGGTTTACTTTCCTTAGAGCCTTTCTTGTCTAATTCTAGCGCTTTGGTCATGCATGTTTTGTAGTTAAAATAATGCTTTTTCAGCGATTTTGATTTCCTACATTCACTTGAATCCTTACAATACTTATAAACCTTATACTCTCGTTGACACTGGCCTGCCAAACTACTGACAGCTGTGAACGACAAGCCGAAGGCAAGCAATGTCCCCAGTAATACTTTTGATTTCATCATAATCCTGTTCCTTTCCTTTTAGTTTCTCCAATCATCGTCACTGCCTCCAGCCAAATACCTTAGCCAAATAATGATCTAAAGACCAAGGGCCAAGATCGTAGCATGTCAGCAATGCCAAAATAACTCCCCAATTAATATGGTGAGTCAGTCCTTGTGCGCCGTCTGGCGTCCACAAATATGGATAGGAAAACATCGCCACGACATTGAACAAAAACAATGCCAAAGCAGTAAAGCGCCCTCCCAAACCGATAATCAACAAAATAGGCAGAATAATCTCTGCTGCTGTCGCCAAGTAAGCAGCAATTATAGGTGAAATCCAGAGTACCTGGAATTCACTGTGAAATAGCATCAAGGTGGTTTGCCAAGAAGTTATTTTCATCCAGCCAGGACCAAGAAAGGCCCAGCCTACCCAACACCTGGCTAATAATACCACCAAAGGCTTGCCTAGCCCAAGGTTGTAGTATAAGCGCGATGAAAGATTTTGTGAGATCAAAACCACGACTTCCTTTGTTGTGACTTGAATCTCATTATACAACGGGCTCTACGCAGATGCAATGATCTTGCTAGGATAATAATTATTCGTCTATACAAGCCTGTCACCAAGCATAAGTGACGTAGCTAGTTCACGGTTAGCGCTATGGTTGTACCATCATCTGCCACCATAAAAATACGCTTGTTTTGCACCAAGGGTGCCGCGGTAAAGCCAGAATCAGCAGATAACTTGATTGAACTTACTGGCGCACCAGTGAGTTTATTCAACCCATGCAAATAACCACGCTGATCAGCCAGCAACACATAATCACCATAAACCACTGGGGCGGTGAGAATCACGTGCTTATCAAAGCCTTGCTGCTGCCAATTGAGTTCGCCTGTTTCTAGATCGAAGGCCTGCACGTGCTGATTGGCATCAGATACAAAAAGCTGATTGCTGTCTGCTGCCAGCCCAGCGTAAACCGAGGCAGGATGCTGCCAAATTTCTCTGCCAGAATCCAGGGCATAAGCCCCCACAGCCCCCTGATAATTTGCCCAGTAAACTCGATTACTGAGCACCAAAGGTGTAGCATCCATATCCACCATACGCTCTATAGAGGTAATGCCTTTGGGAAATGTGACTTGAGATTTCCATAATACCTCGCCACTGTGCACATCTAATTTTGCTAGCTCACCGTTAGCAAACCCCACCAGTAAATTACTGCCTTCTACAACGGGTTTTCCACTACCACGCAAAATCAGTGATGGCGACTCAGTTTGGTAATGCCAACGCACATTTCCAGATAACCAATCCAAGGCATAAACATGATCGTTTTCAGTTTTTAGAATTATCAAGCCCTTAACCAAAACAGGTGTGGCCAAGACTTCGCCAGCCAAGGCTTTGCGCCACAATTGCCTACCAGTAGTGCGATCTAGCACGGTCACCATGCCATTAGCACTCACGACCACCATGTGTTTGCCGTCGACCACTGCTGGAGCTGTTAAGTTTTGTTTGGCCAAAACTTTTCCCAAAAAGCCACCCTTGCCTGCTTGGTAGGATGAAACTGTACCCAGATAGCTAGTAACATAGAGCCGTTGCTTGTTTAGGGTGGGCTGCAAATTGAGATGACGATGGAAAGTACCTTTGCCGACTTGCTTGACCCACAAAGGCTTAAAGGATAACTGGCGTGATTCCTTATACAGAGCTGGCTTGTTGGCGCAAGAAGCCAGCATTAATGAGGCTGCCAATATGGCAATGTTACGACACCATGTTTTATGCATGTTTTTCTCCTTGATGCGTGTCTAAAGGCAATGCCATCAGCTGCTGAGAAATCATGTTTGCAGCGATTTCATTGTTGGAAAGTATTTTTAATGCGGCTTGATAGTGTTTGGCAGCCTGATTCATATCCCCCTTGGCCTGGTAGCAATCACCCAGCACCCAGTCAGACCAACCTAGGTAATAATCGTTGCGTACATCTTTGAGTAAGGTTATGGCATAATCGGGTTTATTCTGCGTCAACATTACCCGCGCAAGACGCAATTGGGCGATGGCTTGAAAGGCAGGAATCTTAGGGTCACCTGCCACATATTTAAGCATTTTTATAGCATTTTCATAGTCTTTATCAGCCACATAACCTTGGGCTTTCTTCAAATATGCCACAGCAGCAAATGGAGTCTTTGGATGTTTGGCAATGAGAGCATCTGCTCTAGTATTGATGACCTTGGGGTCTTCGCTATCGACCATGGCCATGTAGCAGCGTACTGCTTCACGCTGCTCAAGCATGACATGGCGCTGCCAAAGTTGCCATCCAGAGGAAAATATCAAAATCACTGCCGCAGCCATGCCGACAAACCACCGATTTTCTTGCCACCATGATTTGATAGCATCCATTTGTTCTTCTTCGTCTAGGTAGGATGACATTAACCCCTCTCCTTCTATACTTTTTCCTGGGTTAAATTTAGACGTAACCATTCGGCCACTTTACCCAATGGTACCGAAACCCATCCATCAACAGTTTTAATGGGTGCAGCTTTCGCTTCCCAGGCATCCTTGTCAATCAATAAGCTAGCACGTGCACCCAGTTTATCCGCGCGTTTACTCTGATTCTTGTGACTCCCACCTTGGTGATCCATGGTAATTGACCAAGATAGACCCAAAGCATCACGCAGAGACTCTGTCCATGCCTGGACTTGCACAGCAATGTCATTGTCAACGGCAAAGACCGCAACATCGGGCATAACCTTAGGTATCGAATCTTCTTTCAGCAATGCAGCAACTCGCTCCACACCCATGGCAAAGCCAACAGCAGAGCTTGGCTGTCCACCTAGCTGCTCGATCAAACCATCGTAGCGACCACCTGCGGCCACTGCGTTTTGTGCACCGAGTGCCTCGGTTACCCATTCAAAAACAGTATGTTGATAATAATCCAAACCACGTACCAGGTGAGGATTATGCACAAAGGAAATGCCCATTTCGGTGAGCGCTTGTGTCAGTGCTGCAAAGTGTGCTTTGGCTTCATTAGACATGTGCATATCCAAGCGTGGGGCTGAAGCAATTAGCTCTGCCAGCGCTGGATTTTTGCTATCGAGTAAACGGAGTGGATTGCGTGCTAAGCGCTGTAGCTCTGCTTCGTTGAGCTGGTCTCTGGCCTGGTGGAAATGTTTCTGCAGTAAAGCCCGGTAATGCTGGCGACAAGCGGGACTGCCCAACGAGTTGACTTGCAATTGGATTTTGTCAGTGATGCCTAATATCTGCCACAAGCGTGCACCAAGTAAAATCATTTCCAATTCAATCTGATGCCCCTCAATGCCAACTGCCTCAACACCCCACTGTTGGAACTGCCTGTAACGGCCTTTTTGTGGGCGCTCATAGCGAAACATAGGCCCTAAATACCAAAATTTTTGGGTTTGATTGTAAAACAAGCCGTGCTCTATGCCTGCGCGCATGCAACCTGCCGTGCCCTCAGGACGTAAGGTCATGGGCTCATCACTGCGGCTCAGAAAGCTGTACATCTCTTTGCCAACAATATCAGTTTCTTCACCAACGCTGCGTTTGAACAATTCAGTGGATTCCAGCACAGGCAATCGTATTTCCTGATAATGATAGCCATGCATGAGTTCGCGAATGCCCGCTTCTACAGTATGAAATGTGGTCATTTCATTAGGAAGAATATCGCGCATACCGCGAATTGCTTGCAATGTCTTACTCATAACATGTCCTTAATGATCCGTTTTTACCATCATATTGTAAAGTAAGTCAGGCTGATCATTGTTGGGAGTCTCTTGAGGCGTGCCCTCGTTGAGACTGACCATAGTCTCTATGCGCTGTGCCGCCTCTTCAGTGTCATCGCCACTGGCCCAGGCTTGAGCAATAATCCAGATAACAATCAATGATGCCAATAAAACCAGCAATGATAAACGATACTGGGTTAACAGCCCACGGAACCGGTCAACATGCAAAGCTTGTTTTTGGAAAGGTGAGGTTGTCACGCGTTTTTGCGGCTTCATGCTGGCAATTTTGACATCAACATCTGCACTTTCAGCACCAACAATCTTGGCGTAATGACGAATATAGCCCTTAACATAGGCTTGCATGCCTTCTGGGCATTCGTCTGATTCCATTGCTTTAATTTTTGCTACATCCAAACGCAAATGCGAGGCAATGTCCGCGACACTCATGCCTTTTGACTCTCGCAATTCCTTTAACCAAGCGCCTATGGATTGATCATCTACCAATGTGCAGGGATAATCCATTGTTTCACTCATCTTCACCACCTTATGTTGTTATTGTTTCACGTCAGGTTTTACCCTTCTGATTTTGTCAGTCACTTTGCCAACAAGCTGGCCACAAGCCCCGCCTTCATCTTCACCGCGGGTCTTCCGAACCGTTGTGATTATATTAGCGTTGACTAGGATGTTTTGAAAGTCTTCAATCACCTTTTTTGGTGATGTCTGATATGCTGTGCCAATAAAGGGATTAAAAGGAATAAGATTAACTTTGGCCTTCATGCCCTTAAGCAATTTAATAAGCCCCTTGGCATGCTCGGGTTGGTCGTTGATTCCATCCAGCATGACGTATTCAAACATAACTTTACGCCTAGGCTCATCTTTAAAATAATCCCGACACACTGCCATTAGCTCATTCAATGGATAATGCGCATTGATGGGCACCAAAACATTACGAAGCGAATCATTGGGGGCATGCAAAGACACAGCCAGTGCCACGGGACTAAGCTGCCCGAGCTTTTTCATCTGTGGCACCAAGCCTGATGTACTCAGTGTAACTCTATACTTGGATAGGCCATAAGCGTAGTCAGACAACATTAACGACATGGCAGATACCGCTGGGTCAAAATTCAACAGTGGTTCACCCATACCCATCATCACAACATTGGTGAGTGGTAGATTTTGTGGTTCAAGCTCTCGTGAAGCAAGCCAAACCTGGCCAATGATTTCGGCCATGGTCAAATTACGATTGAAACCTTGCTTTCCTGTGGCGCAAAAAGAGCAATTTAGTGAGCATCCCACTTGGGAAGACACACATAACGTACCTCGCTTAGGCTCAGGGATATAAACTGTTTCGATGATATCACCATGGCTGAGACGAATTAGCCATTTCAAAGTACCATCTTTTGATGTTTTGGTCATGACGATTTCAGGGAAGACGATCTCAGCTTCTTGGCTCAACCGCTCTCTCAATTTTTTGGGAAAGTCAGTCATGGACGTAAAATTAGTGATCCCGCGCTGATGCACCCATTGCAACAATTGTTGTGCCCGAAAACGGTTTTCACCTATGCTAGCAAAAAAACTAACCAGCTGATTATAGTCTGCATCACCGAGATTATGTTTGCTCGGCAGTGGCTTTTTTTGAGGCGATGACTCAGCCATGAAGCTGATCATCATTGAAAAAGAAATTGATTTCGATGGCAGCATTTTCCAAACTATCTGAACCATGAACTGCGTTAGCGTCGATAGACTCAGCAAAATCTGCACGAATAGTACCCACTGCTGCTTCTTGCGGGTTGGTTTCTCCCATCAATTCACGGTTAAGGCTAACTGCATTAGCCCCTTCCAGCACTGACACTACTACTGGACCTGATACCATAAAATCTACCAACTCACCAAAGAAAGGACGCTCTTTGTGGACGGCATAAAAACCTTCGGCTTGCTCCCTGCTTAGGTGTAGCATTTTCATGCCAACAATCTGCAAACCTGCTGATTCAAAACGTGACAAAATGGCACCAATCACATGTTTTGCCACAGCATCTGGTTTGATGATGGAAAGAGTTCGCTCTGTATTCATTGTTATCTCCCGCTAGCTGTCACTAAACCCGAATGAAGTGGACTCCCCACACCAGACTAATGTTACTGCATTATACGCTGTTTTTGTAGAGAAAAAAAGCAGTTATACTGGTTCAGTATGCATAAGACCCAACAAACCTCTAGGAGTACTCTAGCACTCATGTCACAAAGGTAGCAATTTTTTGGGCCACCTGTGCTCTGAGTCACTCACGCCGCCAGGCTTTGGCAGCGGGGCTGCTAAGCCTAACTTAGGTTCACTCCGTTGCCTGACTATAAGCCACATAATGTGGTTGCTGCGACTGCATGGCTTCATAACGTGTTTTGAATTTCTTATACAACTCTTCTGAAGCGCTATCGCCTGCATCCCAAGCTTTTTTCGCATACTTATACGCTTGCTTGTAGTCAAGTTCCACACCATCTCCATAGCCATACATATTCGCCAAATTTACCATAGCCCTGACATGCCCAGCTTTTGCACCGATCTTAAACAAAGTCAATGCAGCAAGCTTGTCAACAGGAACTACACCCAAACCTTGCAATCGAAAAAGACCAAGACTGGTCGATGCCTTGAAATATCCTTTTTGATCTGAGCGTTGAAACAGCGCATAGGCATTTTCCATATTTCCACGTTTTTGTGCTTCCGCACCCATCTTATATAGTATTTCTGGTGGAGGAGATTTTGGTCTGTACTCAACTTCCTTAAGACGCGCTAAAATATCCTTAGCAGATGGCCTTAAACCCGCATCCATCTCTAAACAATCAATAATCAATGCTCCCAGTTCTGATGGGCACTCATTTGGAATACTCGCAATTCTTGTCTGATTTAGACTACTGGTAATCCCAGTATTTGGAATCTCGATCGGGGGTTGTTGTGATACAATTTCAAGCAAAATGACACCAAGACTGTATATGTCTGACTTAAAATCAAGATTTCCTTGCCAGTACTCCGGTGCCATCCATGACCAAGCAGCACTTCGTTTCTGAATCGTTTGTACACTTATCTGACTCGCTAGTGCCAAGCCAAAATCACTGATAGTGGTATGGCCCTGATCATCCACCAAAATGTTTGCACTCTTCAGATCTCTGTGGGTAATATTTTGACTATGCAAATAACAAAGTCCTGAGACTATATCCTGCATAAGCTGATCCTTCTGTTGCCAGTCAAGTTCAGACTTACCCTTCAAATACACATTAAGATCTCTTCCTTCTTTATACGACATCACTATCGCAGCTTGACCGTCGACCACACTCGCCCCATAAAATTGAGTAATATACTTTGAGCGCAATCTTGACATTATCTTGACTTCTCTGTAAAACTGCTCTGCATCACCAGGTTCAAATTTGGGTAGTATCTTAACAGCCACAGTCTCTTCAACGTAAACTCCCCTGTACAAAACCCCAAATCCACCTTGAGCGAATGGTTCCAGCTCCAAAGATATCTCCTCAAGAGGAATCTGTAGCTGAGGGTCAAGCAAAGGCTTATCAGCAGAATCTGGATTCTCCAGATTTTCCATATGCCTGCGCATCGAAAGTAGTTGCAACATGATGGCATCTTGATTACCACCCACTTGTACTTTTAGACCACCGACAACTTCGACCAAACCACCCATGCCATCTTGAAGATCATCCAATTTATGCTCTAATCGTTTATCCCTTTTCGCTAGCTCTTTACGAAAATCCGTCACAGCTGCGTGAAGCCGCCGATTTTCCCTAACTACAACATCCTTAACTGCACCAACCTGATCACCTAATTGATATAAGCCGCATTTAAGGACTCCTTCTATCTCACCACCTTGCTGCTTTAGTGCGGCAAATTGATAACGGGCAATTTGATGCAAATCGATAATCGCTGACATATTCGCCTTGATTAGATCAGCATCAGATGATGCCGCCATCCTATCATCAGCTTGATAGGTAAATCTTTCAATATTAACACTAAGATTCATCTGAGAAACCGACAGATGCAAGCGTTCAGTGAAGTCTTTGAAAGACTCTGAGGCACTACCTGTCTTGTATATCCTCACAAACCAACTGGTTTCTTCAGAATACTCCTTGATAAAGTCACTGACTTCATGCAAAAGCTTGAGCAAAGCAATAAAATTGGCATTGAGTTGCGAACTTACTTTCCGTCCTTTAAACATATCCAGCGATTGTTGCAACAACTCAACTCGTCGCATTAAACGGCTGGCTTGCTCTCGATTGGCTTTAATCTGATGCTTAAGCTTTATGATGAGCGCGCATACACTGACAAGTTTCTCAACAATTTCTAAAGCTTCCATGAATTTCTCCTTGTTTTCTTAGCCGAACGTGCGAAGTATATATCCAAAATCATGGAAAAGTCAAATTAGGGTATCGGTTCAGTACCTATGAGACTAAATCAACTTGTATGAATATTGGTTTAATGAGAGCATTTTCTCAATTGGAGATTGAAACAATGGGCGTTAGTACGCTAAATTAGCTTTATGAAGATTCCAACCAATCACCCATTACCTCCTGACCATCAGCAGCGTCTGGATGCGCTTGACCCTAAGCATTCATTTATCGTCCAAGCGCCTGCTGGATCAGGCAAGACTGAGTTGCTCACCCAGC
>JAGYIW010000035.1 GCA_018402195.1 Gammaproteobacteria bacterium
AAACTCTACTTTTAACTAGTTTTAAAAATGGGAGGGTTACATATGAACTACAACCAACACCGACCTTAAGGCTTACCTGTGCCAAAGCTATATGGGAAAGCTAAATGCTTCGCATTTTTGGGGATGAAGTCGGCTGGTCTCATACCGAGGCTATGTTGATTTGGTCAAAAGCGTCATACCATCTGCCAGTGGTAAAGTAATGGCTCTGACTCTAGAATCTTTGACAATTCGTGCGTTTAGAGCTCTCAAGGTCTGGGCTGAAGTGCTGTTTTCGCCGCCGGAAACGACTTTACCATTGACCAAAACATTGTCCAACACCATGATGCCACCAGTTCTGAGTAGCTGCAGACTCTTCTCATAATACTGCGGATATCTCCCCTTATCTGCGTCAATAAATATCAGATCAAACGACGATTCCCCTCCATTAGCAAGGAGCGCATCCAAGCTTGTTGAAGCAAGCCCATGACGAAAGCCTATTCGACTATCCACTTTAGCCATTTGCCAATGTTTTCGTGCGTTGGCATGCCATTGCCCATCAATATCACAAGTAATCAGCTGGCCATATTCAGGCATTGCCTGCGCCATGGACAAGGCGCTATAGCCCGTGAACATACCCAACTCCAATACTTGGCTGGCACCTATCAACGACACCAACCACGCCAACAAAGCAGCTTGCAGGGGTGAGATTTGCATGTGTGCATGCTTACAATTAGTGGTAAATGCACGCAACTGCTTTTGCGCTGAGGTTTCTTGAGGAAGCAATGTTGCCATATAAGCCAAAACCTCTGGGGTTAGAAATTCTGGTCGGGTGTCAGACCATCTCGTCATGGCATGTCCTTTGTGTTAGCATCAAGGATGTTGTCAGAAATTATCAGTGAAGCTCCTCATGAAAGTCAATAAAGTTCAAAAGCCTAGAAAACCCAAAGCCTTGATTGACACATCTGTACAACTCCATGCCACACCAGAATGTGTTACCGCTTGGCTAGCTCAGTTATCACCAATGATTCCCAATATTGAAACTGAGTACCAAAGCTGCCTAAACTTCTTGCATAACTACCAAGGCTCGGCAGATACCTTTAATACCTATAGAAGAGAGGTAGAGAGACATTTACAGTGGGCTTGGTTGATTGCGCAAAAATCAATTTTCGCTTTGGCGCCTACAGAGCTACACAACTACATGACTTTTGTGCAAAAGCCACCCCACAGCTGGATAGGTACGAAAAATGTTGCTCGATTTATGGAACAAAATGGTACTCGAGTGCACAACCCTCAGTGGCGCCCTTTTGTTGCCCGTATTGCCAAAAGCAAACATAAACAAGGCCACACCCCCCAGGCCAAGCAATACCAGATGAATAACCAATCAGTGGCGTCGATTTTGGCGGTGTTGAGTACCTTTTATGCTTTTTTGCAACAGAACGAACTGATCTCAAAAAATCCAGTACAGCTGCTAAGGCAAAAAAGCCGTTATATCCAGAAGAAACAAGCACAGCATGTCACCCGACGTTTGACGGAAACCCAATGGGTGTTTGTTATCGAGACCTCACAACAATTGGCTAAAAAAGATCCCAATTATGAAAGACATTTGTTTATCATTTCCGCTTTTTACTTGTTGGGCCTAAGGATTTCTGAGCTAGCAGAAACCCCTGGCCGCATACCACAAATGGGTGATTTTTACCCTGATCGCTATGGCTGCTGGTGGTTTTCTACAGTAGGCAAAGGCAACAAGCAGCGTGATGTGGCAGTGCCCGATGCCATGCTCAATGCACTGAGGCGTTATCGTATGTTTTTGGAGCTTACAAGCTTACCTTCACGGGGGGAATCCACACCATTGGTATGTAAACAAAGAGGTCACGGTGGCTTGGGCACACGACAAATACGTAATCTGGTGCAAAAATGCTTTAACCATGCCGTACTAGCCCTGCGTCAAGCCAATCAAATCCATGAAGCTGAAGATTTAGAAGCTGCCACCGTGCACTGGTTGCGCCATACAGCTATTTCAGCGGATGTGCAGCATCGTCCTCGTGAGCATGTGCGCGATGATGCAGGCCATGAAAGTGCGATTATTACTGACCGTTACATTGATATCGATCGCTTGGCCAGGCACGGTTCTGCCAAGGATAAACCTTTGGTGCCCAATGCTTCCAGTGTTGATTAATAACGATTCTAGCCTATTATCAAGCTCTATATTGTAGCGCATTTGTGTTCATGGAAAATTAGCTTATAATGGTGCTACAAGTGTCTGCCTGCTTTGAAGAGATTTC
The DNA here is from genome assembly GCA_018402195.1 of Gammaproteobacteria bacterium. Taxonomy (GTDB): domain Bacteria; phylum Pseudomonadota; class Gammaproteobacteria; order M30B25; family M30B25; genus M30B25. The sequence continues at coordinate 2,262 of JAGYIW010000035.1, forward strand.
ACATAAAAAGCATTGTTTTTTAAGTGAATTCCTTGAAGTAAGCGTTTTTCTCCCTACAACATTCAGCAATTGGACTGACAAGGTAGTCAATGTGGTAAAATTTTTAAGACAACAAGATCCGTTTCTTGCACGTGAGCAGCAAAAATATGCTAAGCCCGTGCCTAGTCGTGAGTTTATCAAACAACAGCTTCTGAAGCTGGATAAGTGGTGTTCTGCTGATGAGCTTATTCAACTTTTTGAACTGGTTGATGAGGAAGAAATAGAAGCCTTTTGCCGACGCTTGCAGGCAATGGCCAAAGCTCATCAGATCCGGCAAAACCGCAAGGGACTTTACGCCCCTCAAGATCCTAGCCAATTGGTGCAAGGTAAGGTCATCGGTCTGAAAGATGGCTACGGCCTACTGGGTAGTAAAAATGACAAGCAGCCCCTTTATGTTGCCCCACGTGCCATGCGGAGCTTGTTTCCTGGTGATGAAATCACCGTCAAACCTGATAAAGTCAATGCAAAAGGCAGGCTAGTTGGTAATATCATTGATATTCTGCAGCGTAATACCAGCCAAGTGGTTGGTGTTATTGAGCAAGCTTATGGCAAAACTGTGGCTATTCCAGTGAATCCCAACAATGCGCAAGTCATAGCTATTGTAACTCCCAAGAATAAAATCAAAACAGGGGACTATGTACTTGTAGATATCATTGATCAGCCCCAGCAATACCAGCAACCTAAAGGCCAGGTTATCAAAGTGCTGGGTGATGACAACACCCCAGGCATTGAGGCTGAGGTGATGATCCACGCCCACGACTTACCCCATGAATGGCCTGAGGCTGTGGAAGAGTCAACCAAACGCTATAAAGATCATATCAGCCAGCATGACCGTGACACCCGTGAAGACCTCACTGCCCTGCCATTGATCACTATTGATGGTGAAGATGCCAAAGACTTTGACGATGCTGTTTTTGCTGAGCGACTAGGATCGTCATGCTGGAGACTAGTAGTGGCGATTGCCGACGTTAGTGCTTTTGTCCCGGAGGACAGCCCCATTGACCTTGAAGCTAGTCTAAGGGGCACTTCAACCTACTTTCCTTATCGTGTTGTGCCCATGCTACCAGAAATTTTATCCAATGACCTTTGCTCACTGAGACCTAAAGTTGAGCGATTGGCCATGGTTTGTGATATGCAAATCAGCAACAAAGGCCAATTGAAAGACTACAGATTTTATCCTGCGGTGATTCGTTCCCAAGAGCGACTTACCTACAGTAAAGTTGCTGGTATGATCCAAGGCCAGGTCAATGTTCCTGATGATTTGACAGATACCCTGACTGCTCTTTATGAAGTTTATGAAGCGTTATTGTTGGCCAAAGAAAAGCGTGGCGCTTTGGATTTTGACAGCCAAGAAGTTGTTTTGCAGTTTGATGATGCCTTACAAGTAACCGATGCCAATCCAGTGCCTCGAACTGATGCCCATCGTCTGATTGAAGAGTGCATGTTGGTGGCAAATGTGGCAGCAGCAAACTTTCTTGCAAAAAACAAATACCCTGGGCCTTTCCGCAACCACGAGTCTCCTGACCCAACCAAGCTCACTGAGCTGCACCGTTTTCTCAATGCTTTTGGTGTTTCCATGGATGGCGAGCTCTCGCCTGAGCCCAAGGATTTTGCCAAATGCCTGAAAAAAGTGCGTAGTTTACCAGAGGCCGCTATGTTGCAAACGGTGATTTTACGCTCCATGAAGCAGGCAATGTATTCAGTGGAAAACAAAGGCCACTTTGGCTTGGCACATACCGAGTATTTGCACTTTACCTCGCCCATTCGTCGTTATCCAGATTTATTGGTGCATCGCAGCATTAAAGCCATTTTACACAAAGACCCTATCGATGAATTCCTGGTAGAAAAACGCCTGGTGCAAGCTGAGCATTGCTCTATGACCGAACGGCGAGCAGAGCAAGCATCCAGAGAATGTACCAGCTGGCTTAAATGCCAATACATGGTTCGTCATATTGGCGAGACTTTCACTGGTACCGTAACGGGTGTGATGTCGTTTGGTTTGTTTATTGGCCTTGATGACAATGGCATTGAAGGCTTAGTGCATGTGAGTCAGTTGGGTAATGATTATTTTGAATACGACGAAGTACGTCAGCAAATGCTGGGTAGCCGTTCACGCAAACGTTATCGTATCGGTGATGCGGTGACGGTTACAGTTGCCAGAGTGAGTATTCACGATAGGCAAATTGACTTTTCTCTTGACGATGACACCCCTCCTGTGACTAAGCCCGGTCGACGTAGCAAGTCACGTCGTCGACGTTAGCTCTGGAGAATCCTTGCTTTCTATGCTTGCAGCTTAAGCATTTTCCGCACGCCCTGCCTTTATCATCGGCACGGTAACACGACACAGTCAAACTGTAATCGACGCCCAGACTCTGCCCCAACTGGATGGTTTCAGCTTTATCTAAAGTAATCAAGGGGGTGATCAATTGACATTGCTGGATAGGTGAGCTGGCATCGGTGGCATTGACCATCAAATGTTGAAATGCATCAAGGAAGTTGATGCGACAGTCCGGATAATTGCCAATATCTTCTTTACAAGCCCCCAAAAAAATAGCTCTAGCGCCTAAGGTTTCAGCCCAGCCCATAGCGATGGACAGGAAAATGGTGTTGCGTGCGGGCACATACGTGGTGGGGACACCTACTTTACCATCATAATCGGGCACGTCTTGCTCGGCGTCTGTCAATGCTGAAACGCTGAGTTGAGCGATATCCTGCAGATCGACGATGCGGTGGTCTTCAACCTCAAAATGCGTAGCCACACGCTTGGCCGCTTCAAGTTCAGTCCGATGTTTTTGATCATAGTGAAAACTCAAGGCATAGCAAGCATATCCTTGATCTTTGGCGATCGCAAGGCATGTCGATGAATCCAATCCACCGGACAGGCATACCACAGCTTTCTTCATGGTTGATCTCCTCAAAATGCAAGGATCGCATTGTAACATAAAGATTCTTTGCGTGGTACGCGGCCCTGCAAAGATGATGTGAGCATATTATTGTGGCATCTGTAATTTTTCCCTTTCTTGATCTCACGTAGATGTCTATGGCACCTCCTGATATACTTACTTGAAATCCCCAACAAAACTTGGCACCATGAGTTTTGGCTAACAATATTCAGGGGGCAATAAATGGGTAAACTACTATCTTCTTGCTGTCTTGCTGGCGTCATTACCATGAGTTTGATGCCTGTTTTTGCTGTCCCAGCTGACGGGGTCAAAATAACTAGCAACACCCATGCTATTATGGTTAAAAGAGATGATCCCAGCTTCATTATCCGACTTCCAAGCAAGAAAAAATCGGATATTCGCTGGTTCTTGATCGATGACAAAGTGCTGTCCTTTGCTTCTATTAAACAACGAACTGTCGACCTTGAAGATGACGATGTCTATGAGGAATGGGCTTTTAGGCTTAATCGTTCAGCATTTAGGTACCCGCATGTTGCCCAAATCCGATTTGTCTATACTAGTCCTGAAACTTCAGTTCCTCATGTTTGGACTGAAGGTGATCAGAAAATATTCACGGTTGCTGTTATTTCATAGGAGCACCACATGTCTAAGAAAATGGAAGTTAGTTGGCTTAAACTCTCTGGCTTAATATTAGTTTTTATCATGCTTTCAGCTTGTCATCGCGACACTCCACCCAAAGTAGAAACCAAAACCTACTACTGCCAACAGCTAGCCCACCGCATGCATGATATCACTTGGAAACAGCCCAATCCCGACAGTTACTTGAGTTCACTTGACCAACAACGCCTGCAACGAGAATGGCTCTACCATGACTGCGCTAATATTCTTAGATAAATGACCAGAGGGTCTTGGAGCGTTTGATTCGATCCCAGCTTTTTGCTTCGCCTACACCAAAGGCTGTATTATTAGGGTAGGCGGTCAGCAATTCTCGGTGAAGCTACTCTGCCCAAATGTTCTGTGCAATATAGGCGTATCTCCCTGTAAACCCTCTAAAACTAATTTAAACTTCAGTCTTTTGCCCATTTCTTCCGCTTCATTGTCTTAGCCTCCTTGTCTGGCTGTAGAATAACACCCTCTTAAATACACCACTAACTTAACTGGTAAGTGGGGGTAGTATCATTTTTCTCATCTTAGTCTTTTTAAAGCCCATTGTTCCCTGTTATACTCAGTTAGAACTCATGAGACTCAACAGCTGATCGTAAAATCATAAAACAAATATTTCAGCTGTATTAACTTAGTGTGAAGTTATATGAACAAGCTCTGGCATCACGCACACTTAATGGCTCAAGCCAATACCATTGTTGCAACTTGGTTTCGTCGCTACGCTTCAAAAGGAGAAAACTCCCTGTTTTGGCTCTTCTACTTTGAGTGGACCAAAATATCTTCAGACCTTGTTAAGGATTTCATTCAGGGAAAATATCGCCCTGAACCTTTACGAAAATATTGCTTTACCGATGATTGCCTTCTCGTTTGGACTTATACTGATCGTTTAATCATTAGACTCATCTTAACCATCATCAAACCCACCTTTAAATACGTTATTTCGCCCCTTTGCTTGCACCTCAAAGGGCCTGATGGCGTCAAGCACGCCATCGATCAAGTACAAAAAGCCCTTAATACAAACGACTATCATTACTTTATCAGAGCCGATATCAAAGGCTACTATGCCAATATTGACCATCAGATCCTCTTAGATCAGCTATTCGAGCAATACCAAGATCCTAAGGTAAGGTATTACTTCTCTGCTTTCGTCACTGCATTAACCGATGATGATGGCATACTCCGACATTCTAACAAAGGTATTCCTAGAAGAAGCTCTATCTCACCTTTCTTCGGCGCACTCTATCTGTCTCCTCTAGACAGAGCCTTTGAAAAGCAAAAGGGCATCTTCTACGTGCGATACATGGACGATATCGTCATACTTGCCAAGACCAGGAGGCAATACTTAAACGCTAAGAAAAAGCTTCATCTACATCTCAAAGCACTTAAGCTCTCTCTTTCTCAACATAAAACCAAAATGGGTAAATGTGTCACAGCTCAACACAATACTCAACACTCACAAATCAACACAGAAAATAACACAAACAACAATCCTTTTGGGGATGATGCCTCGGTCTTTCACTTCCTAGGCGTCAACTTTCTGGTGGCGCAAACCCCAGAAAGTAAAAAACCATGGGCGACAGGGGTACATCCCCGTACCTGTCGCAGAGCCCTTGATAAGGTTATTGCTTTGAACACAGATGCCGTCCATCCGGCAATAATTCAGCAATACCTTATACGTTGGGCACGTTGGTGGGTTCGTACCTCCTGTCGTCAAATCAACATCTGCACTATGCTGCGTGCGTGGACTGCCTATGCTTCGAGGCACTCACCTCAACACGCCTGGGTTGGCAGGGGGCTGCTTATCGCTTGGCCCCTGCCCCCACATGCCGAGGCATAGGTGCTAATGTTGACAACTCACGACGGGTCGCCTTAAGCTGCGACGTACGGTCCTGACATAGCTTAGTCACTGCCGGCTGGTCATACACCCAACGGCCGAAAGAGGCCCACCGGCGGACACACCCAGCGACGCACTTCGCACCCCGCGCACCCCCGCGCCACCACGAAAATCCAGACACAGTGCCCACCTCACCCAGCTTCCCTCCTAAGCCTCCTCCATTGTAGCTAGCACTGTACCAGGCTCCCTCATCTCCCTTTAGTTGCCGAGGAAAGGGCTTCGCTTGAAAATCTGGTACTGGATCAAATCCCCTCGCCGGATGACAATACTCTTGCGCTACGTGCGCTACAACAGCTCGCTGCGCTCCTCCTATACCATGGATCCATAATCGGTCCAGCTCATTCCAATTCCTTGCTTGGCACAAAGCATCATATCGGTCTAGGTAGGTCTGGTAGGCCGCCATCAATGGCTCAAAGGAAAAATGCGCGCCATGGCCTTGATCACTTGTCAGGCTTTCCTGGGCTTGGCATTGTATCGCTGCTGATTCGGGATCTTCCTTATCCAAATAAACCCTTATCATCTCCCACATGTGCCAATCCACTGCCCATAGCGCATATTGAAAGCCTGTGATGCCCTTAAACT
>JAGYIW010000036.1 GCA_018402195.1 Gammaproteobacteria bacterium
ACAAAGGATGCCTAAGATGCAGATTAAATCTATGCAACTCAAATCAAACCGCAGTTGGCGAATAAATGATAGACCGGTTGATGAAGTGGCTCGTCAACGTTATGAGAAGTTGTGTATTTATTGGCAGCTTCTGGAAGAAAGTTACTCAGAGAGAAGCGCAATACTAGCCATTAGAGTGAGCCGAGCAACTGTGTTCTGTAGTGTGCTGTTGGCAGAAAGACTATCGGATTGATGGTGTCTTAGTCTCATAGGTACTGAACCGATACACTAGATTGAGTTCCCCTCTATGGCTTGTTATCATGGGGATACAATATTTTTGAGTGGAAAATTTTTTGATTGCAAAAGTTGCTTACGTCAATTATTTACTGGATGTTAATCAGCTTTCAGGGGTAGTCAATAAGCTTCTTGCCCAGGCTAAAGCTCTACGTTTTGCCAATATTCCTATCAAGGTTATTTTATTCACATGCTCAAATTTCCATCACGATGATATTGAGGTGATTATGATCCCTTCTGGGCTTGGTCCTTGGGGACGCCAGCGTTTTGTGGTGCGGACATTGTTACGAGCTTACGGTGAAGGGGATATCCTCATTTTGAGGAAATTGACTTATTCCCCTATGTTATATTGGCTTTTGCGGCAAAAGACTTTTAAGCTTATCATGGAATACCATACCCTAGATCGTAATTTATATAAGCTTTCTCGGCGACGTTTGGTGTATTTGTCTGCAAGTTTGGCGGGTAAGCTCATGGAGCCTTTGATTGCTGCCAAAGTCACTGTCACCCATGAGATTAAAATACAAGAACAGAAGTCTCATGGTACTCAATTGCCTATAGAGGTGATTCCAAACGGAGTAATGCTGAGTGATGGTTTGCAAGGGCAAATGCCAGTGTTTGATGGCAAGCATCTTACCATGGTATTTGTGGCTAGCCAGTACCATGCGTATCATGGTTTGGAACGAGTATTGTTGGGGATGCTTGGCTATCATGGAGAGGTGAAGCTGACTCTGGTGATGGTGGGGTTGGCTATGGAAGATCTACCTGGTGCCACGCAGTCGCTGTTGTTGCAGGTAGGTGAAAAGGTTTGTCTTAAGCAAGAAGCACAGTTAAGTGCGAAGGCGCTTGCTTTGGTGTACGCAGGTTGTCATTTGGGGTTGGGGACACTTGGCTTGTATAAATTATCTATGCGTGAAGCTTGCTCATTGAAGGTTAGGGAATATTTGCGTTATGGCTTGCCGTTTGTTTATGCCGGTAACGATGTGGAATTTTCTGGTGATGAGATGTTTTGTCTCCAAGTCGATGATGAAGATGTGCCTTTGGCTATGATTGAGGTGATTGCTTTTGTTAATCAACTTTCAGACAAACGCGACAAGCTCCTGGCTGCATGCCAAGCGAAGATGGTTGAGATTAGTCTGGAAAATAAAATGGCCCAGTACTATCAATTGGCCCAACGTGTTGCACATGGTGGTGCAGTTTTGCCTGATACCCATGTAGATCCAGGTGTAAGTCAAGAGGAATTGCGCTGATGTGTGGAATTTTTGGCTTGGTTCAATGGCAAGGCTCATCGCAACAGTTGCGACAGGGTTTGCGGGCAGCTCAGCTTATCAATCACCGAGGCCCTGACCATAGTGGTGAGTACGTGGATGAGTGCTTTGGGGTTGGATTGGTGCACAAGCGTTTAGCAGTCATAGATCTTTCTGAGAGTGGGCATCAGCCAATGCAGTCTAAAACAGGACATGTGATTATTTTCAATGGTGAAATTATTAATTATCGAGAGATTAGGGAAGTTTTGCATGCGCATTGGTCATTCAAGACACAGTCAGATACTGAAGTGATTTTGGCGGCATATTTGCATTGGGGTGAGTCGTGCTTGGATCATTTTCGTGGCATGTTTGCTTTTGCTATTTATCATCCTAAGGATGGTCGTTTGTTTTGTGCGCGTGACCGCTTTGGCATTAAGCCGTTTTATTATCTGTGTCAGCAAAATCTATTTGTTTTTGCTTCTGAAATGAAGGCTCTACTGCCTTTTCTGCCAAGTGTAAGGACACATAGATTGGCATTTCAGGAATATTTGACTTTTCAATACACTTTGGGTGAGCAAACTTTGTTTGATGGTATTAAACAATTGATGCCTGGGCATTGTTTGCATCTTGCGGGTGAGCAAATAACAATAACCCGTTATTGGGATGTGGATTACCGACTTGATTACCAGTCTTCTGAGATGGCGCAGCAAGATGAGATGCGCGACTTATTGGAAGATAGTGTGCGCCTGCATGTGCGCAGTGATGTGCCGATTGCCAGCTATTTGAGTGGTGGTATGGATTCAAGTTTGATAACCCAATTGGCTCAAGAATATTCTGTTGATTTCCTTGGAGGATTTCATGGTAAGTTTCTTGAGGCGCCTGCCTATGATGAAAGTGCTTATGCAAAATTGGCAGCAGATTATTGTGGTAAACCATTATTTGAGAAAATAATTACTGCCGATGATTTTATCCAGAATTTGGAGTCATTGATTTATCATCTCGATACACCTGTAGCAGGCCCAGGTGCTTTTCCTCAATACATGGTTTCGCAGATGGCTGCCAAGCAAGTTAAGGTGATACTTGGAGGCCAAGGTGCTGATGAGATTTTTGGTGGTTATGCCAGGTATCTGTTGGCTTATTTTGAGCAGACTATCAAGGCAGCGATTGAAGGCAAGCACCTAGATAAAGCTTACGTGGTTACGCCCCAGTCTATCATTCCTAACCTTAACTTGCTGAAGCAGTACAAACCTATGATGCAACAATTCTGGCGTGAGGGTATGTTTGAGTCTATGGATAAACGCTATTTTCGCTTGATTGATCGCTCTGTGGATATGCGTGATGAGATTGATCATGATATCTTGAGTAATACTGAGGTTTTTGCACGTTTTCAGGCCATTTTTAACAACAAAGTCAATGTGCGAGAGCAGGCTTACTTTGATAAAATGACCCATTTCGATTTCAAATGCTTGTTGCCTGCTCTGCTGCATGTGGAGGATAGGGTGAGTATGGCGCATGGCTTGGAATCACGGGCACCATTTTTGGATCACCCTTTGGTGGAACAAGTTGCGACCATCCCAGCAATTCGGAAGTTTCCTGGGGGGAAAATGAAGCATTTGCTGTCTGAAGTCTTTAAGGACTCTCTTCCTAGGGGGATTGTTGAACGAAGAAAGATAAAATGGGCTTCCCAGTGCCGCTAAAAGAATGGTTTGCTGGAGATGTGGGAGAATATATCAAAGAGATTTTTCCTCTCAGGCGGCTGAGAGCGTGGCTATTATCACCCTGATAGTTATTGGCGTGCATTGGAGAAAGTGGTCAGTACAGTCGAAAAATTTGGGGGTGCTGAGTTTAGAGTTGTGGCATGAACAGTTTCATGACCAGCAGTGGCGTTTTTCGTGAGAGCTGATTGGGGGAAGGTGTATGATTAGGGTAGTGACTGTGGTGGGGGCTAGGCCTCAGTTTTATCAAGCCTCAGTATTGAGCCCGTTTGTTTAGCCAGAACAATGATTTTGAAGAAGTGCTGATACATACGGGCCAGCATTTTGACCATGCTATGTCCGGCGCAGTTTTTTTTCAGCAATTACAAATTCCTGAACCTCATTTGAATTTGAACATCAATCAGAGTAGTCATGGGGTGATGACGGGGCAAATACTGATGGGGATTGAGCCCAATTTGCAGCAGGACAAAGCCTGATCTTGTCTTGGTGTATGGTGATACCAACTCTACTTTGGCAGGGGCGTTGGCTGCCAGTAAGTTGGGGATTAAGATTGCTCATGTTGAGTCAGGTATGCGCTCGTATAATCGGCATATGCCTGAAGAGAGTAACCGGGTTTGACTGATCACCTTAGTGATTTTTGTTGTGTTCTACGCAGGGGCAGTGGACAATTTGGCCGAAGAGGGTATACACGAAGGTGTGGTTCATGTCGGTGATATCATGCATGATGCCATGTTGTTTGCATGCTCTCGAAGGTGTGTTTGATTGGCAGGCCTGGGGCCTTAACCAACCAGGCCTATGGTGTGCTGACTATTCATCGCCAAGAATCTACATCTAGTGATGAGGCATTACAAAGTCGTTTTGGATTTTCTCAGGCTTATGGTGAGCAATATGGCTTAACTTTGCTATTTCCTGTGCATCCTCGCCTTGATGATCGTGTAGCATCGATGGTGGAAGCTTGTCCAAATATCTATTGCTGCCGCCATTGGGGTATTTTGAAATCCAGCAGCTGCTTGCTGGGGCAAAAATAGTGTTGACGGATTCAGGTGGTTTACAAGGAAAGCTATTTTCACCAAGTACCCTGCATTACTTTGCGCTCTGAAACCGAATGGGTGGAGACAATAGCTGCAGGATGGAATCGCCTTTGGACTTCTGAGGACTGGCTGCCTAGACAAGCTCTTGATGTGTACGGTCATGGAATGCTGGTGAAAATGCTGGATTTTTGCGAGCTAGTATTACTTTCTCACAGAGTGTAGGCGATCGCAGCTAGGCACACTATTAGCACGCTGCCAGTGAGTTGATTTAGTTTCTTTAGTGCCTGTTTGCTGACTTTATGACGATAGTTGGCGACAAACAGGGCGACAACTACCCACCATAAGCTGGTGCCAACGACTACGCCGGTGGCAATACTTAAAGCTTGCAAAGATGTGGAGTGTGTTATCAGGCAAACCCTAATGCTGCTAGGCCAGCCGGCACGGCGATGATGGTGGCAGGGTTGATCAAAGTGGTAAAGATATTGATGATTTGTCTAGCCTTGCGGTTATTGGCTAGGGATAGAGGGTTATTTTGAGGGTGGGGGGAGGCTTGTGTGGCTAGTAGCATGATGCCATTGCTGGCTAAAAAGACTATGCCAGCCAAATTTGATCAGGTAATATGTGTTTGAAGTATGTACTCAATCTTTGAAAAGCCAAAAGCTGCAATGGCTGCGTAAACACCATCGGCTAGGGCGCAGGCGAGGCCTGCCAACATCCCCATGATCATGCCGTTATAAATGCATTGACGTAGGCAAAGCATGCCCACTGCACCCATTGGGGCTGAAATCATCACACCCAATGCCATGCTTATGAAAAACGATTGCAGCATAATTACTGTTGCTTTAAGCATTTTTGTTTAGACTAACACGATGGCGATAATATGCCAATGCCTTGCAAGGGTTGACTGTCAATAGCTATGGCTTTGCAAACTGCCAAAGGCAGTTATGCGGACTCATACAAATAAACTTAGCAGGATCGTGATCGTTCTCATTACCCCTTAATGTGTTAATCATACTGATTCAAAATTTTTTACTTTAGCTACTTGGCAAAAGTTCACTAAGTAATTGCTGGTAAATGTCAGTTAGTGATAATAAATCATCGCATTCTACGTACTCATTTACCTGATGAATGGTAGCGTTGCAGGGGCCAAATTCGATGATTTCACCCCCTAATGGCCCGATAAAACGCCCATCTGAGGTGCCGCCAGATGTTGATAGTTCTGGTTTTATGCTTGTGGTAACTTCAATGGCAGATTGCATCGCTGTGATCATCTGCCCAGGCTGGGTGAAAAAGGGTTGGCCATTTAAGGTCCATTCTATACTGTATTGGGTGCTGTGCTCATCTAACAATGCTTGGGTTTTTTGTATCAAGGCTTCCACGGTGTTTTCAGTGCTAAAGCGAAAGTTACACTGTACTTGCACCACGTCAGGGATAACATTGCTGGCGCTGGCACCGCCATGGATACTAGCAATTTGAAAACTGGTGGGAGGAAAGTGATCATTGCCCTGATCCCAGGAGTGCCTACATAAGGCATGCATGCCAGGCAATGCTTTGTGGATAGGATTATCTGCTAAGTGGGGATAAGCAATATGACCTTGCTTGCCTTCAAAGGTGATATTGGCGGTTAAAGAACCACGTCTGCCAATTTTAATCGTGTCACCGAGTTTTTTACTAGAGCTGGGTTCACCAACCAGAGTCCACGTAGGGATTTCCTGGGATTGTTGGAAGTGTTCTACCATGTGTTTGACGCCATGGGTGGCGGGGCCCTCCTCATCGCTGGTGATCACCAAGCCAATGGAGCCTTTGCTTTCTAGGTTAGCTTGCAAAAATCGTCGAATGGCTACAACTATAGCAGCAATGGCACCTTTCATGTCTGCTGCACCTCGACCATAGAGTTTGCCATCTTCAATGGTGGCGGAAAAAGGGGGGTAGGTCCAACTTTCTTCAGGCCCAGTTGGTACGACATCTGTGTGGCCGACAAACCAAAACAATGGACCGCCACGGTCAAGCTTAAAGTAAGTGTTAGTAACGTTACCAGCAGAATAATCTTCACAAACAAAGCCCAAAGGTTCTAGCCTTTCTTTGAGTAATTGCTGACAGTTAGCATCATCGGGCGTGATAGAAGGGCGCTGGATGAGGGCCTGCGCTAGGCTTAAGGTATCGTCCATAATGAAGTCCTTATTTAGATGATCCCATGCTTTCTCGCAATAGGGCATTGATGCCAGTTTTTTGTTTGGTTTTTTCGTCAACATACTTGACAATGACGGCACAGTTAAGATTGACGCCACCTTTGCTTGGTAGGCAGCCTGGAACCACCACGGCACCAGCAGGAACTCGTCCGTAGTGGAAGTCCCCGGTTTCTCGGTCAACGATTTTGGTGGATTGGCTGATAAAAGTTCCCATAGCAAGTACTGCGCCATGTTCTACAATAACGCCTTCGGCGACTTCTGAACGTGCGCCGATAAAACAATTGTCTTCAATGATGGTAGGGCTAGCTTGTAGTGGTTCTAGTACACCACCAATGCCGGCGCCGCCGGAAAGGTGAACATTTTTGCCAATTTGTGCACAAGACCCAACTGTGGCCCAAGTGTCAATCATGCAGCCAGAATCTATATAAGCGCCAATATTGATAAAGCTAGGCATGATCACAGTATTTTTACCGATATATGTTCCTTGGCGTATGCAGGCGCCAGGTACTACGCGAATACCTGCATCTTCGATGTCATTGCTGGTGTTTGGGCGAAAACGTAAGGCTACTTTGTCAAAGTATTGGCTCATGCCGTCAGTTAATAAGCTGTTCTTATTGAGTCTGAAGGAAAGTAATACGGCCTTTTTTGCCCATTCACACACGACCCAAGCGCTATCTTGCTTTTCTGCAACCCTAAGCTCACCAGATTCAAGAGCAGCTAAAGTTTTTTCTACTGCTGTGCCTAGTTCACTATTGGCATCCTTTGGTGATATATTTTCAATGTTTGCGAAGCCTGCTTCTATAATTGCTTGGTATTCCTGCATGTGATAACTCCTGATAGCATTTGGATTTACCTTACCTTTTGTGCTTGCATAAAATCAAGTTTTTGCAAAAAATAAGGTTTTTTGATTTTAAATTTATTGAGCTTTTTTTCGCTCACTACAAACTTGATTCTTTACCAATAATCACCGTAGGGCTTCATGAAAAACACCAGCAATTCTCGGTGAATTATAAGCAGTTGATTTTTTGTATTCTAGAGGTGCAAGTAAAATAAAACTTTCTTAGCATGTATTCTGTAGTAGGGTGTTATTACATTGTTT
>JAGYIW010000037.1 GCA_018402195.1 Gammaproteobacteria bacterium
GATGAGCGCAGGCCTGTGACTACCATGGCAAAATGGCTGCGTGCTTGGCGGAGCCATTGCTTACACAATGTTTCATGGGATAAAAGCTTTTTTTTCAATTTGGCGCAAAAATTTTCTGATGTTTTGCCTCCTATTGAAGCAACGGCGCCTTCTTCTGGAATAAACCTTTTAGGTGAAGATGCTTCACAGAAGCGTATTTTCCCATCTGTATTTTATCTTGTGGTTTTTGGTATTGTGAATGATGAACATGTGCTCGCACCAAATAATTTCAAAATTTATTTGCTGATTACAAATAACGTGTTACTGCTACAGTTGAGCGCTATGACGAATGCTGGATGCTTGAACTCGTTTCTCATGCAAGCGGTCTCCCGATCTTTTGTGGCTACTCTTTTGCGTGCAGAATTTGCGATTAAACATCCGGACCGTGAAGTTGATATAATCTTTAATGTAAATGCAGGTGAGACGGCTGTAAGAGAGGTTGAGAGTATTCTCAGAAACCGACCGACTCAAGCTAGATCAGTACACCGCAATCTGCCACGTAGTGATAACACGAATATGGTCACTTTTGGATATCTGTGGTCATACAATTTTGGTAATGATATGTTTGATATTACCCCCTTGATTTCTCTGCAAGGTAGATTTATGCACATGATGAGTGAGCAGCAGAATTCTATAACAGGGCTCATGCAGCTCTATAAGACATTCAGGCAATTGTTTTGTTTGCATTCGATTGAGTTGGATAGCTTAAAAGAGGCTCTTGGACACATGAATGCTTCTGTGGAGCTCAAAAAAGGCATAGTAGCATTGAAAATTAATCAAATGGTTTTAGAGTGGAATGGTGTTTTCAGCACCAGTCCTGCCACTGATAAAGTGAATGGCATGATGAGGTCAGAAGGCTATATTCGTTGTTTTGATTTGCGTAAACATTTTAGTGCTTGTTTGCCAGACCCACTTTTTGTTATCCCTTCACCAGAGATGGTTGATGCCCTTTTCAGCATAATTCAAAAGAATCAGTCTGCTATTGATGAGACCCAAGCCAATATGGTGACACATGAGCGATTGACAGCGCTTCCTCTATTGCGGCAAGCCTTGCTGTGGGATATTGATCTTAGTGTTATTAATATGATAAATGTTGGTAGGGCTACTGTAAGAGAGCAGTCGGAACAAGTGTCAATGTCTGTCGCTCAAGGTGAGTCGAAAGTGAAAGTGACTGAACTAGAGGTGCAAGTAGAGAAAGTTTCAGTATCTGAGCCTGTAGAGACGGGGCAAAGTAATCAAAGCGCCATAATGCAGGGGCAAGCTATGGTGCTTATGTATCTTGACCACATGTGTAAAACAGCTAGGGCTGTAAATGAGTCAACTTTAATGCGCAGAATTGTGCCGCGTGATGTGGTGCATCACCGTCGTGATGAAACGGTAGTGATTCCTAATGCTGGTTTGAGCTTTGCTGATGAGGGGCCACCTGTTGGTGATCAGCCAAGACAATACCCTTATATTGGTAGGGTCTCTCTGTTCGCTAGAGGTGGTGCAGGAGATCCTGTTGCTGGATCAGAAGGTGCCATGTTGGGGGAGACGCCAGTTGATGAGGCCAGTCTTCCTGGAGCCTCTTCCAGCAGCTCTTGTGCTGGCAAAACTACTTGATTGTGCTTAATAAGTTGTTTTTTAAAGAAGAAAAATACCTTGAGTCTTGGATATAAATAAGATAGAATCCGCACTCTCCTTGCTTATGCACAGGGCATAAGCTTTTTAAGCCGTAAGGAGCTGAAAAGCAATGAAAAGACATTATGAAATCGTGTTGCTGATTCACCCCGATCGCTCAGAGCAGATTGGTACTATGATGCAACGATACAATGACATTATCACGGCCGATGATGGCGTTATGCACCGTTTCGAAGACTGGGGGCGTCGGCAGTTAGCTTACCCTATTAATAAAGTTCGTAAAGCTCACTATCTTTTGATGAATATTGAATGTTCTATTGATGTTGTCAATGAGCTGAAGCAATTATTCAAATACAATGATGCTGTAATCCGTTGTTTGGTATTGAAGAAAGATTCTGCGATTACGGAGCCTTCTCCCATGGTGGCAACGCCAAAAATTGGGATGAAGCATGGTGAACATGCTGAAGAAGCTGTTGCATAATTGATTGAAAGAGGAAAAAACATGGCCGTGAATAGAAGAAAAAAATATTGTCGCTTTAGTGCAGAAGGCGCAACAGAGATAGATTACAAAGATATCGCGATGTTACAAAACTACGTTATTGAAACGGGTAGAATTATTCCCAGTCGTATCACGGGTACCAAAGCGAAATATCAGCGCAGATTGACTGAAGCGATCAAAAGAGCTCGTTTTTTGGCCTTGATGCGTTACTGTGATTCACACAAGTAGTACATGTAGCGCAGCGTGCGCACACTAATCAGAGAATGATCCAGTCAAGCTGTGTTATTCTGGTTATGGGAGATATCAAATGAAAGTAATTCTGGTAGAACGCATTAAAGGGCTTGGAGATGTTGGTCAGGTGATTCAAGTAAGAGATGGTTATGCCAGAAACTTTTTGTTGGCACAGAAAAAAGCCATGACAGCGACACCAGCTAATGTTGAGAGTGTGGAAGCGCGAAAAACTGATTTAGAAGCAAAAGAGCAGGAGCGCTTGTCGCTGGCTCAAGCTAGGGCGGACAAAGTGAAAGGTCTTGCATTGGAATTAGCATGCCGTGCCAGTGATGAAGGTAAGCTCTATGGTGCTGTACCTGGCACCAAAGTGGTTGAGCTACTTGCAGAGAAAGGGGTTGAAGTTAAGCTGCAAGAGGTTATTATGCCTAAAGAGCAGGTTCGTCACGTTGGTGATTATCAGGTTGTTTTATCATTACACCCAGATATCACTTGTGAAGTGCCTTTGCAGGTAGCGGCTGAAGGATCCTAGTGGTATAGTCAGGGCTTGATGTCTGCTCCCTGCATAATCAAAACCACAGGATAGACGCCGTGCAACCCATGCTAACAGAAGTCGCATCCCCACAGTCTGGGCAAAAGCAAACACGTGTTGTGCCCCATTCTACAGAAGCTGAGCAGTCGGTGCTTGGAGCGCTTATGTTGGTGCCTGCTGCTTGGGATGGCATTGCTGGTACTCTAAGTGATAAAGATTTCTACCGGCTGCAGCATCAAGTTATTTTCCGAGTGATGGAAAAACTGGCCGAAAAGGGCGAGCCATTTGATGTCTTAACGGTTTCTGAAGCCCTCAAGGTGCGAGATCTATTAGAAAAAGCCGGTGGCGAAGCTTATCTTTTTGAGTTAGCAAATAATACTCCTAGCACGGCTAACATTCACAGCTATGCCGCCATTGTTCGTGAGCGTTCAGTGCTTCGGCAAATCATTCAAGTGAGTCATGATATTTCTTCTATGGCGTTTTCACCAGATGGCCGTAGCTGTCATGATATTGTTGAGGCTGCCGAGACTGCTATTTTCAAAGTCAGTGATCAAGATATGCGTGGCAATGAGCCAACGCAAATCAGTACTTTTCTTGCCCAAGCGACTGACCGTATTGATGCTTTATACCGATCTAAGGGTGAGTTAGCTGGCACACCCACTGGATTTACTGACCTTGATAGGATGACTGCTGGTATGCATGCCGGAGATTTGATTGTCATTGCGGGTAGGCCTTCCATGGGGAAGACATCATTTGCTATGAATATTGCTGAATCAGTGGCGATTAAGAGTAAAAAGATTGCTTTGATATTTAGTATGGAGATGTCAGGTGATAGCTTGGCTATGCGGTTGTTGTCATCTTTGGGCCGAATTGATCAAAACAAAGTGCGTACAGGTAAATTGTCTGATGATGACTGGCCGAGATTGACTTCTTCGGTGAGTATGTTGTCTGATTCAAAAATGTTTATAGATGATACGTCAGCTTTGAGTCCTACCGAAATGCGCGCTAGGATACGTCGAGTTATCAAGCAGCATGGCCCATTAGGTGCTATTGTGGTGGATTATCTACAGTTAATGCAGGTCCCGGGGATGAAGGAAAATCGTACTTTAGAGATCTCTGAAATTTCTAGATCCCTCAAAGGGATAGCTAAAGAAGCTGGGGTGCCGGTGTTAGCGCTTTCGCAGTTGAATAGGGGCTTGGAGCAACGTCAAGACAAACGCCCTATCATGTCAGATCTTAGAGAATCTGGTGCTATTGAGCAGGATGCTGATCTTATTTTGTTTATTTATCGGGATGAAGTTTATCATCCAGAAACGACAGATAAAGGCACTGCAGAAGTGATTGTGGCCAAGCATAGAAATGGCCCCATTGGCAAAGTGCGTTTGGCTTTTCTTGGGCAGTATACACGCTTTGAGAATTTTACCTCGGGCATTCACAAGGAGGAGTCCTTTTAGTGGGTAGACGCGTTTGGGCAAAAATTGATCTCAATGCATTAAAGCAAAATTACCGTGTTGCCAAAGTTGCAGCTTCGGGAGCCCAGATTATGATCATGCTTAAATCCAATGCTTATGGGCATGGCACAGTGGTGGTGGCTAGTGCATTGAAGGATGCCGATGCCTTCGGCATACATTGTATTCATGAAGCCATTAAATTGCGTCGTATCATGCCAGAAAAGCGCATTGTTTTGCTGTCAGGTGTCCTTGATGCGACAGAGTTGGCTTTGGCGGTAAAGTATCATCTGGAGCTGGTGGTGCATAGACAAGGGCAGCTTGATTTGTTGAAGCGTTTGTCAAAAGCGTCACCTTTGCGTTTGTGGATTAAGATAAATACAGGCATGAATCGTTTGGGATTTCCTTACGGAGATGCTGAATCGCTTTACCAGCAAGTGGCAACATTGCCATGCTGCCATGGCCCTATACACTGGATGACGCATTTTGCCTGGGCCAGTAATGTTGCCAGTACGGAAACTTCAAGGCAAATACACCGTTTTCATGAGGCATTGATTGGATTACCAGGCGAGCGCTCGTTAGCAAATTCTGCAGGGATTTTAGCTTGGCCTAAATCACATGGTGATTGGGTAAGGCCAGGCTTGATGGTTTATGGAGCTTCGCCTCTGGACCACCGTTGTGCCAAAGAATGTGGTCTGCGCCCAGTCATGAGTTTATATTCACGTATTGTCACTATTATTTCCGTGAAAAAAGGTCAGCGAATAGGGTATAGCTTGAGTTGGCAATGTTATCGTGATGCCATTATAGGTATTGCGTCTATTGGTTACGGTGATGGTTACCCTAGGCATGCGGTTTCAGGGACGCCAGTGATGGTCAATGGCAAGCGATGTCCATTGGTGGGGCGCGTGTCTATGGATCTAATCCATATTGATTTAACTGACTGCAAGGGTGCAAAAGTTGGTGATTCTGTGTTACTATGGGGGGCTAATTTGCCGATCGAAGAAATAGCACGATCAGCTAGTACCGTTGCCTATGAGCTTATGTGTCAAGTCAGTGAGCGTGTGCCAAGGCAAATGGTTTACAACGAATCTGAAGAGGTGATTTATGATACAGCAACATAATAGGTCGCTCTGGTTTGGGTGGGCGGTCTGTATGTTAGGATCTCTTTTTTACTGTTACGAATATTTGCTGCGCATTGAACCAAGTTTGATGATTCAGCAGCTAGAGCAGTTCTACGGCATTTCTGCCAGTGGCCTTGGTATTTTGTCAGCTTATTATTATTGGGCTTATACACCCATGCAGTTGGTTGTTGGCCCAGTGATTGATTATTTTGGTCCACGCCGAGTCATGACCTTAGCGGTGTTGTGCTGTGCAGTAGGAAGCTTCATTTTTGGTGTTTCTAATACGATTGTTTGGGCTTCATTTGGTCGTTTTTTGATTGGTTTTGGTAGTGCTTTTGCCTTTGTAGGAGTCCTGAAATTAGCGGCTATTTGGTTGCCAGCGCGCCATTTTGCTTTTTTTGCTGGCTTTACCACTGCTTTGGGTATGGTTGGCGCCATGGCGGGCAACTTAGGCATGATGGCTTTGATTGAGTCTGTGGGCTGGCAGGAGACTATTTATTACTTTAGTTTACTGGGAGCATTATTGACCCCTCTTATTTGGTTGGTGGTTAGAGACCATCATTCTTCTACAGCAGGAGGAGACGATCACCGTGACTTTGAGTCCATGAGTAGCATGATTGGTGGTTTTAAACAAATCATTGGCAATGGACAAATGTGGCTGAGTGGCTTCATTGGGATGATTTTGTTTTTCTCTTTGTCTGTGTTTGCAGAAATGTGGGGTATTCAGTACTTGGGGCATCTTTACCCTGGTGCCACAGAGAGTCAGATAGTAAGTGCCAATACGATGGTGTTTGCTGGCTGGCTGGTTGGCGCACCTTTTGCTGGCTGGGTGTCTGATGCCTTGAAATCGCGTAAATTGCCACTGGTGATTGGAAGTACTTTGGCATTTGGTTTGAGTTTGGTCGTGTTCTTTTTGCCAGGCGTTAGTCTTGATTTAATGCGATTTGTTTTGCTGATGTTTGGCTTTGTGTCTGCGGTACAGATCAATTGCTTTGTGCTGGGGCGTGAGAACTGTCCTGAGTACATGTCAGCCAGCGCCATTGCTTTTATCAATATGTGTGTGATGATTAGTGGTTTGGCCTTTCAGCCCTTGGTGGGTATTTTGGTTGACATGAGTCAGCAATGGCGGGAAGGGGTGGCGCATGCTGGCGATCAATTTAATCAATTGGTGGATTATCAGATTGGTCTTGCGCTTATTCCAATTGCTTTGGCCATTTGTGTGATTTTATCTTTTTGTCTCAAAGAGTCTTACGGTAAAGGTGGCATAGAAGAATAATGCAAACTGATGAGCAAGATGCCAGTAATCGGGTGAGATGGCGATGTCGGCGCGGTATGTTGGAATTAGACAGTATCCTGACAGATTTTTTTGACCGCCATTATCATGTACTTTCTTTTAATGAAAAAGCACTGTTTGAGCAACTTCTGCAATTGGAAGATCAGCAACTTTTTCAGTGGTTCTTAAGTGAGAACCTTGAAGGTGCTGATGATTTCATCCCTATCATTCAGCTAGTACGTGAGTTACACCCATAGTTGTTGCCCTGAAAACGGCCAAAGGCAGGCAGTTATGTGAAACTGTGTCGTAATGACATCGATTAACTTAGACTTACCGATAAATGCGGCGTGATTCATGGCGTGCTACAAGGCTGAGGTACTATTCTGCCTAAGCCAAGTCTCGTTTTATTGGTCCAGTATAAAGTTGACGTGGGCGACCGAGCATCAATCCTTGTGCGTGCATCTCTAGCCAGTGTGCTGCCCAGCCAGAAGTGCGAGCTAATGCAAACATAACGGTGAACATAGATGTGGGAATACCTAGGGCGCTTAGCGTTATGCCTGAGTAAAAATCTACATTGGGGTAAAGGTTGCGACTGACAAAGTAATCATCTTCTCGGGCAATGGTTTCTAAGGCCATGGCCAATTCAAAAACTGGGTTGTCTGCACCTGCTGCCCTCAGAACTTCATGGCAAGTCTCGCGCATGATGGCGGCACGCGGGTCGTAGCTT
>JAGYIW010000038.1 GCA_018402195.1 Gammaproteobacteria bacterium
TGATACAGTCATTTCTACTATGATATGTAATTTTAGCATGGTGCGCCCGGAGAGATTTGAACTCCCGACCACCTGGTTCGAAGCCAGGTACTCTATCCAGCTGAGCTACGGGCGCAAATTGGTGATTTTCAAAAGGTCATCATACGCAACTGACACCATTATGCAAGTCAAAATGAATATAATGCCCCCACACGCCTTGATTTTTTATAGACATGGCAGCTCATGTTGATAAATTCTTGTCTAAGCCTGTGTGTCAATTTATGTGACAGTAAGCTATGCCTGGACCAGGGATGGCTAAAATTTTGTGTTGTGCAAACAAAAATTTGCTGTACTAGTCAACCTTACGAACTTCAGGGAGATTACGCAGGTAACCTTTGTAGTCCATGCCGTAGCCAATCAGGAAGGCACTGCCATCAACTTCAAGGCCAGTGTAGTCCGCTTTGCTTAACCCGCTTGCATCTCTTTGCCCTAATTTGTCAATCATCACTGCAGTTTTTACTGAAGCAGCATCTAGCTCTTTACAATAGGCGACTATACCCTTCAGTGTGATGCCACCGTCAAGAATATCATCAAAGATCAATACATGCCGACCCTGCAGGTCCAACAATGGCTTCGCATGCCATGTCAGCATCTTGCCTGGCTCCACTTCACCGTGATATCGGCTAGCTCTCACTGAATCTAACTGCATGGGGAAATGTAAATGCGTTAACACTTGCCCCATTGGCACGATGGCACCATTGATAACGCAAAGAATAATCGGATTTTTATCAGCAAAATCCTCAGTAATAGCTTTAGCTATCGCTTGTGAAGCTTTCTCTAGCTCTTCCTTAGAAAATATCACACTGGATCGCGACATTAAATCGTCTAGCTCAGCTTGGATCATCATGGTTCCTTGGGGATTTTTTTCTTAGGCTTGCCAACAATAGCGCCAGATGATTCATCAGCACCAGCAATGTGCAATGTGGTGGTAGGAAAAGCACATTCAGCATCGTGATTTTGCACCATTTGTAGCACCTTTAGCAAAACGTCTTGCTGTACTTCCAGAAACTTAACCCAATTGGTGCTCTTGGTAAAACAGTATATAGTAAAATTCAGTGATGAATTAGCAATTTCAGTAAGACGCACATACAGAGTTTGTGTGGTATCAATATCGTCTCTGGCTTGAAGCATCTGCTCAATTTCTCCCAGCAGAAATTTGATCTTGTTAACATCTTGAAAACGTAGCCCAACACTTGCCTTAATGCGGCGATTGGTCATGCGCGATGGGTTTTCAATGCTCGCCAACAGGAATATCCCATTGGGTATGTAAAGTGCCCGCTTGTCAAACGTTCTTAGCATCGTGGTTCGCCAGCCAATCTGTTCAACTGTACCCTCAAGCTTTTTATCGGCAATTTTGATCCAATCACCTATAGCAAAAGGCCTATCCAAATATATCACCAAGCCACCAAATACATTGGCTAGTAGATCCTTGGATGCAAAACCTACCGCCACACCGCCAATTCCCCCAGCCGTCATAATACCAGCAGTTGGTACACCCAACATGTCTAGTGATATAAGGCCAATACTAATGGTAACTATGATGCGTGATATTTGACTAATGGCTCGTATGCTGGTTTGATCGAGCTTGGTTTTACCTTTGCGACTTTGAGCAATATAATCATTTTCTGTATGACGCACTAGGTCGATCATAAACCATGAAAGCAACACAAATAAAATCAATGACTTGCTGGTTTGTAAGCTTTTAATGATGGTTTCAGAAGCGCCGAAATGATTGGCAGTGATATGCGCAATAAAAAACAACCCTAGCACCCAGAGCATGACCGATAATGGCCCTGTTGTTGCGTGAATCAGGCACTCATCCCATACCGCATCAGTTTTTTCTGCAGCGTCAGTTATCCGTTTGTAAATAATTTTTTTGCACAGAGCAGCAAGTACGGTTAGGGCAAAAATTATCAAAACATGTAACAGCCAGGTCTCATCCTGAGATTGGGTGAATAAATCAAGCAACGTGGTTTTCCAGTTCATTTAATCATTTTACCTTAGTTTTTAAGCGGGATAAAGCCTGGTGGTGTTTAATTTTAAATTCATTTTCTAGTAAGCTCTTAACATCTTCTCTACAGTTACACATCAAAACAAAATCACACCCTACTGATAACGCTGACTCAAGGTTTTCTAGATACCCACCAGTAATGCCGTTCATGCTAAGACAATCTGTTGCGACTAAACCTTGATAGCCTACTTCCTCACGTAGTATTCGATGCCAATATGGTGATAAAGTGGCTGTTAACTTGTCACATTTGGGATAAATTACATGCGCAGTCATGATAACATCCAAGTGATCTTTTAATGCTTGATAGGGCTGCATATCTTGCCCTTTGATTTCTTCAGCTGTGCGATGATCAACTACCTCGGTAAGATGGCTATCTCCCACCACACAGCCATGCCCAGGAAAATGTTTGCCTGTCACCCAAACGCCTTGACGATGATGTTCTTCAATCCAAATACTTGCCAATAAGCTAATAATGTTTGGGTCGTGATGAAATGCTCTTCCTAACTGACCAATAATCTCGCTCCGTTCCTGATGTAAATCCAGCACAGGTGCGTAATTTAAATCAATACCACAGGCATGGAGATAACTTGCACATTCTTTGGCGGCTCGTCTCACTTTGTCTTTGCATGCTTCAGGATCACTTTCATAGCCTTTCCCCAAGGCATACATGGTTGGTAAAGCGCCACAGCCTTCATGCAAGCGCTGCACTTTACCGCCCTCTTGATCTACCATAATAATAATTTCAGGATTAATGGCTTTGATGGACTGGCAAAGCTGCTGCAATCCTTCCGGTGCTTGATCATTCCTAGCGAAAAGGACTACCCCAGCTACTATAGGGTGAGCCAAAAGTGCCTTATCTTCGGCTGTCAGGATCCTGCCAGCGAAATCAATGACAAGAAAAGGATAATCCTGCTCGATCAATATCATTGCTCTACCGGCTGATGAAATTTATCCTGAACCTGGTGGGCTTTTTCGAGTAAAATGTGGAAATCGTTCTGTCTTACTGATTCTGCTATATGCACAGGTGTGCCAACTTCAACCAGTTTATACAGTATTCGCATCGCTGGTGTGGTCAAATTGATGCAGCCTTGAGTACTTCGACCTCGATTCACTTTAGCTTCTGGTGCACCATGGATATAAATGTAGCGTGTGTAACTATCACAACCTTTGCCTTGATTATTACCCGGCTCCATACCTTGAAGCCAAAGGATACGAGTTAATATCCAGTCTCTTTCTGGATTTTTATTGTCTAACTCCTGTGAATACAACTCCTGGGTCCAGCGCCTACCGACAAATACTGCATTAGACGGACAGTCATCACCATGCTTTTCAGCAATAGCATGCCATCCTCTAGGCGTTTTTTTTGAGTCAACTCGCTCACCCAGGCCTGCAGATGCTGTGGCTACTGGAAAAATACGCCGAATTTTACTCCCACTCATCAACATCAGGCGCTGTTGTGAGCAA
The DNA here is from genome assembly GCA_018402195.1 of Gammaproteobacteria bacterium. Lineage (GTDB taxonomy): Bacteria > Pseudomonadota > Gammaproteobacteria > M30B25 > M30B25 > M30B25. Next base: position 3,515 of record JAGYIW010000038.1, read on the forward strand.
TCAATGAGTAACCATTTCAAGCTATGCTTCTGTGACAACCCCCTTCTCCTCCCTGGCAATTCCACGTGTTGAAGCACGCATGGCATCAATCATTTTCTGCACAATGGGCGTCTCTGCCAATGGCACAAGGGCAGCCAAGGCATCTTCCTTTGATAAACCAGCATGAAATACAATCCCATATGCCTGCTTGATTACTTTCATTGCATCCCTATCAAAACCATTGCGCCGTAAACCGACATTGTTCAAGCCAAAAACACGGGCACGCTCCCCAGCAACAGTCACGCAGGGAATAATATCCATGTAAACAGCTGACTTGGCACCAACATAAACATATTCACCAATTTGTACAAACTGATGTACTGCTGCAAAACCGCCAAGAATCACATGATCTTTTACAATGACATGACCAGCCAAAGTGGCATTGTTTGACATGACTATATGATCACCAAGAATACAATCATGCGCCACATGGCAATAGTTCATCAAATGATTATGGCTGCCAATACGCGTTTCATCGCCGCTATCGGTAGCCCGGTGGACTGTGACAAATTCTCGAAAATTATTGTTATCGCCCACAACCAAGTGTGTCTTTCCACCTTTTGCTTTTTTATCTTGGGTTAGTTCTCCCAGAGAGCAAAATGGATAAATGCGATTATTTTTACCAAAAACACTTGGTCCTTGAATGTTGCAGTGGCTGCCAACGACAGTTCCCTCCCCTAATACCACGTCAGCGCCAACGACAGACCATGGCCCCACAACCACATCGTTAGCTAACTTGGCAGAGGCATGCACCCTTGCTGTGGGATCGATCATTCACCAATCTCCGCATTCAATATTGTTGCACTAGCGACTACTTTTCCTAGTACTGATGCCGTACAGTCGAACTTCCACAAACCGCGTTTACCTTTGACCAGCACTGCTTCGTATTCGAGTTTGTCGCCAGGAATCACCACTTTTTTGAAGCGTGCTCGTTCAACACCAGCCAATACAAACTTAGGCTCAGGGCCTGGCGTCACATTGCTGGTTAGGTAGATAAGTATACCCGCTATTTGTGCCATACCTTCTATCATCAGCACACCTGGCATGATAGGCCTAGCTGGGAAATGGCCTTGAAAAAAAGGTTCGTTAGCAGAAATTAACTTGTAGCCTTGAATCACCTTGCCTGGCTCAGCCTCAGTTACCCTATCCAGCATGAGAAATGGGTAGCGATGAGGCAAGTAAGTTAGGATTTCGTCAATTCCCATGATCATTTAAGCGGTTTCCTCTGTTTTAAGGCGTGCAAAAAATTTATGTAACTGCCTAAATATGACTGCATTTTTATTCCACTCCCTGCGTTCTTGACAGCCAATAGAACCTGAATATACACCTGGCTTGGTGATAGATTTGGTTACCACGCAGCGGGCCAGCAAAATAACATGATCGGTGATGGTCAAGTGCCCTACAATACCTACCTGCCCAGCAATTTTACAGTGTTTTCCAATAGTGACACTGCCAGAAATTCCTACGCAGGCAGCGATAGCAGTATGGTCGCCAATCACAACATTGTGGGCAATTTGTACTAAATTGTCGATAACTACTCCCTCACCAATAACAGTATCGTCAAGAGCTCCACGGTCAATGGTAGTATTGGCACCAATTTCAGCTTTTCTGCCTATAACCACACGACCTAATTGAGGAATCAGCACCCAATGCTGATTGGCATCCTCTGCATGACCAAAACCTTCCGAGCCAATCACTGCACCACTATGGATGGTAACTTCATCATCAATCAGACAATCTCGGTATAAGGTAACATTGGCCATCAATTGACAGCCTTTACCTATTTGGCAGTGCCCAGCAATAACGGTACCAGCTTCTATGGTACAACCCTCACGTACCACCACATCTGGGCCAATCACCACATTGGCACCAATCTTGCAACTTTTATCGATACTGGCACTAGGATCAATCTGTGCTGAAGGATGAGTGCCTTCATCCATCACTGAATCAGGCATGAACATGTGGGCGACTTTTGCATAGGCCAAATAAGGCGACTCACAGATAATCACATCTGACTGACACAAAGCTTGAGCATCTGCACTCAGAATAACCGCCGCCTGGGTCGTCGACAAGTAACTATCATAGGTGGCGCCTACATGGAACGTGATGTGGTCTTGGTTTGCTTTGACGATGGACATGATACCAGTTACAACCCGCTGGGGATCACCTTTCAACTCACCACTAACGTATTTGGCAATCTCAGCAAGTGTGTAACTTTTTGTTGTCATTTAATGCCAACCTCTTAGCCTATTTCTTTCAACTTTTTAATCAAATCGTCGGTTACATCTAAGCTATTAGCAGCGAAAGGCGCAGCCACGCGATTCAAAATCATGTCGTAGTGTGAAGCCTGGGCCAGATCAGTTGTGACTTTATTGACTTTCTCCAATAAGCTTTTCAATGCAGCTTGTCTGGCATTTTCGTAGTCTTCCTGAAACTTGGCTTGCTCAGCCATGATGCTTTCCCTAGCTTGGTTAATGGTGTTAGTCAACGCCTGTCGATCTGATGATTTCATGACATTGCCTTCTTTTAGAAGCTTTTCATTATCAGCCTTTGCGAGCTCCATTTTTGCCATGATTTTTTTGTGACGTGGCGAAAATTTCTTATCCAAGTCAGACTGAATAGCAACCATCTGTGGTGATGTTTGTATGACTTTGTTCATGTCAGCAACAGCGATATTCAAAGATTGTGCCATGGCAGTACTGGCTGCCAATCCCAATAGAAATACCCATTTTTTCATTTGTATTCTCCTCATATAATTAAACACCTAACCCAATAGCAAAATCGAATGTGCGTGTGGCATCGCCCAGTTGCTCACCAATAGGTTTGGAAATGACAAACTCTAATGGCCCCATGATAGACTTCCAAGTAAGACTCAATCCCACTGAATAGCGCAGTGCATCTACTTCAAAGTTATCTTCGAACACATTCCCTGCATTAAAGAACAATGCTGTCCTAACATTATCACCCAAATTGTTAGGAAAGATCAAATTCATGCTAGCCAAGGTTTGTAAGTTACCCCCAAACGAGCGTCCTTTAGAATCTTTAGGCCCCAATGAGTAAGAGTCGTAACCTGCTACTGTGCCTATGCCGCCTGCATAATAGTGTTCAAAGAATGGCAAGGACTTTGTGCTACCTAAACCGTTGCCAGAAGCTATGCTGGCGTTGGCATTAAAAACTATGCTATGCGCGACAGGCTGGTACCACTTCACACCCCATTTCGCTTGATAATAATGCAGGCTTTTGCCAAAAACTGGAGGGCTGTATTTAATGCTGACTCCGTGATTGAGACCTTTTCTAGGCCAGAAGGCGTTATCATAATTATTAAAATTGATGCCAGTCGTCAATTCGACTTGATTAAATTGGGTACCGTGCTTTGCTGTAAAAGCTGCTATCTCTGCTGCAGGTGCAGCACCACCCACCAAATCACTGTATTCAAAGTTGAGCCCTAAATAGACACGGGTATAGTCGCTGACTGGGTAACCGTAAGACATGTTGGCACCCATGACATTGCGCACATAATCAGATTGAGCAATACGACCTGGTTGAGTTTCAGTTCTATAAATGCTGATACTTTGGCTCATGCCTTCTTCTGTAAAAAATGGATTGGCATAGCTCATATTGATAGAAGAGCTACTCTTACTTCTGCTGGTGGATAGCGCCACAGAACGTCCAGTGCCTAGGAAGTTATCTTGAGATAAGGAAAAACGGTAGATAAAACCAGTCATGCGTGAAAAGGAGGCTTCTGCCATAATCTGTGCTGAAGACTGCTCTTTAAGATGATAATTAAGGTCAACCATATCCTC
>JAGYIW010000039.1 GCA_018402195.1 Gammaproteobacteria bacterium
CAATGCTCGCAAAGCGCATGTGTTTTCTGGAATCTGCATGATTGCTCCCACCGACAAACTCAACACTGAACATAACCACGCGTAAACCAATAGCAAATGCTAACAAACCCAAGGACACAAAGAATGCCATGCCACCAGTAGGCACAATCATCAAAGCTAAAAGGGCGCCTAAAGTCAACCAATGAGAAAAGCTCCCAAACAAATTAAAACGATTGTGCTTAGCCACTAGCAATCGACTGAAATGCTTGGTTTTCCACCTTAAGTTAACATGCTCATCTCCCCCTTCTACTTGAGTATCGAAAACCATCAAGTCAGCTTTCCAATGCTTACGAATATCCATGAAAGTACAGAAGATAGAAACACCAAAGAACATAAAACCCAAAACTGGCGCTGACAACAAAACACAAACAGCAATGCCCAGCACTGTGAGTCTGGCCCCGATAAACCAAAGTGAGCCCGTACTGTAGAGCTGCTGCCATGCCTTTCTAGCTTTTGAGAAATCTTGAAAAGTAACTGTTGGTTTCATGCCCCTTTCCTGTTGAAATTAGATATTGTATCTTTAACTATAGCAATATCAGGGAGAAATTGCTAGGTCCCCAGTTGACGCTTCACGGCCCTGAGCTCAACATCGTCCATATCAGGAAGGTGAAGTAAGCCCCTAGGATCTGTAGGTCCAATAACACCATCAACCTGGCACAGCATTAAGCAAAGCTTGTGTGTACTCATGTTGTGGCTGTTTCAACATCGTCTGTGCGCAACCTGTCTCTACCACGCGACCATTCTTCATCACCATCACCCTATCGGCCATATACCGCACCACAGCAAAATCATGGGTAATTAAAATAATGCCCAAGCCGAATTGCTGCTGCAAATCCAGCAACAAATCCAATACCTGCTTGCGCAAAGAAACATCCAGCGCACTGGTAGGCTCATCACAAATCAGCACACGGGGATTCAGTGCCAAAGCCCTAGCAATGGCAACACGCTGACGCTGCCCACCTGACAAAGCATGCGGGTAGCGCATGAGATAATCCTCTCCAAGACTCACTTGCATCAGCAACTGTAACGCCCTAGCATCGCGTTTCTGACGGTGCAAACGTTTGCCGTGCACGTCCAGACCTTCCAAAACAATATCACGAATCAAATGCCTAGGGTTCAAAGACTGATATGGGTCTTGAAACACCATTTGCACCTGCTGACGATAAGCCTGCAACTGCGCCCTTTTCGGTTTACGCATAGACTCACCAAGAAAGCTTATGCTGCCATCATGCCATGGCAGCAAGTGCATTAATGCCCTGGCCAAAGTGCTCTTGCCCGAGCCTGACTCCCCTACCACAGCCAAAGTTTCTCCCGCAGACAAGACTAAATCCACTCCGTCAACAGCGCGAACAATACCTCTACTACTTCCATACTGGATCTGTATATTTTCTGCCTTTAACAGCCCCCGCCTAGGTTTAGCTGGTTTAGCTAAACGTTTGACACGACTATCAGGCAGCGCAGTCAATAAATTACGGCCATACTCTGTTTCCGGCAATTGAAAAAATGCTTTAGCCGGCTGCATTTCAAGCAATTTCCCTTCACGCATCAAAGCCACATCATCAGCATACTTTGCCACCAGAGGCAAATCATGCGTAATAAACAAAATCCCCATATTGCGCACTTGCTTAAGCTGACTGAGCAAAGCCATCACTTGCGCCTGCAATGTCACATCCAAAGCCGTGGTTGGCTCATCAGCAATCAAAAAATCAGGGTCGCCTGCCAAAGCCATGGCAATCATGGCACGCTGACGCATTCCCCCTGAAAGCTGGTGGGGAAAAGCATCCCAACATCTACCCGCATCATCCAAACCCACTTCTTCTAACAAAGCCAACCCACGCAAATACAACACCTGACCTTTCAAACCCTGATGCAAACGCAACACTTCACCAATCTGATCACCCAAACGCCGCACAGGATTAAAAGCATCTAAGGCTTCCTGAAAAATCATCCCTATGCGTCCACCACGAATGGTTTGCATGCGATTGGCAGACAGTTGAAGCAAATCCTGACTCCCCAAACAAATCATACTCTGTTGGGACACTCTTGCCTGACTAGGCAATAACTGTAATATTGACAAAGCACTCAACGATTTACCGCTGCCAGACTCCCCCACAAGCGCCAACATCTGCCCAGGCCACAAAGTCAAACTCAAATCATGCACTGTCAAATGCAGCTTTGCCCCATCCTGAAAGCCTAAACTCAATCGGTCCAGCCGTAACACCACTTCATCCATCACTTATCCCTAACTCTCCGAACCTGTATGACCATGCGGATCAAAAGCTTCTCTCACCGATTCAGCAAACACATTCACTGCCAATACCAAGCCCAACATGGACACAAACGCACTAAGCAATGGCCACCACACCACTGGCTCTCGCGCCAATTCCATCCTAGCACTGTTGATCAATGTTCCCCAGCTCAAAGTTGTGGGGTCAACGCCAACACCAATATAGGAAAGCACAGCCTCAAACAAAATCAATTGGCTAAAATCCAACACCAAAGCAATCAGCACCAAATGCATGACATTAGGCATAATATGCCGAACAATGATACGCCAAGAAGAACTACCTAACGCCCGGGCAGATTGAACAAATTCCAATTCTCTTAGCTTTAAAGTCTCTCCCCTAAGCATGCGACAAAGTGTGGTCCAACTGGTTAGACCCAGCACCGCACACAAAAAAAGCAAGCGGATATCCGCTTGCTCAACCATGCTACCAAATCCTTCGGGGTGCGCTGCCATGTAAACCTGCAAAGACAACACCATAGCAGCAATCAACAAAACGCTAGGAATAGCACTGATAGTGGTGTAAACATACTGTACCACATCATCAATCCAGCCACCAAAATAGCCGGCTGAACAACCAAGAAACAAAGCAAACGGCAAAATCATCAAAGTAGTTACCAAACCAATAATCAGTGCAGTACGCACACTTTTCACCACTTTGTACAAGACATCCAACCCAACTTGATCAGTCCCTAAGACATGGAAATCTTGGGCTAAAATAGCCACGAAAGTTATAAACACAGCCATAAACGTGAGACTCCACCACCACACCCACTGAACACGGGTAGCGCATTGTGAAACACCTGGATTCCGCCTAAAAGCCAAAGCACGTGATCCCAACCAAAAACCAGCCAACAACACAAACCCTACAACCAAAGCTGCCAAAGCAGCTTTACCAATGTGTTGGTTACGTGTAGCGACATCACCAATGTCAGCATTGATATAGTGAAGGCGAGATTTCTGCCAAACAGGCTTTTGTGTTCTCGGGTCAATCTGCATGCTCTCAGAAAAAGATGTCAACGCCAACGGCTCAGAATAAGTCAACTCCATCTGCTCATTCAGATACCCTGTTGCTTTATCTAACAAACTCACCACTTGCGCCGGCTGATCAGGGTCTTTGTGATGCTTAAAATGGATAGAATCCATAAGGCCTAGTGCCAAATAAATGATCATGATAATAAAAGCACAAATAGCCTGAGGCGAAGCAAAAACCGCTCGCCAACGCGCCTTCACTGCCCTACGCTGACTCACAGCCCAAGCAAGTCCAACGCCTAGGACAATGAGCCACAATAAAGCATCTGTCCACAAAACCACCATGGCTGTATACCTTTCCTAGCACATCATTCCAACCGTATGCGAGGATCTGCCCACACATACGCCAAATCCGTTAACATCAGTCCTACCAAATACAACAAAGTACCCAAAAAAACCATAGAACGCACGATTTCAAAATCTTGCTGACCTATAGCATCAATAATAAAACTACCCAACCCAGGAATACCAAAAAATGATTCCAACAATAAACTCCCGAGAAACAACAATGGGATTAAAGCCACCACCCGTGTAATAATCGGAATAAGTCCATTACGCAACAAATGTCTGGCATAAACTTGCATGGGTGATAGCCCTTTAGCAAAGGCAGTACGCATGTAACCTTTACCACTTTCTTCCAACAAAATAGTGCGATACCAACGCACATTTGGGCCAAGACTTGATATCAGCGCCAACAAAACTGGCAACATCAAAAAACGAAATGAATCCCATCCACCCAGATACCCCGACAAAGGCACTAGTTTCAATACCTTGCCAATCCAATACTGCCCTGCAATGATATAAAAAAGACCGGAAATAGACATCATCATTATACAAACAACCACCATCACGCGATCAAACCAACTGCCACGAAAAAACACCATGGTCAAAGCCAGAGAAACATTCACTAACATCGCCAATAATAGGGCAGGAATGGCCAAAGCCAAACTAGGCCCCATACGTTCAAAAATTTCCCGAGAAATACTACGACCTCGATTGGACACACCAAACTTAAACTGAAACAAAGACAAGGATTTAGACACAAACAAAGTATCCGTCCATTTGGCCAATCCTTGAGCTTTATCGTTGAACCACAAAGGTTTATCATAACCATGGGTTTGTTTCCAATTTACCACTGCTTCTTCAGTAACATGCTTAGCGCCCAACTGCATGCGCGCAACATCGTCAGGCGTATTGACAACAAAAAACAGCAAAAAAGTTAACACATTCACACCGATTAAAATCGGAATCAAATACAACAAACGGCGCAAAAAGTAGTTTCTCATGCGTCATCCTCATCATTTAAATCAAACCTGGAGATCAAGCTTATCCGTCCTTGCCACCTAACAATCACCACTCCAATCAAAACCCCAAGTACAATCAAACTGACAAAAACCCATATCAAAGTAGTATTAGGCTGATTCCATCGTTTTTGTGATTGCAGGCGCTTTTGCGAATCAAGGTCAAAATATTTGACATATCCCCCTGTCAACGAAATAGGTTTTGATGGCACAGACCAAGCCTGAACCAATTTAAAATGAATAGGATAATATGATGCAACAATTGGCATATCGCGATACACAATATTGCGCATTTTATCGATAGTAGCTTGACGTTCAAGTCCATTTGGCGTGGTCTTCATTTGCACGAACAAACGATCATATTCATCATTTTTATAATTAGCGACATTCACACCACCATGTTCTTTTTTCCCGTTGGGACCATAAAGGAGAAACAAAAAATTCTCAGGATCTGGGTAATCTCCCATCCAATTTGACATGAAAATCTGGCAATCACCCTGACGAATTTTTTCCTGATAACGATTAAACTGGGTATTATGCACTTGTACATCAATACCTAACTGCTGGAATTGCTTATTGAGCCACCCAAAATAAGCCGTTGCTGTTGGCCCTGTTACCGCAACATCAAAATGCAAACGTAACGGCGTGCCTGTTTTAGGATTGATGCCATTTGGGTAACCCGCTTCTGCCAACAGACGCTTAGCTTCTGCCAGAGAGCGTCGCACCATTTTACCATCTTGAAAACGGTAAATTCCAGGGTTAATACCATCTGCCGTGGGACGAAAGCCAAAAATGCCCGGGGGAATCAAAGCTCTGCCCTGCCGACCTTGGCCATTAAGAAAAATTTGCACGTACTCGTCAAAATCTAAAGCAATTGCCAAAGCTTGGCGTAGCTTGCGCTGTGATTCACCTCCCCCTCCCACAGTGGGATCCAACCAATTAAAAGCCAGGAAATAAACCACGGGCTGCACAGAAATCTCCAAGCGAACATCTTGTTGTTTCATGGCCTCACTCAATTGAGCCCTGCCCAAGGCATCCAAATAAATGGCCTGATCAAAATTTTGTCCTGACACCAAAGAAGCATCGTAGTAACCCTGTAAAAATTTCCCCCACCGCGGAATACTCTCTTTTTCCAAACTCATGTAAAGCTTATCAATCATGGGTAAACGCTTGCCCGCCAACTGCAAAAAGCCTTTTTCTTTGTCTTCAGCACTGCCATCTGCAGGAAAACGCTCTAAACGAAAATTAGGATTGCGCACTAACACCATGCGTCGATTGGGGTTATTCTCCTGCAACTGATAAGCTCCCGTGCCCAAGGGATACCAATCAAAGGTCAAATTACGCTCACGCATACCAGACTGGCTATAAAAAAGATCTGCTTCCCACGGAATTGGCGAGAAAAATCCCATGGTGAGCCAAGCCAAAAACTGCGGGTATTCGCCTTTCAAGGTGATTTGCAAATGATGATCGTCTAGTACTTTCACCCCTGGCAACGGCATACGACGCAAATCCAAATAACCTTGCTCCGACTTAACTTTTTTCAACGATTGCCGCAAATCATTCAGACCAAAAATATACTCCGCCATCACACCAAAAATCGGCGAATTTACCTGGGGGCTGGCCAAACGTTTAATCGCATAGGCAAAATCAGCAGCATGAAGCTCACGTGTGCCACTATAGGAAAAATCAGACAAGTGCGACACACCCTGCAAATCGCGCATACGCAAATGATGATAACGGTAATGGCCGGCTTTATCCTTAGCAAAAGCCGGATGCGGCGCATATAAAACCCCTGGTTTAATCTCTAAATTATAACGAGTATAAGCAATTTCCTCGTGGCGAGCATTTTGCGGCAAAGGCTGATGCCATTGATCAAAATAATGTGGTATTGGCACTTCAGTAAGCACCAAAGGCTGCAGCTGAAAAGGTCGCTTTAAATAATGATATTGCAAAGGTGGCTCATCCACTTGGTGCAACACCTGCAAACCTGTTTCCACGTAGGTTTTGGCAGGATCTAACGTCACCACAGCACTAGGAAAAGAAGTATAGAGCACTTTGACATTATCAGCATTTTTTGGATAGGGGTTATTCCAAGGATCCTGATCATCGCAAGCCACCAGACCAAGCGATATCAAAGCTACAAAGAAAAAAGTGTGACAACGCTTGACCATCCCTGTGACATTCGCGCTAAAATGAAGATGACTTCAGTCTAACACATTATTCCAAAACAGTCGCTTCTAAACAGCAATTCTCAGCAATTCTCGGTGAAGCTACTCTGCCCAAATGTTCTGTGCAATAT
>JAGYIW010000004.1 GCA_018402195.1 Gammaproteobacteria bacterium
AGCCGTGGGTGCGCTCAACGGCATCCATAAGAGATATTATGCCAAATGGCTAAGTTAAGCGTGTCATGTTAAGATGCCCCATTTCTGTGGGGGAGCAATGATAGAGCACCATGAGTCACATCATTGTGTGGCTGGCCCTGTTGGTAGTATTGAAGTAGTACTTGATAAGCCGGTAGCACTACCTGTTGAACAAAAATCAGTAGGTGTCGTTGTGTGCCATCCACATCCATTACATGGCGGCACCATGCAGAATAAAGTTGTGACAACACTGGCGCGAACAATGGCCAAGCGCGGCCATGCTGTTGTACGGTTTAATTTTCGTGGGGTGGGTAACAGCGAAGGTAGCTTTGCCGAAGGCGTGGGCGAGCAAAACGATTTAAGGGCAGTTATCCATTGGTTTCAGCAGCATCTGGCTTTCGACGAATTATGGCTGATAGGCTTTTCTTTTGGTGCCTACGTTGCTGCAGCACTAGCTCACGAGTCACAGGCAAGGCTATGTGTCAGCGTGGCACCAGCAGTTGATCGCTACCCCTTCGCTGAAATAACCAGAGGTGACTATCCCTGGTGGATAGTGCAAGGTGATCAGGACGATGTGGTCGATCCTGCTTTGGTTTACGCTTGGTACGAATTACTGGCTGAGCCGAAAAAGCTGTTGAGAAACCCCGATGCAGAGCACTATTTTCATGGGCAATTGATCTATTTGCGGGATAGCTTATTGTTGGCATTAGATCAAGCAGGGCTATGAAAAAATACCATAACCGTAAAAAAACTGAAAAGGCCTTGACACCTAGCCGGCAAAGTTGATAATGAGAATCATTCTCAAAAAAGAGTGTTGGTGTGCTGGTGAAATCCATTCCATCAAAAATCAAGCCCGGCTTCAAAGCAAAGATTACTGGCGTACGTTCAGCGGTTGAAGCATCTAAAGGCCTTAGGCAACGTTTGCTATCCATGGGGCTAACACCTGGAACCATTTTTGAAGTGGTTCGATTAGCACCGTTAGGTGATCCTGTTCAAATCAAGGTTAGGGGCTTTTTGCTAGGGTTGAGGCGCTTTGAATTAGAGCCCCTACAACTCGAGGTATTATGAGCCAACCAACAAAAGCACCCCAAGTAGTTTTGGTAGGTTTTCCCAACTGTGGCAAATCCACAATATTCAATGCCCTTACTGGCGGCACAGCCAAAGTCGGCAATTGGTCAGGGGTAACAGTAGATGTTAAGCATGGTTGTTTGGATCTTGCTAAACAGACCACTTCACTTATCGATCTACCTGGCATTACTACTCTGACACACCTTAGTGAAGAACAAAGCTTAGACAGTCACGTGGTCCACAAGTTTTTGCGCGAAAATCATGCCGATGTGATCATCAATGTTCTTGATGTCAGCCATTTGCAAACACAGCTGTATTTAACCTTGCAATTGTGTGAGATGGGTGTACCTATGGTTGTGGCTGTCAACATGATGGATCAGCTGGATAAATCAGGATCACAACTACAGTTAGAGTGCTTATCAGAGTTGCTTGGTTGCCCGGTGGTGCCACTGGTAGGCAGTAGGCGCAAAGGTCTAGCTGGGCTGAAAAAAAACATTATGGAGATGCTGGAAAAGCCATTAGCTGCATCGCCTATTCAATATCCGCCTTTGGTTGAGCAAGCAATTGAAACCTTAATGCAAGAGGGACACTGTCAGCGCTGGCAAGCAATTCAGTGCTTGTGTGGCGATTTTTGTGTGCTCAGCGAACTCACAGGCAATCAAAAACAATTGCTTTCTCGATGGCAAAGCTCTTGTGGTGCCCAGCTTGGCCAAGAAGTGGATCTATTGATCATCGATACCATGTACACTTGGATCAACAAGCAAATGCCCATATTGTTACAAGGTACCCCAAAATCATCCGCTTGGACCGATCGCTTAGACGCCTTAGCCTTGCACCGATTTTTGGGCATTCCTATTTTCATTATGGTGATGTACGGGCTGTTTGTCTTTGCTATCAGTTTGGTGGGAGGGTTGCAAGATAGTGTTGGCCTATTGACTGAGTGGCTATGGGTAGATGGCACCACCGTGTTTTTACACGGCCTGGATGCTCCAGAGTGGTTGGTGCACATACTGGCAGAAGGCATAGGGCGTGGCATCAACACCACCCTGACATTCTTGCCAGTATTGCTAGGAATTTATCTGTATTTGGCCTTTCTCGAAGGCAGCGGTTATATGCCCAGAGCCGCCTTTGTTATGGACAGGCTAATGCGGTTTTTGGGCTTGCCTGGCAAGGCCTTTGTGCCCTTGATCATTGGCTTTGGTTGTAACGTGCCTGCCGTGATGGCAACACGCACCTTGGCTTCTCCCAAAGATCGCTTGATGACATCCATGATGGTGCCATTTATGTCTTGCAGCGCTCGTCTGGCAATTTTTTCAGTGTTTGCGGGTGCGTTTTTTCCTGAAGGTGGCCAAAACGTGATTTTTTGCCTGTATCTTCTGGGTATAGGCGTCGCTATTTTTACCGGCTGGTTGCTGCGGCGCATTTTGACGAGGGAAGCAGAAAGCCCATTGCTAATGACTTTTCCAGCTTATCATTGGCCAAGACCTGAAGTAATGTTGCGTCAAGTGTATTGGCGAGTGCTGGGTTTTGTGAAGCGAGCTGGCCGTATCATCATTCCCTTGAGTTTGATCTTAAGTTTGTTGACGCTGCCGGCGGGTAAAAGCGCACAGCCAGTTCTACATGCCGTTAGCAAATCTGTCACAGTGCTTTTAAATCCTATGGGAATTGAAGAAGATAACTGGCCGGCAACTGTAGGCTTAGTCAGTGGTATCATTGCTAAAGAAGTGGTGATAGGCACGCTCAATACTTTGTATACCCATGATGATAAATCCAATCAATTGGGTCAGGGCTTCGGCCAGGAAATAAAAGAGTATGCAGCTTGGGAAGCCAAAGGCACCCAGGTGCGCCACGCTTTTACCCATGCATTGGGCTGGTCATCAGGTACCAGCACAGAAAGAGCAGAAATAGAAAGTGCCATGGGGCGTTTTGCACTTTACTTCCATAATGACGCCAGCGTCTTTTCCTACTTGTTATTCGTCTTATTGTATTTTCCCTGTCTATCAACTTTAGCGGTCATTGTCCGTGAGGTATCTAAGCCGTGGGCAATAATTTCCGTATTCTGGGCTACTGGCCTAGCCTATGTTTTTGCCATTGCTTGTTATCAGTTACTGACTATCTCTGCGCATGTAGGCTTGTCCATGGCATGGCTCACAGGCTGCGTAGCCAGTGTCTACATGGGTTATCGCTTATTGTTGGCCTTGTGGCAACGGGAAGTTTTGGGGTTAAGGACCTATGGATAAAGGGTTGGGATTGGAGGATGGCCATGCTATTATCTGAAATTAGAGCTTACCTGCATGATAAGCAGCGAGTGAGCTCAGCAGAGCTTTCTGTGGTGTTTGGGTTAGACGCAGGTGTGTTAGCGCCGATGGTTGAGCATCTCGTACGCAAAGGTTGGGTGCGTTGTTTGCAAGAGCAAGGCTGTCGTGGCTGTGAAATCTCTTGCACGTCTTGCCATTCGCCGCTGTGGTATGAGTGGCAAGGCAATCAGAAAGCATGCCAGTAAACCAGGCCAATAACTGGAGCGAAATGCTTTAATCGCGGTCACAAAAGAAGGCCGTAAATGGGATCAAATAATGGTTAAGGGAGACAGCCATGGGTGACACATCAAGTTTAGAAGAAGGGCACATAGAGTTAGAGGCACGTGTCTCTGCAGAGGTGAACGCAGCTGAATTTCAGGCTATGAATGGGCTATTAAAGCCCTTGGCATTACAGTTTTATTTAGAACGTTTCCCTTATTTACAAATAGTGGACGCGGCATCAACTATCAAAGATGACATCTCCAAAGTTAGTTTTGAAACATCACTTTGTGATTGGCGCATTCATCAATATGGCAAAGTGGCGATGAGTGCCTCCGCAGGCGAGTTTTTGTTTTGCGATGGCTTGATCGATGACGGTTTTAGAGGTGAAGAAATCACGGGTTTTTTACGCTTCCGTGGTGAGAAACCTGCGCCAGTGATGCTGTATGGATTTTTGGGTAAGATATTGAATTTTAAAATAAAGTTTGATAATATAGAGGCTCAGTTTGATGCCAAATCACACTTGGAGATTCCAGGTTTGGCCTGGAAGAGCAAGCTGGCGGAGGAAGCAGAGCAAATCGTGTCCCTAACACCGAGTAAGGTGGGGAATTATCCCATCTACTATCCAGACAAAAGGGTTTGTGGCCACTTAACTGTCTTAGAGGTCCCAAAAGCTTTGCCTAGGCACGGGACACTTATGCATCAAGCGGATATAACCGCCAAGCGCATGGTGCAGTTGGCAGTGGAGCAAGACTGGGAGGGCATTGTTGTCGCTGATGGGTCACAACGCATGAAATTGGTGGCGTGGGTGGCTGCAAAAGCATTGCAAATTCCCATCGAAGGCGTGGATTATAATGACCAATATGATGCCTGCTTTGATAGGGTTATGACCCATTCTAGTCAGCATTTGGCGCAATTGGTAAAGAATACCAAAGTGAAAAGTCAGGTAAGTAGCAAAGAGAGGAGTGGGGGAAATGGCTAATCAAACAGCCAAAAAAACTGAAAGTATTAACGTGGGCTCCCAGAATTCTTGGTGGCATAATATTTTGGTATGGTTGCCGCCTTTTACCCTTTTTTCTGTCACATTGTTTAATTTTTCCAGCAAAGATAGCAAGGGCTTTGGTAAAACATTGATGACCTTTGCAATCAATTTGATTTCAATCATGACTGTTTTTGCCCTACCCGCTGCTTGGTATGGGTTTTTGCGTAGCAGAGATTCGACTTGGACGTCAAAACAGTTAATACAAGAACCTCTGGTAGTGAGAAAACTCTATGTGGCTGCGGATGCTTATCGTCAAGCCGGTCATGCAGTGCTTGGCAACAGCCATCTATCAACTTTGCTACAAAGCATTTTTGGCGCAGTGTTTATGTTAGTAGCCTACGTCACTTTACCTTTATGGGCCTGGGCAGCCCCAAAATACCCTAGAGTTGCAATGGATCCTGATAATATAGGGGAACAAGATAGACAAGAAAACACAAAAATTGCTGGTCACCCAGATGGCTGGAACTCAAAAAATTCGATACATAATCAGTCAGCAGCCATAAAGTTTTCTCAGTATCTTTCTCCTCAAGTAGAATCTGCTAGTGATGCTAAAATGTTATTGCAGGGCCAAGGTTCGAGCTCTAATTCTGAGGTAAGCCCTAACGCTTACTCTGGTGAATCAGATGATAATATGCTTATAGTTGATGATAGTGGTTCTGTGAATTCAGGAGCAATAATGGTAAATCATCCGCAATTGATCGGAGATGTGCCTAGGTTTCCGTATCAGCAGTACCCTCAGTTAGATCAAGATCTTAGCAGCATGCTGCTTTGTGAAAACAATCATATGGGGCGCCAACACAGTGGCCAACAAGTCAATGTTTTGGTCACTCACGCTGTGGATACCTTCTTGAAACGACAAAAAGTTGATCCCAATAATGCACTGCACGCTTTGATTTTGCCTGTCGTGGCGAAAGAGGGAGATAGACAAAGCAGGGTGACAGAACTCCAGTGCCGGCTTACAGCTTTAATCGCATCTTTGCCACAAGTGTTAGATAGTGGCAATGAGAAAACAGCTATTATCATGCCATTTTTGGATTGTGAGCACTGGATATTGATGATTTATGTGGTGCAACAAAAGCGCTTCATATTTATTAATACATTGCATTTTAGCAATTCACCAGATCAAAATCGTTTAAAAAGTGTTGTGGATCCTCTATTGAAATCTTGTAACAGTTTGCTTGGTGACCATGACCAAGTGACCTATACATGCTATGGTGCTGATAAAAGAACGGGGCTGCAACAACATGATGAGCGCTGTGGCGACTGGGTCGCAGCATATACTTATGCCGCCCTGGCGTATCTTAGTGTCACCAATAACGATAGCCAGGAAATACCACAAGAGGTACTGTTGCCATGGATGTATGAATACACGGATACGGTTGGAGCAGAGATTCCTGTAGTACAAAATTTGAATCAAAATATGAAAAATATAACTATTTTTGGTAAGATTGCGAGCCTTATCAATACAAATGAGTTGAGTGAATATGGCTTGGACATACTGAAAAAGGTATGGGGCTTGCCGACGATGTAAATCTAATAAGTTTTGTAAAGGAAATGATGACTTCCAAGAAGCTTTGTTGCGCGCCCACCTGCGTATACTAGCGCATTGGCGTAAAGGACTATGGCGACAGTCACCCTATGTGCAATGGCTGAAAAATCAAGTTTGTAACTTAGTTGTCGAGATCAATAAAGACCTTAATCATGAGGAGAGGGTTTCAGACGAAGTGGTGCGTCACTTTGGTCATATCTATCAAGAGTTAGCCCTCTTGATTGCCGAGGTTTTTCCCTCAGACATTGGCTTTTTCCCACCATTACTCGGGCCAACAGTAATTGAAGGTGGTTTTGCAGCCAGCATGGTCTCTGGTTTAAAACAGTGGGCATTACAAAAAAATCTAATGAACAGAGATCGTCCTATGGAGGTAAATCAAGGCTTGAAAAGCATCCTTGGCACATGCGCCATGTGGTGTGATAGCCACAAGTCTGATTGGGTAGATGTGTTTTATAAAGCGCAATATAATGATGATAACAACAGTGCCCATGATGCATTGAATAACATCCTTAAGCTTTTTGAGGAAAACCCTGTAGAGGCAAATAAGCTAAATACAGCAGTGATGAGGCAGCGCATGGAGGAGATTCTTAATGCGCTACTGGATGGCAACACCGAGCTCGGCGTCCCTGGACCTTTCGCCGGTGATAATACGCTTGCCGAACTTAGAGACCATATTGCTAAAGGGCGGCCTGGTTTTAGGCTTTGATAAAGGATAAGTTTCAAAATTGCCGATGAGCATTCGGTTATTGATTCCCCTATCTCACCTAGGGCCTAGGCTGGCGGGGGATGAACTATGTTGCTGATCATTATCGTGCCCATGATCTTGATCGCCTTGTCCTGGATTTATATCAGCCCTATTTGGATCTTGATCTTGCGCCTCTTCACTACGATTATTATACAGTAACTCTTGGCGTTCAACAGCCCGTTGAATAACTTTGTTCAGCTTGTCAGCTGTGGATGTATCCTCTTGTCGGGTGTCTGGATCTTCTTGGCGAAAGGCGCCTTGAGCAGCAAATTTTTCTGTGAAGCTTTCATGAGTTTCGGCTACCAAATCAATGCCTAATTCATCCATAAAAGCTTGCATGGCTTTGAAATATTCACTCTGTGCCTCGCTGCGTGCACCAATGCTCTCCCACCGCTGATTCATATAGTGGGCAGCATGCTTGCCAGTCCAAAGCTTGCTAGGTGCCGTCACAAGATCTGCGAAGAAGCTTTTCATCATTAACGCACCATTACCCATCTTGCCTGCTCGATTCCACCCTCTCTCTGCGATCAGCTCAGATTGAGTCGACCTAAGGATTGCAGATTTTTTCCCTAGTCGTTGCGCCCTTTCTTCTAGGTCATGCTTATGTGCATCCAGTTGGTTGTTTTGAGAATTATTCGCTAAAGCCTTATTGAGGCGGGCTACATCTTTGTTTGCCTGGTTGGTGTGTTTGAGTGCAGTATCAGCAGGGGTAGGCTTACCACCATAGGCAAGTCCACTTGTGCCCAATTGACATTTGGTCATGCTCTCTTTAATGATTTTTAAGGCCTTGGGTACTTTGCCTCTACCATTAGTACTTTTCGCCTGTTTTATTTTGTCGTTGATTACCTGGAGTAAATAGTTGGTGCGCACCTCAGCTGAAACATCTTTGACTTTTTCGCCTTCACCATACTGGTTCGCAGGAATGACTTTTTCCATTTCCTCACGAAGAATATTCAGTGCTTCTTTTTCATGTTGCCCTTGAGAGGATTGAACACTAACCGTGTGGGGTGTGCCGTCGGAGAGAAAGTGTGAGTCAATGGTGCTTTTGTAGATGGCTTTAACACTACTAGCGCCTTTAGTCCCAGCGCCAGGTGTAACTGTATAGTTTCGATATCCACCATCTTTGGCAGCCATCATGTTGGCCACACTGCTCACCCCTGCAGGATGGTCTAAATTCTTCGGAAGCTTAAAGCCCCCATTGGGTAATTGTTCTAGCCCAAGTTGATTAAAACACTCATCCATGATTTCGTGTGCTGCTTTTAAGATTTGTAAGGCATCCTTTTCCTCGTTACAAGGCAGGGACAACAATTTGACAGTGTTTTTTGCCTCAGCCACCTCTGTGCGGCGGTGAGCCTGTTTCTCTAACTGGGCTTTTCTTGCCCAAGAATGAGTCTTATTGGATTGGCTGAAATGGGTGGCAACAGCCGCAGCTCTATTGGCTTCGTGGACACAGCGATTGACACGACCGACTAAGTTTCTTTGCTGTGCTCTTCTCGCTGAGGCTCCACTTTCAGGGTCATTCTTCTGATCAGTTGGATTGACCAGTTGGGCAACTTCCCGAGAAGTATTGACGAAGCTTTTAGCCGTGTTATGCAAGTTGTGGTAGTTCTTATAGATCTGGATAAAGTCGGCATTGTCTTCAGACCACTTATTGTAGCCTGCACTATCTTGACCACGACGACCTTGGTTCTTGCCATCTTTAAACTGCGCAAGAAATTCAGAAGTGGGTGGTTGATTTAAGGCATTTCCTACCTCATCACGCGGAGCAACACGTTGCCAATGATCATCAAAGCTCTCAGTCAATACGCCGTTTTTGCCAAAGAGGTCATCGTCAAGTTTCTTATAGTCACGGATTATTTTGCCATCAGCACTTGCGAACTTTGTAACCACAGCATTGACGTGTTCACGCTTTGAATTTATGTCATTAGAGTCCCCACTGGGATAGGCCAGGGTAATGGCATTATTCAGGCTATTCAGAGTAGCAAAGGTGAGTGGAGCACTGACTGCAGTGGCGTGTGGAGTAGCTTGACCAACACTTGGGCCCATATCCTCATCGCCCCGAGTCGCTCCTCCCGTGTTTTGTCGTGGAACTATCATGTTACTGCTCCTTGAAGGATAACCGCTAGCTGACGATTTTAGCACCAAAGCAGTATACGAAGCAAATCCTAGCGCAGGATTGTTAGCGAGAATTTGCACGGGGTAGCGCCAGGCCATGCTAGGGAAGTAAGGCCGTAATTAAGAAAATGGTAAAAAATGATGCTAAGGCTTGTTTGTGCTTGCAAACTGCTGTAGAATGGCCATCCTTTTAGAGATAGACGATGCTTGTTTGGAGTAAATGCATGAGTACAGTAAGCGCAAAACCAGCCGAAGTACGCAGAGATTGGTGGCACGTTGACGCCAAGGATCAAGTCATGGGGCGTTTGGCCGCTATGTTAGCGCACCGTCTGCAGGGCAAACACAAGCCCATTTATACGCCACACGTAGATACGGGTGACTGTATTGTGGTAACCAACATCGATAAAATGGCGGTGACTGGCAATAAAATGTTAGACAAAGTTTACCATACACACAGTGGTTATCCTGGTGGTATTAAGGAGACAACCTTAGCCAATATGCGCCCAGAGAAAGCGCTTGGGCTTGCAGTTAAACGCATGCTGCCTAGGGGGCCTTTAGGTCGCGCCATGATACTGAAGTTGAAATTGTACGAAGGCTCAGAGCATCCGCACCAGGCACAACAGCCACAGGCGTGGACAGATATCCAAGTTAAGTAACGCTGAATAAATGTGAGAAAGAAGCTATGGCAAAAGTAAAGGCAGCAACAAAACCAAGCGCCAGCGAACAGGCGAAAAAAGATTATTTTTACGGCACTGGTCGACGTAAGTCGTCCGTGGCCCGTGTCTTCATCAAACTAGGTAATGGTAAAATCAGCATTAATGGGCACAGTGTAGACGAGTATTTTCCACGAGAAACGGCACGTATGGTGGTCATGCAGCCTTTGAAACTTTTAAAAATCAATGATCAATTTGATATGAACATCACTGTCAATGGTGGTGGCATCAGCGGTCAAGCTGGTGCAGTTCGTCATGGCATTACCCGAGCATTGATGGCCTACGATGAGCAAAATGGCACATCATTGGCTGTTAGCATGGATGAAGACCGTGAAGGCGAAGGTGGTACTTCGGCATTTTCATGGCGCAAGTTGCTTCGTATGGCTGGTTTTGTGACCAGGGATGCACGTGTGGTCGAGCGTAAGAAAGTGGGCTTGCACAAAGCCAGAAAAGCACGCCAGTTCAGAAAACGATGATGGCAGGTCTGGCGACTATGCCGGTATTTGCTTATGCTTCTCTGTGACCTGACATAAGGGAGACATTATGTCGACAATAAAAAGATCCGTTATGACGCTCTACTCCGATCCTCGATCTGAGCAAAGTCATCGTGTGCGCATTGTTTTGGCCGAAAAGGCTATCAACGTCAATATCGTTGACACCAGTCCAGATAATCTGCCTGAAGAACTGTTGGAAATAAACCCGTATGGCTCATTGCCGACCTTGGTCGACCGCGCAGTTGTGCTATATAAATCCTCTATCATCATGGAATACCTGGATGAGCGCTTTCCACATCCTCCTCTGTTACCAGTATATCCCATCACTAGAGCAAAAAGCCGTTTGACCATGAGCCGTATAGAGCAAGATTGGTGTCCCTTAGTTGAGAAAATCATGCTGGGCAAAAAGGGTGCCCAAGAAGCGCGCGAAGAGCTGTCGGATAGCCTCATGGGCTTGACGCCCCTGTTTGAAGAGTATCCTTTTTTTCTAAGTGAAGAAATTTCTTTAGTAGATTGCATGCTTGCGCCTATTTTGTGGCGTTTGAGTGACATGGAAATTGAGTTGCCTAAAAAGGGTAAGGCTATCGAAGCATATATGGAGCGAATTTTTGCCCGTGATGCTTTCAAAGCCAGCCTTTCAGAGTACGAGCATGAACTGAGGTTGTTGGATGACATCTAATCGTCCTTATCTGATTCGAGCCATTTATGAGTGGATTGCTGACAACCAGCTAACCCCCTATATCATCGTTGACACTACCATCCCAGGGGTTATTGTTCCGCAAGACTATGTTAACGATGACCAAATCATCCTGAATATTGCATTTCATGTAGTGAGTAATCTAACTTTGAGTAATGACGAAATTTATTTCGATGCACGATTCAAAGGGATTAGCCAGCATATTTGCGTGCCTGTCAAAGCTGTCAAAGCCATTTACGCAAAAGAAAACGGAAAGGGTATGGGCTTTGATCCTGAAGATGACGATGCGGGTACTCCAGCAAATGCCAGTAAAGGTAGAAATAGCAGCCATCTGCGCATCGTCAAATAGCTGTAATTAACCGTTCTCCTAAATCAATGTGCACAATCAAGGTCTTCTTCGTCCGGGACTTCGGATGATGTGCTGGGAGTGACATCATCATTACAGGTTGTGTCATCATTAAGTTGAATAGAGGGGAGAATAAGCTCCCGCCTCCATAGCTTGCCTTCATTAAGATTGGGTGGCTTTTGATCTGGTGTTACTTCGTGGGGTGCAAATATCGTTAGCCTGGAGGCGACAGCAACATGGGAAGCTGTGCTCCTGAATGAGTGGGAAGGCAATGTACGGTCTCTCCCAGAGCCATGTTTGGGTGCTATCCATGGTGGTTTTGAGGTTAAAGTTTCTAAGAGCTGCATAAGCTGTTTGAGTAATTGATTATTTTGTAGTAGCTCATACTTCTGGCCGTCTTCCATCAAGGAGCACTGATTCATGATGGCAGTATCATTTGGCACCAAAAAACTGCCTGACATTGATGGGAGTTGTTGGGTAACCTGAATCCCTTTGGTGGCGCGGGCATCAGTAAAGGACTTTTTCAAGGTATCATGCACCAGTTGTAGAGAAATCTTTCCTTTTGGTGTGGATGCATCATGCTCACAGCAGCGCAGCAACTGGCCAAGTAGGCCTGACATAAAAACCCTTTCAGCACGGTCAAAGCACTCATCACTGCTAATCTCATGAATGGCTTTGTACACTGAGTCAGGAAGCTTAAGGGATTTAGGGGTTTCGGTCGAGTGTGTGCTGAAATAGCTGAGCTGCAAGCAAACATATAGAGCATGAGTCATGAGAGAAATATACTCGTCTACTCCAGTGAATGAGGCCAGGGTTTGGATGTAGACTCTGATCATATGTTCTGTGTCTGGTGTTCCGGGAGCAATCTCACATTCAGTAAACTGAGTTAGCCCCCGTAAAATATTGCTGTAGAGATTGATAACGCGTAATGTATTGATAATTTCTATGCGCAGACGGAATGGCTTGAGAGCAAGTTCAAGCGTGCTTTGATCAAGTGAGCCCTCAATGACAGCGCAATAAGCGTAACGGATAAGTGCAGAGGCATCAGACAGATAATGTTCTAGGGTTTTTTGTAGCGCTTCGAGTTCTACAGAAGAGTGGTTTTGCGCCAATTGGAAAACCATGGCCGCCAAAGCATTCTGGCCATCTAAAGCCGAGGAAATCAGTACTTTTTCCTCTTCTGAAGCCGCCCTTTGGAACTCACCAAATTTCTTTTTGTTGAGGGCAAAGTCAAGCTCATGAGCCTTAGGTCGAGGATAAAAGTCTATGTCTGGTGCTTGTGGGAATTTCTGAGCTAACTGGAGTAAATCTGCAAGATGTTTTTCAGCATCAAGGGATTCAGCAGGGTAAAAAGAGCAAACCTTCTTAATAAAGACGGGCAAGTTTGCTGCCCATGCCAATAGCGGTTGTAATTCATCACGAAGCAAAACCAGAAAGATATCCAATGTGCCCTGACCCTGTCTCTCTTCAGAAAGGATAGCGGTGCTAGCACTAAATTCACAGCGCATTTTCCTGTCTCGAAGCCGGAGGTTTCGGATAAATTGCGTGATATCTTGCCGAGCATGAGCATCGGTTTCAAGAGCTATTTGCAAATTCACGCGAAATTTCTCAAGGTGAAGAGACAAATTTGGGGTAGGCTCTGTACACTTAGAAAGTGCATTTGAGACAAAGGTTAAGATGGAATCAACAGATTGACCTGTTGACAGCATGATTCTTCCTGAGGCAATAATATCTTTGATGGTTTTACCAAACTTTTCACCCAGTGCGGCTGAATCGTCTCTGGAAGAGTGGAGGACAGGCAGACTGTCGGCTCGGTATGGTTCAGCTTCCGTAGCTAACATGGCTTTCCCTACTTTTTCATATGATTTCAGTATACCCTATCGTGTTTTTTTAGGAGTTTCAAGGTGATGTTTTTCCAGGACTTAGTGCAAGCAAAACATTAGATACTACTTAACCAGCCCAGTAACTCCCTGGCTGCATACAAAATTCCATCGAAATGTAACATGCCCGAAGTCAAAAGGATGATCAATAAAATCATGCTATAAGGGGCAATAACTTCAAACTGCTCTTGCCAGTGTTTGGGTAGCAATGCAGCAATAATCCTACTACCATCCAGTGGTGGGATTGGGAGAAGGTTGAATATCATGAGGACAACATTTGTCCAAGCGCCAACAACTGCCATTTGCATCAAAAAAGTCACAAGTAACGAAGGCGATAGTGTGGAAAATATTTTGAACGTTACTAGCCATGCAATAGCCAAAAAAAAGTTAGCACTAGGACCGGCTAAAGCTACCAGAATAGTATCACGTCTGGGCTTTTTGAGTCTGCTAAAGTCCACCGGCACAGGTTTGGCCCAGCCAAACACCATGCCACCAAGCAGATAAGACAGTGTTGGCACAAAAAGAGTTCCCATGGGGTCAATGTGTTTGATGGGATTGAGTGAAAGTCGCCCCATCATGCTTGCAGTAGGGTCGCCACAGCACTTAGCCACCCAGCCATGTCCTACTTCATGCAGGGTGATGGCTGAAAGCAGAGGGATGGCAACAGTAAGGATTTGTAATAAAAAACCAAACAGCGTATCAGGATAATCAAACATAGTCAGCATAGCCCGTGAATGTCATATTTAGGTTTGTTTTTCGATGATCTCAACGACCTTTTTAACTCCCTGCATCTGGCTTACGATGTAGGCAGCAATATCAAGTTGCGATTTTGGCAACGAGCTCATGAGATAGACCACCTTGTCATGAGTAACGATCTTGATGTTGGTGCTTTGCACATCTTTTTTCGCCACCAATAAAGTTTTTACTTGGGTAGTGATCCAGGTATCTTTGAGGTCATGGTGTTGCTCTCTTCTGGGTGTTACACGTGTCTGGTTAAACACATGTTTGGCGCGGGACAGGGATTTGGCCAAGGTATCAATGCGTTTTTGTAAGGGGATACTGCTGATTTGGCCAGTGATGAGCAGGTTTTGGTTATGGCTATGAAACTGCAAGCTGCTTTGGCCGCGGAATTCTGGTGCTTCATCAAAAAGCGCTTTGGCCTGAGGCGCAATTTGCATATCGTGAAGGATAGTTTTTGCATCACGCTGTTCGGTGAGTATGACGGCACCTGTAGCGGCACCAGCAAGGAATAGGGCGGGCATACATCCAGTGGTCAACAAACATGACACCAAAATCAAGCTCCAGCATTTGCCCGAAATTCGGTTAATATGTTTACTCATGCAGTTCTCCTTGTCTGATGCATTCAGGATATCACAGTAAGCCTTAGTCTGACAATTTTATCCGGTTGTGGTGAAGGCATTTTTCATCCAAACATTGTCTGTGGCACCAAGGGCAATAATGTCAAAGCGGCAATCCACGTCCTGTTTGAAAAATTGGGTTGCCAAGAAAACTTGTGCAGTTTTGATGATTTTTTCCTGCTTACTTCTGGTCACAGTAGTCAATGGGGCACCAAAGTCCTGGTTTTTTCTAAAGCGCACTTCCACAAAAGCCAATGTACCATGGTCGTCCATGATGAGGTCAATTTCGCCGTAATGACAGCGAAAATTACGCCGAAGTGTAATAAGGCCATGCTGATGGAGAATGTTCTGTGCAATCAGCTCAGCTTTATTGCCATCGATTAGATGTTGAGGTGTCATTGGGATCTCACAAAAAAAATCCAATGATCGCAGATAGGGCTTTTTTCTGCTAGATGGTAAAAAAGCTGGTGGTAAGGAGCTAAATAAGGGGCTCCAATAGTTCAGGCCCATGCTTGCCAACTTTGGTCCAGGCACCTTGAAGATTTAATTGTGCGTGATCGTTGGCTGAGAGGGTGCCAGTAGCAGCTGAAATAGCCAAATGCGGGAAACGCTTGAGTTTGTCCCAGGCCAAAGCCAAGTGCAGTGCATCATAGCCCAGGGCAAAGTGGCTAAGCAACAGGGGGGAGGGTTGGCGGGCCAACAGTTTTTCAGCGGCTTGTTGCCAAGTTTTTGCAGAGGTAGCTATCCACGGGCTACCATAAATCCAAGCTGATTTAAGGTCTTTGGCCAAAGTCTGTGGCTCTGGGTCATCAAGAAGGACCAGTATCACAGGAATGTCTTGGGCGTAATAGTATTGTAGCAGAGGCACAAAACTTTTGGCCTCACGATTGTTGGCAATCAGAAAGAATGCATCAATATCTTGTCTACGTCGGGGGGCCATATCCACGGAGCGCCACAGTATTTGTTCTAGCTGACGTTTGCGTGTTTGTGATTGGTCAATTTCAAGTAATTCAGCAATCCCCTTTGAGTGCTCTGTCTCTGGTTTGTAGGTTAATTTGGAAAGTACTAGCTTGCCTTGATGACGCCATGATTTGGAAATTTTATTGCCAACGCTCGCTCCTAGGCCTTGCTCAGGTGCGATGATAATTGCTCGATGGGCACCAAGTCGGCTAGCCTGTAAGGTCAGTTCTTCGGCTATGTTCGCCTTGGTTTGCCAGAGTAGACGGCGGATATCAAGGTTGATGATAGGGTGACTTGGCATTTGCTGACGCCAGCTCATTAGAAGTCGGTGCGGGATGTGGCCGATAATGGTGTCACAGAGGTTTGGATCTTCGTGCTGATGAAATTGTTCAGTATCTATCATGAGGACACTAGGTCGCAGATGTTTGGGGATTTCATAAAAATGAGTTATAAGGCCAAGCTGCATGGCTTTTCCTTCTGGGCTTTTGACTGGAGCAGCAAAGCAGATGCGTTGGTTGTTCTCAGGGACTATGATTGAACGTGCATCTTCAAACAGTGTGTGGGCTGGATGGTTGGGGTGTTGTTTTAGCCAAGCCGCTAGGGCTTCTTGGCTCTGTGAGGTCAGGGGTTTGTAGGGACCAATGATGCTTGCAAGTTGATACCAAGCTTTCTCAATGTTAGAGGGGATATGGCTGGGATGTGACGGCAGTGATGCAAGATGTTTCCAGATACGTTTGGTTTGCTGTCTGCGATCAGATTCATCCAGCAATGGAGTGAGTTGGCTTTCAAGCTGAAGAGCCAATTGAGGATGCTGCTGTTGCCGAGCAAGATCGGCTTTAAGCATAAGCCAGATGGCTTTCTGGGATTGGTTTAATTGATTTTGGCCCAAGGACGTTAGCAATTGCTTGGCTTGTAGGCGCCTGTGATTTATGAGGTTGAGTTGTGCCTTTATCAGTTTGTATTGAGCCGTTTGTGAGTCTGACAGATGTCCAGGTAGCAGGCTTATGGCTTGGTGGGCTTTATCATAGGCCTGTACCGCAATAAGGGCTTGGGCTGAATCAAGCAGTTGCTTAGGGCGTTCTGCACTGCTATCAGTTTGTGCTTGGGTCAGTTGGGTGAGTGCAGAAGCAAGCGATTGACGAGGCTGTTGGACATTACTACCTGGTGGCCCTGTAATTTGACAGGCCGATAGAGCCAGAGAGGCAAACGTAAGGAGTAGCTTTTGTCTCAAGGTTGGTGTTGCAGCAGTATTTTTGCCATTTTTTGAAGGGAGTGCACTGGTATGGTTTGTGATTGGCTGTGACATTCGGCGTTGACAAGGTTATGCTTGTTTCTTTTTGGTGATTGTACATGGAATCGCATCATAAACCTAGACGTAGGGGGTGAATGTTATGGGAAATGAGCTTGAGTCTGCGTTGCATGTTGTTGCAACGCCAATTGGTTGTTTGCAGGATATTTCTTCCAGAGCCTTGGCGGTTTTGCGAGAAGTTGACTGGATAGCCGCAGAAGATACGAGGCAAACGTCGAAGCTGTTGCAGTATTATAGCATTAGACGGCCCTTGCTGGCTTTACATGCGCACAATGAAGCTAATCAGTCTAAGCGCTTGGTTGCCAAACTGCAGTTGGGTGAGCGAGGGGCTTTGGTCAGTGATGCTGGTACGCCTTTGGTGAGTGATCCTGGCGCGGTTTTGGTGTCAGCTTGCCATGATGCAGGTGTTAAAGTGGTGCCAGTCCCGGGGGCCTGTGCTGCTGTTGCAGCACTCAGTGCAGCGGGTTTTGGTGGAGGCTCCTTTAAGTTTCATGGGTTTTTGCCGCCCAAACAAGCAGCGCGTCAAGATGTATTGCGCACATTGGCAAATCAGGAATGCTCCGTGGTGTTCTACGAGGCACCGCATCGGATTGAGGCCATGCTAGCTGATTTGGTGGCCGTGCTTGGGGGTGAGAGAGAACTGCTTATTGCACGAGAGATAACTAAAAAGTTTGAGACGATTGTTCGTGATCGTGCAGATAAAATTATCGAAATGGTGAAAATTGATGAAAATATGAGGCGAGGGAGAGTTTGTTGTAGTGCTCAATGGTGTCAGCAATCAGGCGCCGGATATTCAAGCCGGGAAGCGCATTTTGGCAGGTTGTATCGTCATACTTGTCTCACAAAGATGCGGTGCAGGTGACTGCAGAGCTCTCTGGCTAAGCAAAAAAAACCATTTATCCTGGGGGGATTAATCCAGATGACGAAAAGACTAATTAAACATTAGTGTTGTGGTTGGATAAGTCGACTGTGTCTTAAAAAAGTGGTGATGATCACTAAGCTGCGAACAGCTGTTTGGTTAAAGAATCACATTTTGCAGAGATTTTGCTGTTAATGAGCACACGCTTTTGTTAGAGTAGGCGAAGAGAGTCGACCAGACAGTCCTTTATCCCCTTCTTTGGGGATGGAGGGAAAGTCCGGGCTCCGAAGGCAGAGTGCCAGGTAATGCCTGGGGGTGTGAACCTACGGAAAGTGCCACAGAAAATGCCAACCGCTTGGTTTTTGCTTTTAGTAGAACTAAGTAAGGGTGAAATGGTGTGGTAAGAGCGCACCACGCTGGCGGCAACGTCAGTGGCAGGGTAAACCCACTCGGAGCAAGATCAAATGGGGTCCACCACCGACTCTTGTCCTGATGTATTTCAGAGGCCTGATCATGACATGCAGCTCGCATGCAGGATCAGGTAAGATTGCTTGAGCATCAGGGTGACCTGTTGCCTAGATAAATGACTGTCCTTGACAGAACCCCAGCTTATCGGTTGACTCTCTTTTTCCTATATTGCCTAAGCCTATGAGTACTGAAAGAGGGTTCCTTAGCAGATGCTAGGCCTTGGGCAAACGTGACTATTGGCTTATTGTAAAACGGGATTGAGCAGGTTGGCTCGCCACGTTGTCCAAAGGCTTTTTGGATCCACGGCACAGCCTTGCAAACTTGCCGTTGTAATTTACAACAGCTCATGAGGTTGTGCTGCTGATAGTGATAACATCAACGTTTGTTTGATCGCTTCCTCCTAATGGAGCACTTACATGTAAGCTTGGTGGCGTTTTGCTGTGGTATTCAATATGTCTAAGCAGCTGACTCAAGCACAAGAATTGTCCTACGAATGCCATCATAAAGAGTGGGGGTAAGGGTGGGAAATCGCTAGAGAAACCCAGCAGCCAAGATTGCATGGCTATCAGCCCTGTCTCATGTTCACCAGGACAGCCTATCCAATGGCACACATAGTCTTGGCATTCTTCCAAATGATGCAGCGGCACTTTGGCAAAAGATTTGACCAGATGTTGCAGGGCATCCAGGCCTAGCTCTGAGAAGTCATGATCTTCATAGGTTTCTTCATCACAGATCTGTTCCATGATATAGGTGCACAACAGCTCTTCAAGCAGGTAGAACGACGCCATTGATTGTTCAATTTGCCAAAGAGCTGTCAAGGTATCAGCTTGTAGCGACAGTAATGCTTTGCTAAGTTCAGGCAGTGGGCAGTCTTGGGTAAAAAGCTTGAGGGTGGGGTTGCTTAGTTGTGCTAACCAACCATTATTGCGTGACGATAACAGGCACAAATAGTCTGTTTTTCCTTGATGGTACCCACAAAATACCAGCAAAGATGGATTGTGGTCATGGTTATAGCGCAAATAACCGCGGGCAGTATCATGTAACGCCTGGGCAAGTGTGCCTGCAAGATGCTTGCGTACATGTTGTTTGGCTTGAGTGTCTTCTTGGAGTTCATTGCTAGCTTGTTCCACCATTTCTTTGGTCAATGCATGCCAAGGGTTACAGGCATTGAGTAAAACCAATCTAGCTGCATAGCCACGTAACATGGGTTTGCAAGTTTTGGCAAAATCATACCAAGCGCATGCAAGGGAATGCTCGATGGCATCGAGGGATCGGCTAAAGGCATGAAAGTTCACGGTATTATTGGTGGATTTTTGGCAAAGCACTTCAAGTCTTTCTTTAAGCAAGCGGTGTAATTCCTGAGAAAAATCCTGGGCATGTAAGTGCACCAATGACTGTCCCATATCCTCGGAACCTTCGCAAGCTACCAGGGTAATGTCTGTGCTGGCAAAGGGGGCAAGTTTTTGCTCAACCAGGTCATGTTCGCCAGCAAGCAGGTCTTGCACCAGTGTTCTAGCAAATTGGTCAAGTTGATCTCGATAGTGGGTCGATTTATTACGTTGAATCTGTTCCAAACATTGACGATTAAGCTGTTGTAAAATATCCAGGGTATAGCGATGTGCTTTTTTGACCGACTGCCGCCACTGAGTCAGTATGCCAAAGTTACGCATGGTGCTGTTATGCTCTTCTTCCAAAGCTTTAAGCGATTGGCGAATGACATGCAATGTTGGGAGATCAAGCGTTTGTGCTTGATTCAAGGCCATGTTGTGCTGATAAATACGAGTCCAAAGGGTGGTATTATAATAAATACTGCACAAAGCTTTGACAGTAAAGGGCTTGGCACGTAAGTGTGGCAGAGCAGAAAGCAATGGCATGGCAAGTAATTGGTTTTTCAATTGACGAACTTGGGGTAGAAGCTCGGGAAAGTTAAGTATGCTATGGCACATGCGGGCAATTTGACTGAGGTGTTGGCTTTCACGTACGAATACTGCATCTTTGCTCAAGCCATTGAGTGCTTGGCTTCGAATGCGCGTGGCGGAAAAAAGTGCTAAACCTGCGTGTGTGAGTTTTTGGTGTTGGTGCCAGAAAGTATCTTCACTAGTGAACTGCTGTGTGTCAGAGCACAGCTTAATTCGATTGAGCATGGTCTTGAGTATCAATAACGCTTCTCGACAAAGCAGCAGCTGTTTTTGGCCGATGTCATCCAGCATGCTTGATTCATGATTGATAGAAGTGTTGGCTTTAGTTTTTTCGCTGCCCTGAGAGGGCTTGACACTAAGGTGTTTCATTTTTAGGCGGTACAGCAAGGGAGGGTACTCGGCCTGCTTTTGCATAAGCTCAGCAATCATGAGCATGGAAAAAGTAGCATTAGCATGATCTACCAACTGTTGGATACTCATGATTTGGTAAGCATTGCTAGGACACTGGCCATGTTGCTGCCAATGTGTCAATTCTCTGCGGGCCTGCTGTCTTTCACTTGGATAATCATCCAGTACTGAGACATAGGTCTTGGTGTGCGCAAAGGTTTTCACGATTGCGGTTGGCAGGGAGGCCTCTCGTAGATGTTGTTGGTGTTGATCATGATATTGCTGAGCTCGGTAGCTCATGACCGCAGTCATATCAGTACCATCTTGCCCTTTGGGGAAACAAAAGCTTTGCAGCACTCGTTTATCAATAAGCGCCCGCCAGTAGCTTGGGTTTTGGTTGAGATAAATCAGCTGTCTTTGAAAAAGCAGACTAAGGTGTAAACGGTAGTTAAGCCTGGCGTGGTGGAGCACTTTCTTAGTACATGTTAGAAACATATCCCTAATCCAGCGCCTTATAAGTTGGATAGACTTGGGAGGACTTTTGTCATGCCATTTGGGTTTAGTCTTATGCCAAGTGTAACCTGTGATGACTTTAGCTAGATTGGCAAGGCGCTGCAGGTGCCTATTGATTTCCACTTGCGCTAGCTGTTCACCAGGATCTTGCACTGAGCGTATGCTGGCATTAAGCCAGGAGAGCAAAATTTGGTAGGGCTGTTCGAAGGCTCGGTAAGCAGTAATAATAGCCTGGTTTTCTTGAAATGCAGCACCAAGATAATCCCTTGGGTCAGTTAAAAAACAAGGGGGGTTTTTGCAAAAATCTTGCCAAGCAAGAAAAGCAGTTTGTGCATCGTTAGGCATTAAAACCATATAACTGGGTGATTGAAAGTGTTGTGCCCAAGTTTTGGTGAAAAAAGGGGTGTCAGCCATAGCGGGTCCTTTTTGATTAAGATAGCCGCTATTCTATCTTACGATTTTTATGATAAGTAGACGGTTTTTTTCACTATAGGGATGTGTTTGGGCGGAGATCAACTTTATTTTTTAAATAACATATTGTTTTTTATAATAAAATATATTTTTATGAACTTTATGTTAATATATTAACTTAAGGGTCTATTTTTAATACCATTTAGTTGGAGTTTTGGTATGCCAAGTGTGCCTGAAAAAGACCATCAGCCCATGGATAGTTTTGGTTGTTCCAAGCTATCTCCGGTATTTTTGGATGCTTGTAAAAGCCATATGCATGTGTTTCGTGTTTTAGCTGGAGGCACGGATGATGAGCGAATTGATTCGTTTACGGCTGCTTGGGAGGCCCATTGGATAAATCCTGTACAAACTCATCTAGAAACGTATGAGCCAGGCCTAAAACTGGCAAAGGAAGAACTTAATAGACGCTTAAGAAATTATAAAAACGCAAGTAATGAAGCTGTCATCATTCGTCAATCCGCAAGTACTAGCCATGGTGGCATCAGTCAGGATGATAGACGATTAAATCAAGCATTAATTCGCATGCTTCAAGCAAAAAATTATTATGATACTGCTTTGAATAAGTATCAAGCCTTATATAGTACAACAAAGGACGCTTTTGACCGAAGGATTGAAGCACTAAAAAATGATTCACATTTGAGCCGATTTGGTCAACTCAATTCAGTGCAATTAGGCCATCTTGAAGGCCTATCTGCCAAACAAGTTAAAGACTCTGTAGAATACATCTTACCGTTACAAAAAAAGCTTCTCAAAAAAGCCTACCGATCAGCCAGGTGGCGCAGCTGGGTATTTTTCTGGAGGAGAAATAGATACTTGCAGCATAAGCATCAGTTTGCCACATTGCTGGGGCAGCTAAAAGAAGTTGAAAATCAATTGCGCATCTTGGCGCTTAAGCACTATTTACGTATTGCGCAAATCAAGAGTGAGGCGCATCAAAATACGACATTAGATGAAGATCAGCAGGATCTCAATGTGCTAAAAGATTTCATCAATGCAGGAGGTAAACAGTTACTGGTATTATTCATTGCCGATGAAAATGAGTTATTAGATGAATTGAAAACCCACAAGCTTAGCAAAAGAACCCGCAGTCAAAGAAGTGCTCTGAAAAAGCTACAAAAACGGTTAAAAACCCATCCTGTTGTGATGGCTGACAAGGTGACAAACCTGGTTAGTCCAGTAGAGGATCTTGGAGGAGTTGAGGCCTTAGATGACACATTGACCTTATTTACACGCCAGGATGCTGAGAATGCATGGCAACAAGCAAGCGATACCTGTCGTAAAGATTTTTTAAATACATTTACCAATGTGGCTGAGAGCTCAAGTGGAGACTTTTTTCACAGAAGTACCTACAGCCAATTAAAAATATTAGCTGAAGTTTGCCAAGAAGACTGCGGGGCATCGTCTGTTGTGGCACAGAGTGCCCTGATGGCTAGGGCGTATTATTGTCAGCGAGTGATTTATCTTGCATTGCAAAAGCCCTATACCGATGCCTTCCCAGGCAAAGACAATGTAATGCATCTCATCAAACGATTAAACGAAAACCTGAAGGCTTATCAAGAAAAGCAATTAAGGTCAACTAAAAGACAAGAGCAATCAATTGAAAGCGCCCTAAAAAAGATGGTTGATGAAAATGATGGTCTTAGAATAACACCAGATCAGTTTGAACAAGAAGATCTAGACACAATCTTGGCGGTCTATACTGAGCCCAAAACTACCATGCTAAGCAATGGGGTTTTCAAAGGATTTAATAAAAGCAGTCAGCAAAAGCGCATGAAGCGTAGTCAGGATTATATTATCAATCAATGGTGGCAGGAGTGGGACAATGGAAAAAAAGTGGCATTTTTTGCAAAGCTGACAGAAAAAGACAAGAATAACAACGTAAGGGCATTCTGGGGTAATGGATTAATTAGTCTGGTGTCACCTCTCAATGGGGGTAATCTAGGTAGTTTAGGTAATAAGCAGATGGCCACACTCAAGCGAATGGCCTATCTGTATCACAATATTTACAAAGCTGATATTTATCGTGTTTGTGAGAAAAAGGAGAGTGATGCCTTTTATGACTACTTAGATAGTGTTCATTCTACTTGGACTGTCCTTGGAGCTCTTAAGCAGGCAGGAGAAATGCTTGGAATATCAACATCAATGAGTGCGCGGGAAGTCAATAAAAAACAGGCTGAAAAGGTCAATGAGCTCAAAGAAAAATTATTTGAGTCAATACAAGGTAGTGGAGTTGTTGAAATCGATGCCCATCAAGCGCCAGCTCTGCGCACTGAAACAGCCATGAAACTTTCTAGTGAGCAATTACAGGTATTGGTTGCATGCTACACAAGCTTTAAAGGGCAGCAAGATAAATCCAAGGACAATGTTAAAAAGCGTGAGCAGTATTTAGCTGACTTACGTCGACAAGGCATTTCACAAGAAGGAAGAGATATATTTTTCAATAATCTCTATAGCAATTTAATGAGTTTGGTTGGCAATGGGAAAGAGCCAGATGCAGCCAATATTTGGGATTTGTTTGCTGGGAAAGAGTGTCGTCAGAAATATTTCAAGCAAAGGCATGCCCGTAAGACATATTTTGTCGAAAGACAGCTTATGAAAGCACGTTTAATCAAGACCTATTTTAACCTGAAAAAGTATTTCAAAGGCATCTTTGATGAAGTGCAGATGGGGCAGTCTGCTGCTAGTCATTGGTTGATCAGGAGCTCAGTAGACGGCAGGGATGCCAGTGCAGTCAAGGCATTACAGCCAGCATTCGTCAGAGGCTTAAAGGCTGTGAACATAGCCGGTAGAACGGTAGAGCGTTGTGAAGAGCTTGTACAAGGTGTTTTAGGTGGTGGTTCTAGTGTTTTGGCAAATGTGAAAGACAAATTTTTGCAGAAATTTTTGTTTGAGGTATTAAATCTTCTAAAAGCCCATGATCCCACAGATCCAACTAAAGCAGCCATACAGTCGATTAACCAAAATAATAAAGGTGATGCAGAGAAACTGTTATCGCACATATTGGCAAATAAAGAGATCAAAATTGCTGATGGGGAAACTCCAATATTGGGTGTTCATCTGAACAAAAAGGGCCTGAAGCAGGCTCGTCACCAATTCAAACGTTTTCTAGATCGACAAATGCATCTTAAGAATAATATTTTTCACATGGGAGGTGAAGAAGGACATGATCAAAAAAGACAGTTTCGTCAATATCGCTTTTATTTACGTGTGATGAAAGCTTACGCCTTTGCAGTTGATCAACAACCACAGTCGCTGATGGTTCTAGCGGATTTGTTTAATTTGAACTTTTGTGAAGTGGCTGACAACATCTTACTTCTCTCTACAGAAAGCAGCCAAGCTCAACAAGCACCTAACATGACGCTGTTGGCGAAAAAATTAACCATGGTGCTCAATGCGCTGGACAATAAGGACACACTTATCAGCGAATTGATGCCTTCTAAAGAAAGGCATCAATGGTTGAAAGTATGCCAATGGGCCAAGAGCATGG
Source organism: Gammaproteobacteria bacterium (assembly GCA_018402195.1). Taxonomy (GTDB): domain Bacteria; phylum Pseudomonadota; class Gammaproteobacteria; order M30B25; family M30B25; genus M30B25. Next base: position 24,915 of record JAGYIW010000004.1, read on the forward strand.
CCAAATGTGATGAAAAAGCTTTTTTGCCTGCTGGTCATGTGGAGTCATTTTGGCTCTCTCGGGAAGAGCAACAAGCCCATTTGGATTTGCTCGTGAGCTATGCGCAAGGCAGAGGCAAGACAGCTAAGGACTATCTAGGTGAAGACAATATCATCATGGAAGGTCTGCGTTTCTTAAAAGATGATGGGCGTTCACTAGAAAAAGTAGCAGATAAGACAGCCGCAGATATTGCTTTTAACGGTGAGGCAATTGAAGAAAGAAAGTGGTCAACGGGTGACAAAATACACAAGTTCAACGCTAGGGTGGGCGTTGAACGATCGAGGATGCAAGTTCAAGCCCTTCAAGAGGAGCATTTAGATAAAGTCAAGAAAAGCTTAGCCCACCAATACACGGCGCGACACGAGCAAGAGCTGGGTGCACAGTATGATCGTGAGGGCATTACAGATGCATGGAAACAGCGCCTTGCCAAAGTCGCCTTTATTCGCGAGCATGCCACAGGCGCAAGAGTAGGGCTTGATTTAGTAACCGGTGAGGTTGACAAGCTTTTTGCGCGCCTGAACAGTGGGGTTGTCAAAGGGCTGAAGATGTTTTCTGAAGAGAAAGGATGTTTTAAAACGTTGGCAAATACCGCAGCCTATCACCAACACTCAACTGCCGAACATATCAAACTATCAGATGAACTACGCGTGGTTGGTCAGGATATGTTTGATAGAGCCTATGAAAGAGAAAGCTATAGGAATAATTCTCAACAACCCCTCGAACGTATCCGTGCGGTGGCGACGTTATTGGCATTACCTGAGCCCGGACTTTATGCCAAAGGTTTTGCCAAAGCGATGAGTTTTGTTGAGGATCCTAATACGCCAACTGACATGACAGAACGCATTCTCGTGCCATGGTTATCACTGATTGATGGTGCCACATGCTTGGGTAGGTCGGATAAAAACCCTGAGGAATCTATTTCCAGCTATCTAGCAGGCGCGGGAGCCCTTAAACTGACAGCGCATGGCGATGCCAGGCTGGCATTGCAGCAAAATTTTCCTGAGGTGATAATTGCGGTACGTAAGCAGATGAATGCTTGGCTTGCAAATTACATGAAGGCAGATAAGAAGACAGGTAGGCAAAAAGAATTGTTTCGAATCGGTCTCAAATACGTAGGCCATACTCAAGATTTAACCTTGGTGCAACAATATTATGGGAAAGCATTGGAAGAAATTGTCTTAAAACAACTTTCTGGTGGTTACAATGCCGATAATGATTTCCTCAAAAATTGGGATGCTTTATTGGCTACCTATCGTCAGATCATGCAGCTTTGTGGAGATACTCAATATGCAGTCCAGTATAGAGGGCTGGACGATTGGCTATGCAATGTCATTGCATCAATCGATTTTACAAAGTCTCAGATTTCGCACGAAAGAGTCTTTGTACTTTGGCACGCTATGGGTCAAGCTGGCGGTTACAGCCGAGAACGCCAAACCTTGAGCTCTTTCGCCCAACTTCATGAATCTCAAGAGTTGCTGAGACAGCTATTATTTAGACAATGCTTGGCACAAATCGATCATGATAATTCAGGCATATCTGAAGACCAAGTTAAAGTGTTCTTATCATTGAGTGATTACCATAAAGATTTCGGCCGTTCAGCTAAGACACAGCACATTTTGGCCGAAAAAGTATATCGTCAATCACTGCCGGACTATTATTTGATGCCCAAAAACATGTGTACTGTCGAACAATGGGGGCAGTCAAACGTTGATCTGCGTGATGGCAACTGGATGGATGGTCAAGCCTATTTACAAAAACAACGTACTAAGCAGTTAAAAGTGCTCCTGAATTGTGAGGATGGAAGCAGAGGGATCTATCAGGCTGGAGGAACGAAAATTTTGCGCTATTGTCAAATGATTGTTAACCATATCGATCATTTGTCGGCACAAGAACAATTTCGAGCCAAAAGTTTGCGCGTGCAGGCACAAGAGGGCGCAAGAAATCCAGTGGGGGCTGTTATTGGCATGGTTGATAATGCCGCCAAATCAGTAAAAAATAAGGTTGCTTCACTGATATCAGAGGAGTGTGTAAGACCTGAATTTGTAAAAGGTGCTCTGGGGGATGAAGGCTACAGTAGTTTGAAACAATCTTTTGATCAATTCACCCAATCGTTTGATATTACCAAAGACCATTATGAGAACGCCAGGACTTACGATTATGCCAAAATCGTTCTGGTGCTCTACGATGCTTTTGCAGGGAAGGAGCAATGGCGAGCGTTATTTACTAAGATTATTCAGCAGCTGCTTACGAACAATGATCAAGCAGAGATAGGTGCATTTATTGAGCAATTAAGCGAAGAAAAAATCCTCAAGCAGTTAAAATTACTTAGCGAGCGAGTAGGTTTTTTTGCCTCCAAGCGATTGCAAGTACAAATGAGTCAATTTTCTCAACGGTGTTTTGGTGATCGCCCAGAATGGAGTATGGCACGAGAGAAGCTATATCATACTTTTGCTGACAATGCTGAGTTAGAACAGTTTAGGCTTGACCATATTGATCAAATGCTAAGCCAAAACAATGAACGCTGGGCATTAATAAAAGAATACATAGGGCTATTGCGAGGTATGAATAAGCCAGCAGAGAGAGCAATAATTTACCTCAATTGGTAGATGATGCCTAAGCGACTAGCACAGAACCGTTTAGAGAGTATTATGTTAGGTGCGCTAGATAATTGGCATCGTGAAGATTTGGCCCAAGCTGCTAGAGATTCGATGGCTGAATTAAACCAGAATCCACTATTTACAATGGTCGAACAGTGGTCAGGTAATTTTCAAGTTCAATCTTCTGCGCGCATGATGTTTTTAAAGCATATGGCGCTTTCTGGAGAGATTGATTTTTCCAAGTTTGTTAAAGATTATAATCAACATCATACCTTAAATGACAAAATTGCCTTGCTGCCTAATCATACCTTAAATGACAAAATTGCCTTACTGCCTACTGATGTCAAAAGCTTCATCAAGAGATTTAGTGAGTGGCAGAGTTCACAGGTGCTTGGGCAACTTGAACGCGATGGAACAAAAACCTCTGCTTGGTGCGACTTTTTTGATTGCCACTTAGTTCTTTTGGGCACTGAAAACAATGACGGTAGTAGTGTAAGAAAGTTAGTCAAGGCCAAAATTGCTGACCTAAAACGTGAACGTTTTATATTTTTGTTACAAAACCCAGGTAGCCATACAGAAAGAGATAAAGATTTGTTCAAAGATGTTGCAAAAATGAATGTCGATGGCGTTTTTAATCTTGGTGAAGACACCCGATATAAATCTGAGTTTGCGGCAAGTTTAAATGATCTATATGTAGACTGGAATCAGCTCTATTTCAATGGGCATATGCAAGGCTATCTGAAAGGGCTGTATCAAGCATTCATTCAGGTAACTGATATCAATCGATCAAAGTCAATAAAAGAAATAATGGAGAAGCTAGGCGGAGCCGAAAACGCCTTTAAAAGAGAAAGCAAGATAGCGAATTGGATAAAGGGTTTATCAGAAAAATCTAGAAAAAACTGGGAAAAATCACCCTTAACTTTAGATCAAGTGCGTGCGCTATTTGGTGAAGGTGGCTTGAACTTCCAGGGAGGAGCTCAAGAAGTTAAGGCCGTTCTTGGTAAAGTTGCACAGAGGGCTGGAGAAGATGGGCGCAAAGAATTACTGAAGAGTTGTGGTTTGTATGAGGGTGTGCAGCTCGCAGATAATTTGAATGGTAACCATAAAGCCCTACAAAGCACTTTTGCCAAATGTGAAGATATCATCAATCAAATCAAACAAATTCAAGACTACTATCTAGGTAAAGATCGCTATGCTTTTGAGGCTGAAGATAAAGTTTGTTACCATGCGCTAATGGGACTTAAGCAAGAGGTCTTGAGATATCTTGCGATGGAGCGGGGTGCTGGGCACGTTTCTAGTAGGGGAGTTCACCCGATGATGGGAGTTGCAAGCCTATTTCAGCATGCTGAAATGCATACCATGAGAATCCATCAGGGCAATAAAGATCATGATGCTTTCATCGAAGTAGATGTTGTGAAAAAAACAAAAGTATTGCTTCCGGCACCAAGTTTTTTCTCTCTCAAGCCACTTATTGCCAAAGCGTGGATTCAAGCCTTGCCTAGAGTTTACGAGAGTAAAAAAATGTGGGTTAGCCACCAGAGTATGGTAACATATATTATCAATTTTAGTCATCAATCCCAGAAAATGGATTGGGGACGAAATAGCACTTGTATTGACTGGGAGGCACTAAAGGATGAGGCGCTGAGGCAAAGGTATGAACCTGCGCTTCGCCCAGAGGATTCACCGCCTGCTTCACCTCAACATGATGGACCTGACAGTGACACGGCACCTGCACCAGATACAGCCTCTTTAGACTCTGGTGATGGGCAGGCGTTTGGAAGTAACCATGTAGTAGCAAGTACCTCACCCAAAAAAATGCGTGATAAGGCGGATATACGTCGATTTAATGCTGATCTTCAGGCAGCTATAGCTGAGAGTCCTGAGTTGCAATTACAACTACAGATCCAAGAAACCAGAGAGTCAATCGGGTCGAAGAAAGATCCAATCATACAGTTAGAAGAGCTAGAAACATTTAGAGACTATCTGCAGTCAAAATTAAATGGTAGTGATTCAGAAGCAATAGATAAAGCCATAGCTGGCCATTTAGAATGGGCATTACCACAAATAGATGCATTGCAAAAAAAATTGGCCAGTGATGACACAGCTATAGGTGAGGGGCCCAAGAAGCCAGGAACTGGTAATGATAGAAGTCCTAATTATCGAACTTTATGCGGTATGTTTGGCTTTGGCAGGGGTACTAAAAGTAGTGCTTCTGGTGAGCAAAGCAATACAACCATATCAAAACCTTCACAAGCAGGCACAAGATAGCACTTGCTCTGATTACAGAGCGCAAAGACGATGGTTCTTGGGATTGACATCCTCTGGGCAACTAGACGGGGTTCTTTCATCAAGAAGGTTTGGTCCCCATCATCGTAGCCCTGGGCCCCCGTAGGCAGGTATGCAGAACCACATAGCCAACGATTTTGCGTTTTTAGCACAATAGTATTAGGATAGGTGATGTACGAAGTACTTTGGGCAAGTCAGGCCTTTGGGTATTTGATAAAGATAGTGTGTTAAGTTATAAGCCGCATAACAACAAGGAGACAAGGGAATGGCAGATACAGTTGAAGCAATAGTCGAGATAACGTTAGCGATAAAAGTTCAAATAGATAAAGCTGAATCAATCAGTGAATATGTAAATAATCTTTACGCAAAGATAGAACATTTAGCGTTCCAACTATATTGCTTATTTCAGGCCGATAAGCTAGTGGGCATAGCCGACTATGCAAAGCATCTTGGGGCGGTAGAATCAACCCTCAGAGATATTCAAGCATTGATGGTGAGTGAAGAGAGTCAGGGCTTTTTAAGCAAGCTAGCCCGCACAGGGGAGAATCACAAGATATTTGAGCAATACGATAAAGCCCTAGATGGAGCCTATAAGGTATTTAGCATAGATATGCACCTACGACAAGATTCGAGAAAACCAAGCACCACAGCTCAGGGAGGCGAAAAGAAAAGGAGGACAGATCACAGGGATAGTAGCTCAACGACCCAAGATCAGAGAGAGGAAAAGAAAAGGAGGACAGATCACAGGGATAGCAGCTCAACAGGGATAGAGGCTTGGCTTGAAGATTTTGGAAGAAGCCAAGAAACCCAGGCCTCTTTAGAGATATTACAATCAGCGATAGTCAAGCTGAAACAAGGCTATATTAAGCGTTGGCAACATGATGAATTAGATCAACTAGCGAATTTTTATGTGCCTTTGAATGGCCAGATGAGTGATAGCAAGCAAGCGGTGCGGCATGATTTGGCGGCAAAGATCAGTGATTTTTTACAATCTAGGAAGAAAGTATGTTTGTTATTGGGCCATGCGGGTTCAGGTAAGACCAGTTATGGTCAGATGTTGGAGCGAGCGTTGTGGACCTCACATGAAAATCAAGATAAATCATCCACAGATGACGCAATGCTGTCCGTGGTATCAACGGAGAGCATCCGTTCCATCCCTATCCGCTTAGAGCTAAAGGGTTACGATAGGGAAAGTGCCAAGCGTTGTGTTGAAAATAGCTTGTGCAAGCAAGGTTTAAAAGACCCAGAGATAGAAGCCTTAAAAAGATCAGAGCATGCGTTCACGTTTATTTTAGACGGTTTGGATGAGTTGTCTGGAGGAGGCATGCCTTGTCTCTATCGCGAGAATGAACTGAGCACATGGGGGAAGGGATCACATACTATCATAGGTTGCCGTGTGGAGTATGTGTCAGGACAGAGTAACTACAAAGCGATATTGGGACCAGGGGGAGAGCAAGGTCAGCTAAGTGTAGATGAATGGTATGTAGCCCCATTAAATGATGATCAGGTGGGAGAATATTTAAATAAGCAGGAAAAATCAGGTCAGTTAGAAGAAAGCCAAGCGACATACGAGGCTTTCATTAAAGCAACAGAAGGATTAAAGGAACTGATAGACAGTCCATTTTTGCTTAAGGTGTTTTTAAGTGCGTATCCGAGATTGAAGGCGCAGATAGAGGAACAAACACAAAGCGATGAGAGCAGTGGCCAAGGCAAAAAAAGCAATGCCAGGAGAATTACCCGTTCAGACTTGTATGAAGCCTTTATGTGGTCATGGTTTGAACGTGAAGAAGGTAAACTGTTAGATAGTTTGGGTAAGGATCTCACTGAGATAGATTTCAAGGCAAGTTTTTCAGCATTTTCCCAAGAATTAGCTTTGGCGATGTATGGCAGGGGAATAAATGAAGTGGCATACCGGGAACGACAGAAAGTTTTGTGGAGTAGAAGTCGGACTAGCCAAGCAAATAAGGTCAGCAACTCCATTTCTGCCCAAGCAGATGCCGACCTCTGGGATACTTTTTTCTCGAAGAAAGATGAAAAGGCGACTTTAGCACGAAGAGGATCACCGCTAAGATGTATGAGTGGCAAAGATGATCAGGGCAACGTGAGTAAACGCTATAGTTTTATCCATCAGAGTTTTTTGGAGTATTTTATTGCCATGAGTCTTTGGGAGGCGATGGAGGGGATAGATACGAGCAATCCCGAGACTATCACTCGAGCACAAGAGGTATGGGGATTAAGACTTCTGAGTACGGACCCAGAAGGCAAAGTAGCAGCGATGCCTGTGGTGATAAATTTTGTGTCAGAGCGTTTAAGGTATGATGGTTCAAAAAAAGCACTGAAAGATAAGCTGTACAGTCTAGTCAAGGGATCGAAGGTAGGGAATACCAAAAGGTTGAGTAAAGAAAGAAGCAAGGAGGCGATTCTATCAGCCAGTAATGCCATGACGGTCTTAAACTTTGCATTAGAGAGCTTTGCGCAGAAAGATCTAGAAGAGCCAGGCATATTCAAAGGAATCCAGATACCCGGAGCCTGGATACAGGCAGCGGAGCTAAGTGGCGTGGATTTAAGTGGATCTGATTTATCACACTGTCATATAAAAGGTATAAAGCTACACTATGCTAAATTAGATGGCTGCAAGTTGAGCAACATCCATCATCCTGAGAATCCTGTTTTAAAGGTATCGGGTGGAGTCAAAGATATAGCCCTAAGCCCATGTGGCACACAGATGGCAGTAGCGACAGGTAAGGTGATCAAGCTATACGCACGAAAGGGTATACAATGGCAGCATCAGAAAACACTTGAGGGGCATAGTGATGGAGTAAGGTGTATCAGTTATTCACCGGATGGTAAGAGCCTGGCGACTGGGGGTTGGGATGGAAGGGTGCGACTATGGGGATTGGATGGAAGGGCGATAGCGGCGCTTGAGGGGCATAGGGGTGAAGTAAGGTGTATCAGTTATTCACCGGATGGTAAGAGCCTGGCGACTGGGGGTAATGATAGAACGGTGCGTTTATGGCGAAGAGATGAGGGAGGCAATTGGCGACAAGTATGGCAGGCACCTCGTAAGGGAGATATGAGCGCGGTGAATAGTTCGATGAAAGAGGTTGAAGGATTATCAGAGCGAGATGAGCTACTGTTTAAGCAGTTAGGTGCTAAGTTGAGTGTATCTAAAAGTAAATCAAGCGATGTGGGTCAGGGAGGTTTTTTTTCAAGTAGAGTTGAAGAGGATGCTTCATCGATTTTGCAGCAAGAGGTTAGTCAAGGAGCTAGCAAAAGTTCTTGTTGTGAGTTAATGTGATGTAAGAGGTAATATAGAGGCATGCAGATGGTTTCGTCATGATATAGGATGAGTTAAATGTAAGGTGTTAATTTTTTAGGAGCTGCTAGAGACCGCGCGAAAATGCCGAAGGCATTTTCGCGCGGGGTAGAGGGGTAATAAGCTCCTCTGGAGGCATCTTAGTCTCATAGGTACAGAACCGATACACAGGGTTGCTCTTTTCTGTAAAATAATACACAATCTCGAATGTTGCGGCTTTATTCGCAGCATGTTTTGAAAATATAGGACTTGATCCATGCGACAGGTACCTTACTGCATAGTCGGCCTTGGCCGGCTTGGTAGGCATATTGCCCACTACTTATCTTTGCTAGGCATAAACCATGTCAAATGGACGCGTGTCCAGCCCTCTCAATATTTGCAAGATTGTCTTTCCAGAGCCAGGGTTTGTTTGCTTTGCATCCCTGATGATGTGATTGATTCCTTTATACAAAATCATATTTGCTTAGATACCAACCGAGCAATAACGTGGGTGCATTTTTCCGGTGCTTTGGATGTCCCAGGTGTTTATGGTTTGCACCCTTTGATGACTTTTACTGACACGTTACTCAGCTTAGAGGCATATCAGCAAATTCCATTGATTGTCACGAAGCATACCCCAGCAACGTTATTGGCTGATTGGCCCAATCCTCGTTATACCATCCTGGCAGATCAAAAAGCTCTTTACCATGCTTGGTGTGTACTTGCTGGCAATGGTACCACAGTGTTATGGCAGCAGTTCCATCGTTTTTTATCGCAGACTTTGGGGGTGCCTGATTCAGTGGCAAAGCCCTATTGTCAGCAGATTATGACCAATCTTTTGGTAAATCCAGTGGCTGCACTGACTGGCCCTTGGGCTCGAGAGGATCAAAATACTGTGGCCAAGCATCAAACGGCCCTGGCTGGTCACGACGCACAAGCGCTATACCAAGCTTTGTACCAATTGTTTAGATCGCAGGAGATGTTATGACGATTTTACAACTACAAAAACGCAAACAGCAGCAACAGCCTATTACTATGTTGACTTGCTATGACACTTGGAGCGCTAAGCTGCTCGACCAACAAGCGGTAGATTGTGTATTGGTGGGAGATTCTGTGGCCATGGTCATGCATGGGTATGAGAGTACTATTTATGCTGACATGGCCATGATGACCATGCATACCAAGGCTGTGTCTAGAGGTTTAACCAAGCCGTTATTGGTAGCAGATATGCCCTTTATGAGCTACCGTCAAGGCTTCAGCAAAGTAGTAGAGTGCGCTACTGAGCTCATGCAGGCAGGTGCGCAGGCAGTGAAGTTGGAAGGAGCCAAAGGCAATGAGCAAGTGGTACGCCATTTGGTGGAATCAGGCATTCCGGTGATGGGGCATTTAGGTCTTACACCTCAGTCTGTGCATCAGCTTGGTGGGCATAAGATTCAGGGCAAAGATGAGAAACGTGCCAATGAGCTTTTACAAGAGGCGATGGATTTACAAGCTTGGGGTTGTTTTGCGCTGGTGCTCGAGTGCATACCAGAGTCTTTGGCACAACGCCTAACTCAGCAGCTGACTATTCCGACCATTGGTATCGGTGCTGGCCGCTATGTTGATGGCCAAGTACTAGTGTTACAGGATATGATAGGGTGTTCTGGGGAATTTTATCCTAAGTTTTTGCAAACTTTTGCCCAGGTGGGCAATGCGATTGGTCAAGGTGTCGGGGCATTTTGTCAAGCTGTTCAACAAAGAGATTTCCCCAGCCAGGCACATTGTTATGAGCCGCTAGCTCCCCAAGCTGTTGAAAAGGTGGGCCATGAAACTTCTGCGTAACAATGATGATCTAGCTGTGTATTTGTCTTCATTGTCTGGGGCAATGGGCTTGGTGCCAACCATGGGGTATTTGCACCCAGGCCATGGGGCTTTGTTAAAGGCTGCGCGCGCGCAAAATCAAGCAGTTTTGATGACCATTTTTGTTAACCCTACCCAGTTTAATGAAGCGGATGATTTCCAGTCATATCCTCGTGATGAAGCTAGGGATTTGGCCATGGTAGAATCTTTGGGCGTAGATGCTGTGTGGATGCCTGAAGTAGATGCCATTTATCCGCCAGGTGATACTTTTTGTCTGCATGAGAAAAACCACAATACAAGAATGGAGGGTATTCATCGGCCTGGGCATTTTTATGGTGTGGCGACAGTGGTTTTAAAGCTGTGCTTACTGGCTAAGCCTCAGCGTATATACATGGGGGAAAAAGACTATCAGCAGTTGCAATTGGTTCGTGATTTGGTGGCGAGCTTTTTCCTGCCCATCGAGGTCATTGAGGTGCCCACCCAGCGTGAAGTTAGTGGTTTGGCCATGAGTTCACGTAATGTTCGTTTGACCAAAAAACAGCGGAAGCAGGCTGCGAAGATTTATCAGGCACTTTGTGAGCAGCCCAATGTTAATGCTACTAGGCAGGTGTTGAATGATTTAGGTTTTAGGGTAGATTATGTTGAAGAATACCAAGGTCGGCGTTATGTGGCAGCTTGGTTGGGGCGTGTGCGCTTGATTGATAATGTGGCGTTAGATAGGAGATAAACATGTTGCTTTGCTTAGACATCGGCAATTCTCACATATTTGCGGGTATTTTTGATGAAAGCCATTTGGTGGCGACGTTTCGATACAATACTTTATCAGCCACGAGCTCAGATCAGCTCGGGGTATTTCTTCGTGGTGTATTGCGAGAAAAGGGCTTGGTTATCGATAACATTACGGCGGCAGCAATGTGTTCGGTGGTGCCACATTTAGACTACACTGTGCAGGCAGCCTGCCAAAAATACCTAGGACTAAAGCCATTCATGCTTCAAGCAGGGGTGAAAACAGGATTGAGTATTGACTATCAAAATCCTCTGGAAGTTGGGGCAGATCGCATCGCCAATGCCATGGGGGCGGTGGCGCAATTTCCCAATAAGGCTTTGTTGCTTGTAGACTTGGGCACGGCGACAACTTTTTGTGCTGTTTCTGCAGATAAACATTACCTGGGTGGAGTGATTCAGGTAGGTATGCGTTTGGCCATGGATGCTTTGCAAGGCAATACCGCTAAATTACCAGCAGTAGAAATTGTTAAGCCCAAGCAGGTTTTGGGGCGTAACACCATTGCTAGTTTGCAATCAGGTATTTACTATGGGCAGTTGGCGATGATTCGTAGTATGACTAAGGAAATTGGGGATTCGACTTTCTCCGATACACCTTTTTGTGTGATTGGCACAGGTGGTTTTGCTAGGAGCTTTGAACAAGAAGGGGTTTTTGATGTGATTATTCCTGACTTGGTATTGCACGGATTGTATCAAGCCTATCACATGAACGTACCATCTCATGTTAATAAAGAAAAGGCGCTATCATGAGGTTGAAAAACAAACGTGTGCTGCTAGGGGTGGCTGGGGGTATTGCTGCTTACAAGGCAGCCTCGCTGATTCGGCTGTTATGCGAAGCTGGTGCAGAAGTGCAGGTGGTGATGACGGAATCTGCTAAAGCATTTATTACGCCTTTGACCTTGCAGTGTTTGTCTGGACATCCGGTGAGGAGCGCATTGTTTGATTGTGTTGATGAGCATGCCATGGGTCATATCAGCTTAGCTAGGTGGCCGGATAGCATTGTCATTGCACCAGCAACGGCAGATTGCATGGCAAAATTGGCGCATGGTTTTGCTGGTGATTTGCTTTCCACGCTTTGTTTGGCGACAGAAGCGCCAATTGCTTTGGTGCCGGCTATGAATCAACAAATGTGGGCCAATCCAGCAACCCAAGACAATTGTAGCATCTTGAAACAGCGTGGCATGGATATTTGGGGGCCAGATTCAGGCGAGCAAGCGTGCGGTGAGGTTGGTGTGGGGCGAATGTTGGAGCCAGAGCAAATCATGACGCTGCTAGGCAAGTCTTTTGGTCAGCATTCGTATGATAAGCAGATTACTAGGGTACTTATCACTGCTGGACCTACTTATGAACCCATCGATCCTGTACGTTTTCTTGGCAATCGCAGTTCTGGCAAAATGGGCTATGCTTTGGCGCAAGCCTGGATAGAGGTAGGAGCCCAGGTGACATTAATCAGTGGCCCTGTTGCCTTGGATACACCTGAAAATGCTGAGGTTGTCTATGTGCAAACGGCTGAGGATATGGCGCGAGAAGTGATGGCGCAGGTGGAGGAGTGTGATGTGTTTATTGGTACGGCGGCAGTGGCTGATTTTCACGTTGAAGACGTGGCGACGCAAAAAATCAAGAAAAGCGCTGAGGGGGTGACTCTGGCCTTGTCGCCTAACCGTGATATCATTCGAGAAGTAGCAGCATTGCCTACACGGCCTTTTGTGGTGGGGTTTGCAGCAGAGACAGAAAATGTCTTGGTGAATGCTCGTGAAAAATTGCATGGTAAGCAGTTAGACATGATTGTTGCCAATCAGGTTGGTGAAGGTTTGGGTTTTGGCGAAGATGATCTTGAAGTTATGGTGTTGCGGCCAAATGAGGACCCAGTTTTACTGCCACAACAATCTAAAAAAAACTTGGCAAAGGCTTTGGTTGTGGACATACAAAAACAGCTAGTCTTGTTGCAGGCAAAAGTCGTGAAAGAGGCGGTTTAGCTTGCTTTCTTGGCCCCCAGCAAGTAGGCTAAATGGCTGGAATTGCCTGCTTTTAGGAGTGGGTTAGTATAAAAGGAGAGGTAAATGAAGCATTACGATATCTTTAGTGGTTGCCATGCTGGACGTGGCGATTTTCATCTACATGAAGACTCTGCATCTGGATTGCGTGCGATCGTTGCTGTAAGCAATCCTGATAGAGGCCCTGCGTTGGGTGGCTGTCGTGTGGTACGTTATGAAAATACCATGGATGCTTTGATGGAAGCCTCTGCTTTGGCGAAAACCATGCAGTATAAATCTGCGATTCACGGTTTGCCATTTAGTGGTGGTAAGGCAGTGCTGTTAGCACCGGATATCATTGTTGACCGTAAAGCCTACTTCCAAGCTTTTGGTTCTTTTGTTGAGTCTTTGAGTGGCCGTTACATCACGGCCATGGACAGCGGTGTTGGTAAGGCTGATATGAATGCCATGGCAGAAAGAACTACTTATGTCACCAATTTTTGTAAAGTGGGCGGAGCGCCGTCAGCTTACACGGCCAAAGGTGTGAGTTTGGGTATTCAGGCAGTGGTCCGGTATCACTTGAATAAAACTTCGATGCAGGGTGTTGAAGTTCTGATTCAGGGTATTGGTAAGGTAGGCTATGAGCTGTTGCGTCGCATGGTGGCTTTGGGTGCAGATGTTATTGTTTCTGATGTCCATGAAGGTATTGTGCAGCAATGCAAGCGTGAGTTTGGCGTCAGGTCGGTTTTACCTTGCGACATTTACAAAACCAAATGTGATGTTTTCGCGCCTTGTGCTACCGGCAGTGTGTTGAATATGAAAACGTTGGCCCTGTTTAAGGCCAAGATTATCGCAGGGGCTGCCAATAATCCTTTGGCGCATGAATCTCAAGCGGATGTGTTGCATGCCAGACAGATCATTTATGTACCAGATTATGTGATTAATGCGGGTGGTTTAATCTTTAGCGCGCGGCAGTATTTGGGCTCTAAATGTGTGCCTATGGACGATAAGATTGAAAATATCTTTGATCTCACTTTGGAGATTCTTAAGCAGTCTGATGCTCATGGATTGACAATTCTTGAAAGTGGCTAATCGTTATGCGGAGCGCATGATGATGGGATTATCACCCACCGCAGCCGTAGCGGCTTCTTGATTGTGTAAGGTAGTATTTTCTACTATAAAAACCTCTATGGGCAGCAGTTTTCGTGAGAGATGAAAAAGCCCTGCGTTACAGGGCTTTTTAGTAGATCTTTGAACTACTTCTGATGGCAAGATCCGAAATTGCTAGGATCAAAAGATTTGTGGTACAGCGTTACAGTTTTGTCAGTTTCGTCATCTGAGGTTTCTTTGATGATACCTTTTATTTCTTTGACATCATCATCCTTAAACCAGCCATTGAAGAATCCGCCAGATTCTTCTACATCACCCGTTGGGGTGTCATCATCGCTACTGTCATTATCAGTAGTATCTTGATCTTCACTGTCGTCTCTGCTGCCAAATAGCCTTGCCCAGAATCCAGGTTCGTCATCGTCGTTGTCATCAGTATCGGCCTCTATTTCTGCCTCTCTCATTTCAGCGGTAGCAGGAGTGTCAGAAGCTGCGACGCTGTATTCATCCGCAGCAGATGATGCTGATGCAGGTGGTGTGTCTTCAACTTCAACTATGTTGTAGTATTTGTTTACTGGTGTTGTCTTAAAGAATGAGCCATTGGCCTTGTAACAGCAGGTTGACAGCTTGTGTCTGATGTCGTCAGATAGGCTAGACAGTATATTGTCCGCAGGTGAGCCTGTTTCACACCAAATAGCGCCGTTTATTTCATGGCAATATTGTTTGAAAACATTTTCGTTACCATCCTCGCTGTCTTCGGTGACTTGAGCCATGCCACTTTCGTATTCAATGCGGAATGAGGCAATTTCATTGCTATCTTTGCAGGTTTCCCATGCTGAGTCTTCAAACTTCAGGCTGCGGCCATCAGAGATTTTTTCGCCTTTGTCGTGACCACCACACTGTGTAATCAATAAACTGACTAATACGGGAATAATAAACTTTGAGCGACTCATCTTTTCACTTCCTTGCTTAAAAATGTTGCATGATCTTAGCATGTGTTGCATAAGGGAATCAAGAAAGTTACTAAGAAAATAATCAAGGGATGCTGCATGATTCGTTGGGGCCTAAGCCCTTGTATGCATGGTGGAGAAGCTTTGCGATGCATTAGGCTTTTCAATCGAATTGAACGTGCACAGAGCATCACAATAGCCTTCTCCGATATTGTTGCTTAGTCGGTTTAAGAGCGACTAATCATGCAACATCCAAGGGACATATTAGTTGAATAATAAATAAATGGGTGGAAAGTACCGCGTTTGTAACGAGTGATGTCCGTTTTGCCTTTTAGCTATACTGGCGATTATGTCAGAGCAAGTGGAGGCTTTATGAAGCGATTGACAAAACGCAAACTTGGCAAGTTGATGAATGATATGTCTAAGGATGCTGAGGCAGGTTTCACTTTGTTGGAGTTGATGATTTGTTTGGCCATGGTGGCAGTGTTAACTATGCTGGCGCTACCCAATTATCATCATTATTTACGCAAGGCGTATTATTTGGAAATTGTGCAAGCAGCAATGCCTTATAAGTTGGGGGTGGCGAGTTGTTTCCAATCAGGTAATGGTCTGGCATCTTGCCATGGAGGTGAGCAAGGCGTACCACCGGATCAACAAAATGTATCGGCTTTGATTGCCAGTATCAGTACCTATCAGGGTCAGATACATATTGTCCCGCATGAAGTCCATGGTATTGAAGGTGATGACGATTTTCTGCTCACGCCGGTGCTGGTTGGTGGGCAGTTAGATTGGCATGTTGGGGGTGGTGGTGTTGAGCGCGGCTACGTGCACTAAGTTGGGGTGGGCTAGTATTGATGGCCATCAAGTTGCTCCTGATACTTTAGTGATGGACTTTTTTGATACTGAGCCAGTGCGCCAGATGAAAGCAGTGCCGCTTTGGTATCATGGAGAGTTGTGCTGGGCGGTGAAAGACCCTTTGGCTGTGGATATGGTGAATTTGCGTTTGCTTACGCATCAACCATTTTCTATGGCATTGGTTTATTCTGATACTTGGCAAGTGTTGTTAGAAAAAATGATTTCTTGTCGAGAAGGGCGAGGGTTTGATGCTTCAGATGGGGGTGGCCGTGTTGCTGGTGATGCTTCGATGTGGCCATATTGTCATTTGGTGCTGTCTGAAGCGTGTATGCAGGGTTGTTCGGATATTCATTTGGTTTCAGAGGAAAATCAGGGTGTAGTGCGGTTTCGTCAAGATGGCTTGCTGCGGCAATATGTGGCGATTTCCTCCCCAAGGATGAGGGCTATGATTGGTTGTCTGAAGCATGCAGGAGGTATGGATGTTACCGAGACTAGGTTACCACAAGGGGGGCGGCTGCAATTTTGTCTACGTCGTCGGAGGGTGATTGGCGAGGGCTCCTTGGGAGGGATTTTACCAGATGAATTCCCTAATAATACTCAAGCTTCTTTGGCTGTTCGACTAAATACCTTGCCTGGTGCGCATGGCGAAACTATGTTGTTACGCCTTTTGCGTAATCAACCTCTGTCCTTGGATGCCTTGGGGATAACTCGAGTGCAAAGACAAAGTCTTGAATTGGCAGTTAAGCAGCCTCAGGGGTTGATTGTCTTTGTTGGACCTACAGGCTGCGGTAAAAGCAGTACTTTGCATGCGCTGCTTATGTGCTGTGATCGAGAGCAGCAGCATGTGGTGACTTTAGAAGACCCGCTAGAGGCAACGCTAGATCATGTTCATCAGGTACCCATGCGTCCAGCGATTGGTTTGGATTTTGCCGAAGTATTGCCTCATGTGTTGCGCTCTGATCCGGATATTCTTATGGTTGGTGAAGTGCGGGATGCTAAAACAGCCCGTTTGGTTTTATCTGCTGCGCAAACGGGACATCTGGTATTGACGACGGTACACGGTGCTAGTATGTTTTCGGCGCTGAAGCGCCTGCAGCAATTGGGGGGCTGTTGTATGGCTTTGAGTAATGCTGTCAATTTATTGGTAGAACAGCGTTTACTGCGCAGCCAGCCCTGACTGTCTGGGGTGGGTGTGGCCATTGCGTCAAGGGATATAAAGGGCGCATAGGGATTTCGTTGTCATTCACGTGAGGATATTGCTGCTGGGTTAAGTCAGGTTGATGGATCTCAGTGTCGCCAGCTTTGTTAAGGGCCGCGCAAGAAAATGTTGCGATTCGGGCATTACTACCGCGGCAGAGGTTGAGTGTTGGGTTGCTTGGAAGCTAGCTAAAAGGGCTGTAGATCCCAAATAAAGCTTTGCATTTGAGGGTAAACCTGTGATTGAGGATCTTTCAATGTTATGTTTGTTCAGCATAGCCCAGCTAATAAATCATTTACCTTGAGCCTGTTTTTCTAGGGCTATTCAAGTATATTTTTGGCAAACGCTATGCTGTATCCTATAGCGGATTTTGTTTTGCCTAATAAGAATCTCCGTGAGATACGGGGTTAGCGAGGAGTTTCTTCTTGTGTTTGTTTGTGCTCGATATTTTCTTTAGCGCCCAAGATTTTTTCTTCACCTTTTGCTTGACGTGATGCTTTTTAAGCTCCTGTTGACCTTGGTCAGGCTTCTCGTCATGTTGGCAAAGAAAAACACCGAAATTGTTGTGCCATTCTGTGTCTTGGGGAGCTAGTTGTACTGATTTTTGCAAGCTTTGAGTGCCTCTGGAAAATCGATGCTGTTGGTCAAGCTGATAACCCAATGCACTGTGTAGCAAAGGATGTTTGGGATGCTGTTGGATTAGGACGCGCAGTTTTTTCTTCTGCTGTGTGATGGTCAGGAGACACGGCCTGGGCAATGGCGCTATTCAGTTGTTGAGGTTTGTCTATGCGCAGCCTGCTAGTCCAAGGATTAGTCCAATGACTAGCCTGGGCACAGCCTTCAAGGCTTTTTGTACGTTTTTTTCCATTGTGTGATTGTGCCGTAGGAACTCTGGCTTGCAAGACGAGAAAACCGGGGTTATTGGCATGATGAGGATCTTTAGCATGATGTGGATTTATACAGCAGCGTCAGGTCTAATAACCAACTAGGAAATAACACATTTTTCAGAAGGATTTTGCACTATATTTTTGGTTTCGTAAATTTAAATATCTTTGGTTATTATGAGTTAGCGACAAATAATAGCTAGGAGATATTGCATATCAGCCTAGCCCTTGCTCTCAAATATTCTAATTTCTTCTGTTATACTATAGCCCCTGCTTCGACAGTTTTCAAAAATTATACCACTAGTTTGATCTAGATACCGGGTCAAGAGGAAGCTCTGCCCGTTATTGTCTGTCACATATAACTTGATCCAGGCATGTCGCACACCGGCCAGCTGTGCCCAAAATCACGCTATTAGGGATACCTAAATATAATAGAATTCCGTGGCCTAATATAGCAAG
Source organism: Gammaproteobacteria bacterium (assembly GCA_018402195.1). GTDB lineage: Bacteria > Pseudomonadota > Gammaproteobacteria > M30B25 > M30B25 > M30B25. The sequence goes on from JAGYIW010000004.1 coordinate 43,180, forward strand.
CTCTCTACAAGCGACGGAGTATTGCTATTCAGCATCCTATCAAGAGATGCTGCCTGTCCGTTATTGTTATAGTATTCATTACGAATTCTTTCGTTTACCTGCAATTGGCATAAATATTCCATTGCCCATGTAATGGAGATTCAACGTTAGCACTTTCTATTCTGCGCGCCACTTCTTCAATAAATGGGACTGAGACGGATAATGTTTGATTGCTGCCTCTAGAACTGTATACACATCGATCTCTCGCGATAATGCTTGAACACCAAATGGTGTGCCTGTGCCCTGAATCACAGCTATTCTCATTCTTTCAACCCATCGTAACATTTTTACTTCTCACAGGCTAAGCAGCCAGGCTACGGATTTGCCTGCAATTTAAGCTAATGGTAAATTTAACCCCACCTAATAACCCCAAATATCATACACCATGATTGTCTGATGTGTCCATACTTTCCCGGCCCAGCCAGCAATTCTCGGTGAAGCTACTTTGCCCAAATGTGCTGTGCAATAACGGTCCAATTTGATGATCCAAAACTTGCAACATTTGAGGCTGTTGATGCAGCGTCACCATGATATAAGGCTGGGCTCAGTAAACAAACATAGTAATTTTGCTTGGTATTAATTTAACCAAAAATTAAATTTCGGTTCCTAAAAACGCACAATATCCTATAAATACCAATATCGTGCCTAATAATTTCAGCTTGATTCCTAGTCAGAAGCCCCATATTATTTTTTGAATAATACCGGTCCCAAGAGACCAGCCATACATTATGAAATGTTGTACGTAGAACAAACACATAACAATAGATACCGAACAAAGCAGGAAAATACCATATATTACTGAAGGTTAGAGTTTATGTGCGATTGAGCTGCAAATTGGGAAAGAGGTGAAAGAGAACATTGTTGCTACCACGGCTATCTCAAAGGAATTCACTTATCAACCTGAACAATCAAAATGTCTAGCAAAAGCCAAAAGCAAACTATTTAAAGAGATTACTGGGCTCAGTAACCCATCATTATTTCGAGCTAGAAGATAAGATATCAAAACTCAAGTATGAGATCGCCCTCCTCTCCCCCACTTTTGATAATTCCAAGCAAACCGAACAATGCATCAATAAATTGGACCATTATTGCACAGCACATTTGGGCAAGTAGCTTCACCGAGAATTGCTGTCAAACAAGTTGCACAAAAGTTTGTGGATATGTTAGGTTTAGTTTATGAGTAAAGTAAGGTTTAATTTTTGTGGATATGTTAAGTTTAATTTATGAGTAAAGTAAGGTTTAACTAAAGTAAAAACAAGGGAGAAGAAAAGTGGATACATCAAATTTAGCAAGTGGTTACTGTGAAGAATTGGTAGCAGGAAGTGAGTTAGAAATACCCGAAGAGTACTATTGTCCTATCACGCGGGAAGTGATGGAAGATCCAGTGATAGCATCAGATGGTCATTCGTATGAGCGTTCAGCAATAGAAGACTGGTTATCAGGGACAAATAGGACAAGTCCCCTGACAATAGAAGACTGGTTGTCAGGTAGAAATAGGACAAGTCCCCTGACAGGAGCTAGATTGCAAGATATAGATCTAAGAGCAAACATTACACTAAGGAAATTGATCGAAAGTTTTAAGGAGAAGTTACCGAGGTTACGTGATCGAGAGCAAAAGAGAACAGACTTAACAATATCGATGCAGCTGCGGTTAAGTGATTTGGAGAGTCAGCTGATGAAGCAAGGGGCAAGTGGATCGACAACAGCATTATCTAATGTAGAGAAGATTAAGGCGTGAGGAGAGGCAATGAGACGAATGCCTGAATCCATTTTACAGGAGTCTTTCAAGAGATAGAGCGTTGTGAGGGTAGGCTAACAACATTACGTGAGGAGACAGCTTCAAACCCTCATCAAGCGGTGCTTGGTTGAATGCACGAGCAATTTTCAAGGTAAGGGGCATAAAGTTACAGCTTGAAGGAGAGGTTACATGAGGAAGAGAAGAAACAAGCACTGAGGGTGGGCGAATTACGTGAATCACTGAAGAGCTTGAGTGATCAGAATCGTTGGAAAGAAGTGGCGGATGGCAACAAAATCGAAGCACTAGAAGCGGAAGGAAAAGTTTCGCAGTCAGGGATAAGAGAAGGGCTAAGGCACAATGAATTAGAGCGAGCAGGCAAGCGTGAGAGCCAGAAGCTATGGCATCGCGTATAAAAGTACTCAGTGAGAAGCTGCAGGACCAAGCTTCAGAATCATTGTCATTGGTGAGTAAGAGTAAAAGTTTGACGGACGAGTTAAGCGGCACATTGCAAAGGTATAGAAGCGTAGAGAGTATGGATCATCCCTTGCTCATGGCAGCGAGATCGAAGTTTGATGGATCAGAGATAACAAAAAGGGAGGAGTTAAGAGGATCAAAGTTAACGGTTTTTAGTTTATTTACTCACAGCAAGACTTATGAACCGACACCTCCAGCTCCGGTGTTAGATCAGAATCAAGTAGATCAATTTGTCCAGCATGTGGCGTATGGAGAGCAGGATGAAGCCGAGGCGATGTTGCAGCGTGAGCCTAAGTTAGCTTTAGGCAAAGGGGATTGTAAGGACCATGCAGGCAGAGAGTTTAAGGGCATCACAGGCTTTCAATATGCGCTATGGGCAGTGGATTGGCACATGTGGGAGATGATAAGGGTTTATTTGGATAAGGTAGATCCCCAATCAGCAGCGATACAATGCCAAACCCAGGAAAGCCTGACAAGTGATCAAGGCCATGGAACACATTTTTCCTTTGAGCCATTGATGGCGGCCTACCAGACCTACCTAGACCGATATGATGCTTTGTGCCAAGCAAGAATTGGAATGAGCTGGACCGATTATGGATCCATGGTATAGGAGGAGCGCAGCGAGAGGTTGTAGCGCACGTAGCGCAGGAGTATTGTCATCCGGACAGGTCATTTCATCCACTACCAAATTTTCAAGCGAAGCCCTTTCCTCGGCAACTAAAGGGAGATGAGGGAGCCTGGTAGAGTGCTAGCTACAATGGAGGAGGCTTAGGAGGGAAGCTGGGTGAGGTGGGCACTGTGTCTGGATTTTCGTGGGCGCGCGCTGCCGGGGGCCGGGCGGCCGTGGGGCCCCGAGAGGTGGGCTGGCGCGGTTTCAGTGAGGACTGTGACCACGCTGCAGTGACTAAGCTATGTAAGGACCGTACGTCGCAGCTTAATGCGACCCGTCGTGAGTTGTCAACATTAGCACCTATGCCTCGGCATGGGTTGGCAGGGGCCAAGCGATAAGCAGCCCCCTGCCAACCCAGGCGTGTTGAGGTGAGTGCCTCGAAGCATAGGCAGTCCTCGCCGCAGCATTGTGCAGATGTTGATTTGACGACAGGCGGTACGAAACCCACCAACGTGTTTTGGGCAGTCTTATTCTAGGAGGGCTACCCTAATTATGTATAATCAAGAGCGTCCGCATCAATCACTGGAAGGGTTAACGCCAGTTTTCTTGTTGAACAGCGGGAAAAAGGTTAACACATAAGTTGGGAAACTCTACTTTTAACTTAGTTTTAAAATGGGAGGGTTACCCCCATTCAGGAGTAGTCTTGTAGAGTATTGTGGATGACGGGGGCACATCAAGACGATGCCACCCAGCAGAAATCCTTCATATCGCCACAAAGCTCCTACGGCTGCGCGCGTTCAGGTGGTAGAAATCCTAAGCTAATGGCGATGATGCAGCAAGTTAGCCCCATGCCAGCGATAAGCCGCATGCCAATTTTGCCGCCAGGTATTTGGAAGGCACGGCTGATGTGGATATTTTTGTCGCAGTTTTAGCCCTGTGGCAAATAAAATGTTTTGTGGCCAGGCCCATTTGTGCAGTCATGGCAGTGAGCACCCAATAGCCACTTTCGATAGAGGGCATGAGTATCAATACACTGCATAAACCTGTGAAAATCATACCCTGTGGCAATAGGATAGTGACAGGCACCTTGTGCTGGTTGGTGTAGCTCCAAGATGTGGGCAGGTTGCCGTCTTGCGCGGCGATGAGTATGCCTTTGGTAGGACCAATAATCCAGGCAGAAACATTGCCTAATCCACTGAGAATAATCATAATGCCAACCAATGGTAGTAGCCAATTGAGGTGCTGGTTATCTAGCATGGCTGCAAAGGCTTGGGTAAGCCCGTTGATAACGTTAAGGTTGTGGTTGGGTACGGTGGATGGCAATGGCCAATGAGCCAAGTATCAGTGAGCCAAGGATTATGCCTGTAGATAGTAAGATGGCTTGGGTAAGTAAGTTTTGCCAGGGAGTGGCAATGTCATCTGCGGTACTGACATTTCTATACCGAGTAGGCCAAATAAAAATCGTGAGAAAAAGCGAGGTTTTGTCCATGGCCGTTTCTGTAGGTCAGAAATACTGCAAGCCAATGGGGGTGGCGATGGGCTGGTCTTGCCACAGCCATGTCATGCCTAACCCTCAACCCTAAGGGTATTAAGGTGCCAACGATAGCACTGAATGCACTGAACGCAGCAGAAAATTGCATGCCAAAGCAATTTAACCAGGTCGCTCCCAAAACAAGCCCAAAACTAAGGCTAGGATGAGGCCATGGTGTTGTGCCCAATTTGGAAAGAAGATGTTAAGACCAGTTTCGACAATGAATACCAAAATGGTTGGGAACCAAATCAAGTTAAATATCCATTGCATCCATATGGTTAAAAAGCCCACCGATCGCCAAAGGCTTCGCGCAGATGTAAGCCTCGCCCCGCGATGGCCAGCGAGAGTTCTGCAGTGATATTAGGGCAATAGGGAATAAAGAATGTGATGGTGGCGACAAGATAGTAAACAACAGACTGGGGAAGCCATATTCTGCACTGAATGGTAGCGTGCGTAAGTTGGCGACTGCCATGATGTTAATCATGGTGAGGGTAAAGACGCCTAATTTTTTTCCCACCAGAAGATGCAATAGCAATCATGATGATTTTCCCTAGAAAATTGCCATGAGATTCCCCATTTTGACCGCTTTGTCAATGGGCAGCTGGGCTTGCCATTCAACCAAATTCTCAGAAAATAACACTAAGATGGATGAGCCAAACTGAAATGTCCTAGTTCATTACTCTTTGGTAAGAGGTTCATTGAGTTTGTAGTTGTGACGGGTGATTTTGGGGCTGCTAGGATCCGGGCAAACGGCGCCCGCCCAGTGGGTATGAATGCTACCTACTAAAAGCACCAACAAAGATGACTGCCATTTGGCCTCTGGGACATCGAATGTGCTAATTACCCGTTCGTTACGAAGCAATGTCTTTGGGAGCCGTCAGATTTTCATTTACGGAAAACAATTGTCCAGGTACGCTAAGCATGGGTTAATGTGCCTGAAAGTGGAGCATGTACACGGTGATAATTGTGTGGTGCTAGTAGTAGAGGGCAAAATCACCTCTTGGTAAAGGGGGCGCTGAAATTATGGTATTCTCCAAAGAGAGACTCTATTGTGTAATCATGGCCTTTGATGTTGATGTGCCGGTGATTTTGCACTTTCTTGGCCTATGTATAATTTAGAGTGCCATCCACCGGGGATGTAAATCGCTGGTTCGGGGGCGAGTGGTCTGGCGTCAGGTTTGAGCTATGAGTGAAAAGGTCGTTGAGGCTGGTAAATTGCTCTGTTTGGGCTTCTGACAAGTCAATGTTTAGTTGTTTTATGGCCATGCGAATGGCGAATTACAAATCTAGGACTTTTTGCAGTTGGCCAATCGCCCCATCAGGCGTGAAAGGGAGTGTTGAAGCTTGGAGGATATAGACACAGGTAATGCAACGAAGCTGGTGATTGATTTTGCCATTATGACGGATTTTACTATAAATTACCATGAGATAAGGAAAAGGAATATTGATGGTTATGCAAATTTATATTTGGTGGGTGGTAACTTTAGGGACGAATTATTAGGGGCGTGTGGTCACCGAGAAGGATTGCGTGTCGTTGGTGCTACTGTTGATGAGATGTTGGCGCAGGGCCATGTGTCAGTAGGTAAAGATTTTCCGGTTTTTCTCCATCCTGAGACAGGTGAAGCGAATATGCGTTGGCAAGAACTGAGCGTAAATCTGGTCACGGCTATCATGGTTTCACTTTCCATACGGGTTCTGGAAGTGACGATTGAGGGATGATTTGTGCAGGCGTGATTTGACCATCAACGCCATGGCCCGTTTGACTGGCGATAATGTGTTGATAGATCCTTATGGTGGGAGAAAGGATTTGCAAGGCAAGGTGCTGCGGCATGTGTCTGAAGCTTTTGTTGAAGATCCTGTTCGTGTACTGCGTTTGGCCCGCTTTGCGGCTTTTTTCCCTGATTTTGAAGTTGCTGATGAGACTATGACTTTGTTGCAAGAGATGGCGAAGAGCGGAGAGTTGGCGAATTTGGTGCCTGAACGCGTTTGGCAAGAATTGGGCAAGGCACTGTCGGCAGAGGCACCACAGCGTTTTTTTGCTGTATTGCTAATGGGGAGGTGCTGTCCATTTTGATGCCTGAGCTTGTGGGGATTCAGGATGGCTTATCAATTTATAGGGCAGGTTGTTCAAGTTTTGGAGGATGTAAAAGGGCGTTTTTTGCAGCGATTTGGGGGCGATGCAGTTTGAAGCTTTACAAGCTATGGACACAAGAGTACGTGTGCCATCGGCAGCTATGGAGATGGCGCAGATGGTAAGCAAACATGGTGAAAAAGTGACCCAATTGGATGCTTTGTCAGCTGAAGATTTGCTGGCAATATTTGAACAATTAGACATTATTCGTCGTGAAGACCGTTTCGGCAATGGTTACAAGTAGCGCAGGTAGTGCATGGTGTCACGGTAGATATTGAGCGTTTACAGCGAGGTTTTTATTGCGTGTCAGCAAGTTGATGTAGCTGCATTGCAGGCGCAAGGGTTTTTTGGCGCTGATTTGGGCAAAGCTATTCATGACAAGCGCGTTGAGTTGCTTGATGGGGCGCTAAGTGTTTGAAATTTTTGCCGCATTGGGCCGCGCAGCGTTGCGCTGGGGATTGTAATTATAGTATTTGTTGTATTGGCGTTGAGTAGCCACTCAGGTATTAACGCTAACCCTTCCTCCCTAATAGGGGTGCGAGAGGTTAAATGTTATCTATTTAGAGAAGTTGAGTACCGGGTAGGAGCACAAAGGTATAAAGCATTTTTGAAGATGAAAGGGAAAGCACGAGGCTGTGAAAAGTGGCAACAATTGGTGTTAGTGCTCGAACAGTCGGTCACGCTGATCCATAAGTTGAAATCCTTGGAGTGGTAGATCAAGATTTTTACCAAAAGCAATGGCCTTAAATAACTCCCCCATACCGCCGGGCAGGGTGAGTTGTTTGATTTGTTGCGATTGTTTGAGTTGCTCGTTTATGTCGTCGGTTTTCTCTGGAAGCTCGGTAATACCCATGCCCAGTAAAAATCCTGCTTGATGGCAGTAGCCTAATAAGTTAAGTCCTGCGTTCATGCCAGCTTCTGCCAGCGTGGTGAAATCAACATGAGCAGTGATATCTTGTCCTCCAGATAAAGCAATGGATCGTTATGCACATGGTGTTGCAAATGACAGCGGAGGGTACCAGTAATGGGATGATAATATTCATGGCGGTCATGCCATAATCAATCAACAAAATTATGCCACTATCAAGGTTTTCTGCCAAGCTTTTTAGCCAGGCAGGACCCCTGGCGATTGATCTCAGTAGTGTAGCCGTCTATTTGGGGAATGCCTAGGGCTTGGGCGTGCTCAGCCAATGCTGTCTCAGCTGGTTTGTTGGCATAAAAACAAGCTTGTTCTCTTGATAATCTACACAAATTTCTTGCCACTGCTGAAATTGAATCATTTGTACAGGCATGGCATCTAGCACTTCATTGGCGACGATAACCCCAGAAAAAGTTTGGGTAATGTGTCTATCCACTGTACCAGAGGTGCTTCATCAGTAATTAATTCTGGACATCTATCACGTAGATGTTTCTCTTGGTGTTCACGTAGATTCTGGCAAGGCTCAAGAATAAAATAATGCTCAGGCAGTTTGTCGTGCTGTTGCCAATAACACAGCATATCTGCTGCCATGCGCCCGGATCCAGCACCAAACTCACAAACAGAGCCATGACCAAGTCTTTCCATGACCTGGGAGCATTGTTTTGCTAAGCATTGGGCAAAATAAGGTGATATCTCTGGGGCAGTAATGAAGTCACCGCCTTTGCCCATGGGTAAATTTCGGCTGCGATAATAGCCGTATTGGTGGTGATAAAGACAAAGCTGCATGTAGGATTCAAAGGCTAGAGGGCCTTGTTCAGCAATAATTGCGGCAACTACGTCGGTTAGGGCTTGAGCATGCTCTAGGAGTACGGGGCTAGGTTTAGGCAAAGATGTCATTTATCTCAATGAGATTAATGGAGTTTTTGTTATACTACCGTATTACACATGATAATTAAAGCCTAGACCTAACCATGTTACTGCAAACCTTCTTTTGGTTTCAGGATTGTAGCGTTCTTGCTTCATTATCAAGCTGAGCAAGCCATTTTTACAGCAATGCCACCCGGTGGATAGTCCCAATGTGTTAATGTGCCGTTCTGTACGTAGGGCAACATTGAGCATATGGGGGCTGTACGCCAATTTTTGCTCGCCGCCCATGGCAAAAGCGGATACATCAACTACGTGAGGTTTAGCTCGCCATTTCAGCATGGCTGATCCTGAGAGCAGGTGCTCCATGGTCTCCGTGCTTTCGGGGTGGGATAAGATTTGGTCCATCACGCGGAAAGCAGCCCAAAACCTGCGCTTTCCGAAAGAACGTCCAGCTGTAGCTGAGAATTGATCTATGCGAATATCTGCGCCATAGCCAGCAGACTTGTAATGCGATCGTGACATGCCAACGTCGTAATATTGGCCATGGTTACGATCAAAATACAGTAAAGATGCGTAAGGAATCACAGTTTTGTCGTAAAGTTCTTTAGAGTGGCTGATTTGTGCAATATCGATGCGGAAGCCTAAGCGTTTTGTCAGCCCTTGGTCTGCCAAATGTGCCCAAGAAGCAGTAAATCTATCAGTGGATGAATTTTGTCCTAGGGCAATGGTGTCGTAGGATGCGTGCGTTGCCTGGGCATTGAATTTATCATGGAATCCATCGTAGCCAATACGTGCTGTATGGCTTGATGAGCTCTCGTAAGGTGAGTGGATACCATCGTTCCCATATTTGGTATAGTAGGCAAAATTTAAGCCGTATCGCATTTTTTTTGCTTCTTTCAGGCCTCTAAGTGCGGGCTGATAGTGAGGTGTTACCGCAAGGGCCCGTTTAAATGCAGACTCTGCCATGGCGCGACGGTTTATGAGGATGGCGGTGTAGCCTAGCCCGGTGTAAGAATCGGCCCACCGTGGGTGTCGATCGAGTACGGCATTAAATTGGCTTTTGGCTTGGTGCGGTTTGCCAATAGCGTATAGGGTCCAACCGTTTAATGAAGCAGCATTGTAAGCGATAACTTGCCCGTTTTTTGTGGTTTCTTCAAATGCGGGGACGTTATGCGTGGCCTCTAAGTTGGCAATTTGGGGAAGTTTTAGAATGGCTAATGGGTACTGCTTTAGTTTGTATAGGCTATATGCTTGGCCGCGCAGGGCGCTGATATCATCAGGTGTCACTGATAGGGTGTTTTGGAAGACGGTTAATGCTTGGCTGAAGTCGTTAGCGCGGTAGAATTCCCAGCCCAAATTTTCATTGGCAGGATAGCGGCAGGCTGACTCAGTATGGGGTCCACCGTGAGCACTGTCTGTAACAGCTGCGGTGGCTATCATGGGCAAAAATAATAGGCTGCTATATAGAAATCTTGATAACGCCATATCTTTCTCCTTCCTTGGGCAACTCCATTATCCTAGCATAGTTTCTGGGGAGATGGTAGTTGATTGTGTTGTTAAATGTGATATTATCGGTCTCGATTTATGATATTTGTCTACTGAAAATGTAGGTGTTTGTTCATTATTTGCGTTTTTTAACTTGTCCTGGATAGGGAAATGCCTGGAAAAGATGCGTCTACTTATTATGCTCAAAATATTAGTAGTCACCGTTTTTGTTGTGGACTTTATTCACTTGCTTTGGGTGTGAATTATGCAGTAAGTGTAACAAATGTTGACTATCCCAGCACTTTTCCTAAGGGACTTAGAGATAGGAAAGCATTCAACTTTCAGGATGACGGCCATAACATTGATGGTTTGGCAACTGTGTTAAAGCAAGAATTGTCTGATGCCATGAAGGAGGATGATGGTTTTAAATTGTCGCAACGGGAAGAATATGTCAGTGTTATCTATGATGATACGAAGTACACAGATAATTTCTATCAAGCATATCAAAGTGAATTAACTGAAAAAATACGTAAGACTATTAAAGATTTTACATGTAGATTGACCAGATTAATCCCAAGATGGCCTGGAGAGCCAATTATTTTGGAAAAGAAGTTACAGCTTTTTCTAATTCTATTGATGAGGCGGGAATTGTCTTTGATCAGCAGGTTGTTGATGAATTAATGGCATCAAGTTACAAAGGCACCATTGATTCTTTGAAGAAGCTATGTAAGGTATTTAGGCGAAGCATGGCAGGCAAAAATATAATCCTAGCAATGACTCAGATGGTAATATTCGAAGTGATTTCTAGTCTTTTGCTCAGAGATGGTTATATGAGATTGCTTTAAGCAGATTTTTGAGGAAAATTTGTCTGATAGTGATTGCACATCTTGGCCATTGCTTTGGGGCACGTGCACCCAAAACAGCCCAGTCTTGACAGCCTGCAAAATTTGTAATGAATCTTTATGTGCGCTGGCAAGTAGAGTCTAATTGGGCCGATATTTTTCTGCTATGTTTGAAAAAAGTGCTAAAGACACTTCTTGTTTTTTAACGCCAAGAGAAATTGCTGTTTGGCGGATCGTTGGGAAGTCAATCTTAGTGTTGCTGATGGGTGACTGGCAAAACAACCTCAAGGTCATGGTGATTCCGTTTCGAAGTCACTATTATCAATCGTTTTGGTAACCATTGGGAGACTTGGCTTGATCCGATTTGTATGATATGGTCATCGGAAAATGGTTTTGGAGAATCCATTAATATGAAAGAAATAAATCAGTCAGATGAAGTTCAGTTATCCCTGCTACAAACTCAAGTCAGAATGGAGGAGTTCAGAGTTTGGGAGCAAATCTGATGCTCAACAGGGAGATGACAATCGTTTAGTACCAGTTAGTGATGATGCATGGGCATGCTGACCATCGATGGAAAAAGGTGGGATTTGTTTACAGGTTTTGCGGGAGCGATCTATCAAGTAAAATTTATGGAATATGCCTTTCAGGCTTTTTCTAATAATAAACTTTAAACTTTTTACCGAAGTGAGGGGCGTAGGTAAATTGATGATTGTGTGTTGTTTTTAGAGGATCTGATGACAGTGGTTCAAGCCAAACATAGCTATGATGTTGATGGCGTTTACTCTTTAGAAAATTTACTCCACTCAGCATGATTTGTTTGCTCCTGCAAAGAAGAAAAAGACCAGTCAGATGATGGGTCATCTTCGAGCGATAATAACCAGTCTGACAAAAATGGCAAGGATAGAAAAAGCAGCTCTTTACTTACTTTGACAGCTGGCTTAAAATTCAAGCACTTAAGAAGGCTCACCCTGATAAATACAATACAAACATTAACTATGTTTTTTATACCAACCATGGTTTGCCGAGAAGCAAGGTTTTAGTTTGCTATATAATCAAGATGATGACGTTTTTCTGATTTCTTCTTGTCCGGTGAAATGACAGGAGATGCTTCGATATCGAAGCTGCTAAGGCCACTCGAGGAAAGTTGCTGGAAAATATTTATGATTATGTGGCTAGCTTGCAAAAGTATATTTGAGACGGCCATTGACGAGTTCATTACAGATTTTAAAATCGACTTGATCGGAATAACAATCGTATTGTTGTTGGTAGTGACAAAAACTTGGTTTTGTAAAGCTGTTGAGAGTCCTAGGACATCAACTTTTGTAAGCTTCTATCTATTTTGAAAACGAAGGTTTATTAACCTCTGTGGAAAAAATGGTCGCTTCAGAAGAAAACTCTATGAGTTTGTTAAGCGTGACGATATGTCAGCTCTTACCCCTGTAGCGCGAAAAACTTGCTGCAAGACTTAATAAATTGCTCTTTGAGTTATAGATAAAGAGACTAAGAAAACCAAGAAAGCTCTTTCGCTGTTTGAGATTCAACTGAAACAGTGGAAGGGGCAACTTTTTGATGTTAGTAAGCCCATGGCCAGGTCCACAGCATTGATATGGTATTACTGCAATGGTGTGATAGGTGTTGAGGGAACTGATTTATTGAGTCAGGATTTCAGATATCAATGCAAGGAGTAAAAAGAAAGTTATTGACGGTGTGGCTAGCTTCTTCAAGAATTTTGATTTTAGGGCAAAACCAGATGAAAAGCTTGTCTGACTGAGAGTTTAAAAAAATATGATCATTTATCAGTGCGATGAACGCCATTATCATGCGTTCTATGAGTATATGATTGATTTTCTTTACAAAAAGCCATGAACCTAGTTCCCGTGGAGATATACAACAGCTGTTTGACAAGATTGCAAAGCAATTTGAGGCTGATTTAGTGGTTGGTCATGGTGATTATTATCAATTCTGGCTTAGGCACCACAGCCCTGTTAGGGGATTAAACAATGATGCCACTGTTAGCTTTATCTAAATTCATAAATGAAAACAAAAATCATCGTATCCTTCTTATTTACATGCTGAATTTGCTGATTGGCGCCGCTGCGTGTAGCGGAGGCAATTAATCAGCTTAAAAAAGAAAAACTGCGAATTGATGATCATGGTTTTATGAATGCCCCCAGGTTAGGGGAGAACACGGGTTGTTTAGCGAAAAATGCGATTTATGGTGATTGATCATGCTGACAAATTGAAGAATCCGTTGGCCTTTCCTAAAGGCTGTCTGCGACCATGGCAAGAAGCTGGCTTGTTAGTACAAAACAGAAGAATCTAGTGAAACCATCACAGCGTGTGGATGAGTTGATAGGGGAATACACATAGTAATGTGACAGCTATACAGAAAGTATTGCTCTAGCAGAGCAAAGATATTGGGAATAATGACGGTATAAATAAAGATGCTCCATCTGATAGTGGTGTTGTCTTACAGGGTATGTTTTATGCTTTTACTGATTTGATCAAGGATCCTGAATTTAAGTGGATAGTATCTAATCCTTATATAATTTATCGGGCTGTCTGTGCGCAGTCGATCAGCAAGGCTGCTTGGGATTGTGGATGCGCAATCTAAGCAAAGTAAAAGATATTTGTCCCGCCAACCATTGAGCGGAAAAATTCCAACCTATTCTTGCTGATGAGGTTTTACAAACTAAACTTTCTCATGTGCAAATCGCTAATGTGAAGAAAATTTGGCTAATGATAGTGCCACGATACTTGATCTGATAACTTTCAAGATCAGATAAAATCTTAGGGGATTATCTTTGTCCTATAAATTGAAGGCCAGAGAAAAGACCATTGGCCATTGTTCTGGAAGCACTAGATGCTTGGGCTAGTTTATCTGAAGAAAAAGAGCACAGGGCCTGCAATAAAGTCATTGTGCTAGGGTGAAGTCCCTGATGGACTGTCTTCATCATTTCTTCACAAGGAAAAAGATTGCCTGTATCAGCTCTGTGAAGATAGTCAGATCTCTGAAATGCCAGTTCCAGTCGTACATGAAAGACCCTTTAGTCAAAAACAATTTAGTCATGATAGGGCTTACTCAGAAAAATCCTGGCCAATCTGTTAGATCGTTTGCAGTATCTGATTATGGCTCAGGTAAGTCCTATCTTGTAGATAAGTTGTGTCAAGCTGGACAAGCTGGGCAAGCTAATTTTAGGTGGAAAATGTACCCCCTAAAAACATTAAATTTATCAATGGAGAAGTGGTCTTGGTTCAGGTTGCTAATTCACTTCATGCCGGTTCAAGTTTGGGCCTGTGGGAAATTAAGTTGCTTGAGCTAGACATATTTCTGGCAGTGTTTTGTGGTTGTTGATGGACTCGATGAGATGCAGTCTCAGGATCGAGAAGCTTTGACTTTACTTTTGGATAAGCTACACGTGCCCATTGTTTGCCCGACTACGCGTCCCAGCGCTTTACCTTTGTTCGTATGACGCCAACGCAGCAATTACTTTTAAAAGATTTTAATGATGAGAAAATTGATTTTGTTACAGTTTTTTTTAAAAGATGAAGATGAAAAGATTGAATCATACTCTGAAACTTATTGTGTCATGGAAAAAAACATCATGGTTTGAAATTACTTCGGCAAACCGCTGCTATGCCGTATTATTTGTGAGTTAATTGAAGAGGGTGTCATGGCGCTCTACCCAGATAAGCCACTTTCACTGGCCAAGCTATTTGATTTTTTCACCCAGGCTAACTTCAGAAAATTCCATAAAGTGCATAATGAGATACCCACCGACTTAGAGGAGATAGGCTTTTCATCTTCTATCATATAAGGGCGGCTAGCTGAAGAGGTATCTGTTGCCAAGTTAGACTGGGACTGGGGGTAAAGTTGACTTTTCTGCTGACAAAGTTCTTGATGAGGATCTTACTGCACTAGGGATTTGTGACCAGTGTTAAATTGGGTTCCACGGGAGCACGGTGACCACGTTTTGATCATCAAACACACATTGAATTTTTGGGCCCTATTTTGCGGAATCTTGCTGCTGATTCAAAAGATAAACGGCTAGGATTATTTCGCAAAAATATTGGTCTGACATTATTTATAACACTAACTTAAATGTGGTTTTCAGTTTTTTCAGGCTTAGTGAGTAGTCGGAGGATTTCTTCTTTAGAGGGGTATGGGGAGGCCCTTTCTTGCTGTTTTGTCAGTTTCTTGTGATGTTGCTCCTAAGGACTTAGTTGGTAAAGGTATCGATCTTTGGTGGAAAATTGCACAAGCCACTTTGACCAGCCTTGTTGAATGATTCTGAAGAAGGACGAGGATTGGAGAAAGAAAAGAAGAGTATGGAAATTGGAAGTTTGTTAGCCCATTGATGGTTATACAAGTCAGCTAGGTTCATTTGACACTAAATCACCTCAGTCAGCTGATGATATTCTTAAGGATGTGAGACCATGTTTGAATGAAAGGTTAGAAAAGTCTGATACTGATAGTGTGGTTGAAGAAATTAAGAGCCGTTTTGAGCGCGTTCATACTCAAAGCAGTTACACAATGAAACTCATGACTATTTGAAAGCTTATGCTGAGCTGGTGTGTATGATAGAAGATGGGCTAATTGGGTTAGATGATTGCAAGGATACTTTTACCAAAAGTTTTGCCAAAAAGATTGTGTTATTGATATCTTGCGTCGTTTATGCCCAAATAAATGCTTAGTCAGGACGATACAAATCGATTGTTCAGTAACAGATATGACAGTTATTGGGATCAGCATTATGATTCCCACAGTTAGAGTTTTAGCCAGATCGCTATGATGATGCCATGTCTAAGTGTTTAATTAGAAATATCTCGGAAAGGCAAAGGTAATTCAGAAATATCTAACGCCATTGATGTGTTAGAAGACATTTCACGCATGCCTTGAGTAAAGAAAGTCTGAGATGTCTCTGATACGTATTTTGAAGTCCAGGAAAAGCTTCCGAGAAAAAATAAGGTATCATTGAGTATCATCTGTTTGTGTTGCAGGATCGTGATGAATTGATGAAGTTCATTTCTAATGCTTTGATTGACTGCTAATAAGCCAAAAGATGAGGGTAAGTTAAAGGAGATTTTATATGAGCTTGAAAAATACTTTAAAGTTGCTGTTTCATTTTTGCAGTTATTACAGCGTCGCTTTATTGGCTGACGAGGGTCAATTCCGAGCTGAAAGGCATAATTACTTGTAAGATTGGGCCTGAGGGACTTTCAAAAATAATCCTAGATTTGATCAGGTCTGAAATGCGCATGCTAAGGGGTCAGTTTAAGACCAGTCTTTTGGATGATATTATCGACGTTAATAATTTTCTATTATCTCCTGATGAAGTCAAGAAAAATGGAGATTTGGAAGTTATAAAGACTTATGGTGATTGGTTTAATCGCACTGGTTTTGTAGAGAAAATCAAGAATATTTGTGCGTCTGGCAAAGAACCAGATAAAAATAAGTTTATTTTGTGGGTAAGGTGCTTGAGCAATTTTGGGGAATCTTTGTCCTTTGTCAATAACTTATATAGTCATTTCAAACCATATAAAGGATTTTGGACTTGTGATGCAGGCATACCTGTTGCAGGTATGTTGGGGGATGATTTTGGAGAGAAGGCATTTGAATATCTTCTCAGTAGTACTGGTTTGGAGTGGTATGAGATCCCTGGCAAGGTGGAAAAAGCACAGTCCAATCTTGTTAAGGGTCGTCTGACTAACGAAGAAGCCGTTTACTATGTGATCAAGCTCGTACTAAATGCTGCTCTTTATGATCATGATGCTAAAGAGTTAAGTGAAAGAGGCAAGCGTGTTTTTTGTGATGATAAAGGCGACTTTGTTGCGTTCAAGAAATATGATCAAGAAATCTTGGTGCGAGTTTTCAATAAGTTGAAAAATGAATATGAAGATGATGATAGCATGAAAAAACGCTTTGGTCTGATAACCAAACTGTCGGAGAGTGTGTTGGCACCTAAGTCTCGTATTGCTGCATCGGCCACCGTTTTTTCACCAAAGAAAACAGGAGCTGGTACTTTAATTGGTGCTGCCAAAGAGGATAATAGTGTTGCTCACCCTATGTTAGGTAACTCAAGTAGTGATTCTGATTAATTGTTGCCTTTTGCACGAAATGTCAAACTGACGCTTGCGCCTTTACTGTTGGGTAGGGCGTATGGTTTGCTTATGGTGAGTTTGAGTGAGGGGAATCCAAAATGTTTATGTAACCCTTCGCAGAGCTTTTCTGTTAATGTTTCTAGTAGGTTAAAGGGGTTGTCTCGGCAAAATTTTTGGATAAATAATGCCACTGTAGCATAGTCGCATTGGGGATTTAAAGTGTCTTCCTGGGGGAGGTGGGGCAGTTTGAGGTGGGCATCGACAACAATGACTTGTGGCCATCGTTTTTCCCAAGAATGAATGCCCAACTTGCTTGTAACACGAAGCTGTTTAATGCCTATGCTAGCCTTTATCACACTCATTTGCGCAGCTGGCCGGTGTGCTTCATGCATAGATAACAGGTGAAGAACAGTAGGATATTGATACTAGCAAGCACGCTTAATGCTTCTACTACAGGGACATCACTGATGCCTAACATACCATAGCGAAACACGTTAACAATGTATAGGATAGGGTTGAAATGTGCCACGGTTTGCCAAAAGGGCGGTAGCATAGAGGTAGAGTAAAATATACCGCCAAGATAGGTCAATGGCGTTAGCACAAAGGTTGGAATGATAGATATATCGTCAAAATTGTTAGCATAAAGACCATTGAGCAGACCTGCCATAGATAGCATGGCGGTAGTGAGGATGACCACAGATATCAGTACCCAAATGTGTGCGTATGTCAAAGGAATGAAAAATGTCGCTACGGCAGCAACAAGGATGGCAGACACAGTGCCACGCATCATGCCGCTTAACACATAGCCGAGAATGATAAGGCTATCAGACATGGGCGATACCAGCATTTCTTCAATAAACATGGCAAAACGGGAGAAATAAAAACCCCCGCTCACCTGGGCATAGCTGTTGGTAATCACAGACAGCATGATCAGGCCAGGTGCAATGAAGGTGCTATAGTTGAGATTTTCAATGGTTCCAATGCGCTGGCCAATTAAGTTACCAAAAATGGTAAAGTAGAGTGCCGTGGTGATGGCTGTAGGTAGAAGTGTTTGTGGCCAAACCCGCAATATTTTCGCACATTCACGCCTAGCCAATGTCCACAAAGCAACGGTGGGGGAATAACTCATGATCGCTGTTCCTCTAGGAGTTTGAGAATGTGTTGTTCCAAGCGATTGCTTTCAGTGCGCATACTAATTACTTGAATATGATGTTTTTCTAATTGGGCAAAAGCATCATTGATGGTTTGGCCTTGCTGCAAAGTCATGCGGCAGGACTGTTCATCCAGTGGTGTTAATTCAAAATTTAGGTCTTCAGGCAGTTTGTCTGGCATATCCACGGTATCGAGGATAAAGATTTCTTGCTGGCGTTCACGCAGTAAGGCTCTGGTGTTGGTGGTTTTGATGATTTGGCCGTCGTTGATAATAGCAATGCGCTTGCACAGCGACTCTGCTTCTTCAAGATAGTGGGTAGTTAAGACAATGGTTGTGCCTTCTTGATTGATTTTTTTTAAGAATTTCCACATGCTGCTGCGTATTTCAATGTCGACACCGGCGGTGGGTTCGTCCAGGAAAAGCAATTTCGGCTTGTTGATAAGCGCACGGGCAATCATCAGCCTTCGTTTCATGCCGCCAGAAAGAAACCGAGATTGTTGATTGCGTTTTTCCCATAGCTGTAGTGTGTGTAGGAGCTCTTCTGCCCAAGGCATTGCCTCTTTGCGTCGAATACCATAGTAGCCAGCTTGTGAGAGAATGATGTTCAGAGGCGTTTCAAAAGTGTGGAAGTTGAATTCTTGTGGCACAACACCAATATTTAGTTTGCTTAGCGTGGGGGATTTGTCGATGTCATGGCCGAAAATTTTCACTGTGCCACTGTCTTTGATAACCAAAGAGGTGAGAATGCCCAGTAGTGTGGTTTTGCCGGCACCATTGGCACCCAAAAGACCGAAAAATTCACCTTTGTGTACGGTGAGGTTAATTTTTTTTAGTGCGTGCTTGCCGCTAGCATATGTTTTACTTACATCTTCAATGGTGATTGCATCGGCCATGGCATAATCCCTAAACAGCTCGTGCCATTGTAACCTTTTTTTTGGATATTACCAACAGAAACAACACGTCACCTGAGTAATGTGGGGGCAGGCGACGTGTTGCTAGTGACATGGTTAAGACATGATGTACTTAATAAGCGCACCAGTGCCCAATATTGAAATCATGATTTGGGTGATGAGCATCACGTCCTTGACAACTTCTTTTATGGTGAAGCCTTCAGGCATGGGGGCTGTGTAAGTCACATAAAGCGCAATCAATGAAACGAAGATGGCTATCCCGAGAAAAATCTTACCGAACCTGTCATCCATATTGTATTCCTTGTTTTGGTTTCGTTTTTGAGGATGAATTTATACTATTCAACCCATTGTTTCGCACTATAGCGCCTTTGGTTTTGCCATGCAAGTGTTTCTCACGCACGTGTCCACTGACCATGAAAAACCATAGTGCTGGGTCCGGTTAGAAGGATAGGGTTTTTGTCGCCAGGCCAACTCACAGTAAGGTCACCACCAGGCAGGCTGACGGTGACTTTTTCTGCCAAGTCAAAACAGGTCCTGCCTACCGTCATTGCCGCACAAGCAGCGCTGCCGCAGGCCAATGTCGTGCCAGCTCCTCGTTCATAAACTGCCAGGGAAATATGTTCAGGAGACAGGATCTTCATGAAGCTGATGTTGGCCCCTTTGGGAAACTGTTGGTGGGTGCTTAGTGCACAGGCTTGGCCAAAGTCAGGCGAATTTCCTACATCATTTAGCGCAAATATCGCATGTGGATTGCCGACATAGGCTATATAGCATGGGCAGTCATATTGCTCCAAGCTGAAGGGTGCTTGGCTTTCATCGTTGATAGTTTGGAAAGGCAAAGCTTCTGGTGCAAAGCTGGGGGCGGGCATGGATATGCTGTAGTGCCCGTTTTGTTCTCGTGTGACTTGCATCTGTGTGGTTGATGTCACTAAGGAAAGTGTGGTTTTATCGCTGATGCCATGGTGATGGGCAAAGTGGGCAAGGCATCTGGCGCCGTTACCACACTGGCCGATGGCGCTGCCATCCTGATTGAAAATGGTGTAACCAAAATCGGCGTTTGGATCTGATGATTTGGTGACCATCAACACCTGGTCGCAGCCGATACCAAAATTTCGGTCAGCTATTTGTTTGATAAAATCGGCATCAGTGGGGATGTTGTTTTGGCGATTGTCGATCACCACGAAATCATTGCCAAGGCCGTGCATTTTACTGAAGGAAAATTTGGAGGTTACAGGCATTGTTTTTCTCCTGCTAGCAAATCTTCAATACTTTCGCGGGGCTTGATGAGCGTTATTTGTTCTCCGTGGACCAGCACTTCGGCAGCGCGTGGTCGAGTGTTATAATTGGAAGCCATGCAGTTGGTATAAGCGCCAGTGTCGCAAATCGCTAGCAGTGATTCAGCTTCGATGTTAAGTGGGCGTTCGTGGCCAAGAAAATCAGCACTCTCACACACGGGGCCGACAACGTCATAAACGGCGTTACTCTCTGGAGAGCCTTGTTTTACTGTGACAATATCATGCCAGCCCTGGTACAGGGCAGGGCGAATAAGATCATTCATGGCGGCGTCAACAATGGCAAATGTCTTGCTGAAGGTGGGTTTGATGCCGATCACTTGGGTGATTAGTACGCCAGCGTTACCGACGATTGATCTTCCGGGCTCGATGATGATTTCTAACTCTGGCATGTTGAGATTGTCGCACAGTATGCCGATGTAATCTTGTGGGGAAGGGAAGTTGCTTTCTTCATGGTGGTAGTTGATGCCGAGGCCACCGCCAAGGTCCACATGCTCAAAGGTAATTCCTTTAGCTCGTAATGACGCAATTAATAGGCGGATTTGTTTGGCGGTTTCGGCAAAAGGTTCTAGCTCTCTGACCTGTGAGCCTATGTGGCAATCGATGCCAACAATGATAAGATTTTCTAGTGATTGCGCAGTTAAATAGGCGTTTTCCGCTTCATCAATGGGGATGCCAAATTTATTGTCACTTAAGCCCGTGGAAATATAGGGGTGAGTTTTGGCGTCGATGTTGGGGTTGACTCGTATACTGATAGGCGCATGTTTGCCTAATTCATGGGCAATTGTGTTGATGGTGTGTAATTCTGCCATGGACTCCACGTTTAAGCACTTAATGTTTTCTTCAAGTGCTCGGCGGATTTCGTGGGGTTGTTTGCCAACGCCAGAGAATACCACTTTGTGGGGATTGCCACCAGCGGCAATGACTCTTTCTAGTTCACCCACAGAGACCACATCAAACCCAGAGCCTAACTCATTAAGCAAGCGAAGAATGCTCAAATTTCCATTGGCTTTAACCGAATAGCAAATGCTATGAGGCTGTTGGTTGAAGGCTTGGTCTAGGGCTTGCCAATTGTTGGTTATTCTTGTTTGTGACATCACGTAGCAGGGGGTGCCAAAGTGTTGTGCAATGGTGGGAAGGGGCACGTCTTCGGCATGAAGGATTTGATTGTGGTAGGTTAAAAATGCCATTTATGTGGTGCTCGTGATGGCCGTGGTTGAGTTGTTGTCAGAGGAAGGGAGGGTGAGTGCCCCAGTTTGGCCACAGGCAGAGAGCAAGGCAGATACTAATAGCAGGAAGCAAGTGTAACGCATGGAAGTTCCTTTGATGATTCAGTTGACTGGGATTTACATTGTAAATGAGAACGGTGTTCTCTGTCATCACAAAAGATGCTTTGACCTAATCGGGATTAGGGGTTGAAAGTGTCTGCCCCAAAATAAAATTATCCATGCATTCCCGGGGCACTTCAATTCAATACCCAGCTCTTGACAAGCACGGTCTAACTGAGTTGCCCCATTGTCTGCGGGAAGTTGCTACTTTGCGCCAACACAGATCACGCCCGATCTATACTTCTCTTGTGTCTATGATTATACTACATTGTCATGAGGGGCGAAAATGCTATGACAGAAATCATGACTAGGTATCCAGTAACTTTCCGGACCATTTTGCAGATTTCAGGATGCCATACGGTGCTTGCCTGGCGTATGTTGTCTTCCATTTGGGGATTTCTATTTATCAATACGTTGGTGGTACTCAGGTTGATGGGCAAGGTTGAGGCAGACGGTATGATTGATTTGGCTTTTACTATAAGGCCTTATATGGTGAGCCACCGTTGGCTTTTCTTTCTGGTTTCTTTGGCGATTTACTCATTGCCTATGAATCTTTGGGCTATTTTCGAGATGACGCGTTTTGAGTTTATGCAGTTTCGCCTTTATCCAGTGGCTGCGTCGCCCAAGTTTCGCTATCATCCCACGTCTCTTGAAAAAGCCATTGAGACACCGTGGTGGTTGCGTTTTTTGCGTCGTCAAGAGCAAGGGTTTCATCAACTTAAGGCTTGGGTTATTCAAAAGTAACTTAAAAAACAATGATTTTTATGACTAATTGCGATATATTGTTAACAGCCTTATTGGAGAGTTCATTGTGAATCATTATCATCAATTTTCGTCAGAATCGGTTTCAGATGGTCATCCAGACAAGATTGCTGATCAGATTTCAGATGCGGTGCTGGATGCTTTGTTAGAGCAAGACCCCCAGTCGCGTGTGGCTTGTGAGGTTTTGGTCAAAACAGGCATGGTTTTAGTCGCTGGTGAGCTCAGAACTCGGGGCTGGGTTGATGTGGAGTCTGTGGTGCGTGACGTGGTGCAGTCTATTGGCTACGATGATCCGCATTTGGGCTTTACTTACGATTCCTGTTCGGTATTGACTGCAGTTGGGAAGCAATCGGAAGACATTGCTGTTGGCGTTGATCAATTGCACTGTGAAGACATTGGTGCGGGTGATCAGGGTATTATGTTTGGTTATGCCACCGATGAGACGGACGTCTACATGCCAGCCCCTATCATGTATGCCCATAAATTGATGATGCGTCACAAGGCTCTGCGTGAACAAGCAGTATTGCCGTGGTTGCGCCCTGATGCCAAATGCCAGCTTTCTTTGCGCTATCAAGATGGCATGCCTACGGGTATTGATTCGGTAGTGTTTTCTACCCAGCATAGTGCTGATGTTTCCAATGCTGCGCTGATGGAAGTGGTGCAAGAAGAAATGATCAAGCCAGTATTGCCCGCTAAATGGTTTGATAAACAAACCAAGTTATACATCAATCCAACTGGTCGTTTTGTTATCGGTGGTCCACAGGGTGATTGTGGTTTGACTGGGCGCAAGATCATTGTCGATAGCTATGGTGGTATGGCCAGGCATGGTGGTGGCTGTTTTTCTGGTAAAGATCCTACAAAAGTCGATCGCTCAGGTGCTTATGCTGCTAGATATGTGGCGAAAAATATTGTTGCTGCTGGCTTAGCTAAGCGCTGTGAAGTGATGTTGGCGTACGCCATTGGTGTTTCCAAGCCTGTCTCTGTCAGTGTCAACGCTTTTGGGACTGGTAACGTGCCTGAATCTCGCTTGATTGAGCTTATTGAGGCTCATTTTGATTTGACGCCACAAGGGATTATTAATAGTTTGGATTTGCTCAAACCGCGCTATCGCAAAACTGCTAGCTTTGGTCATTTTGGTCGTGAAGAGCCTGAGTTTACTTGGGAAAAAACCGATAAAGCTGAGTTGTTGAAGTCTGAAGCCTAGATTGGCCAGCAGCTCACAGCCATCAAATAATTTACCTTGAGGCTGTCTTCATAG
>JAGYIW010000040.1 GCA_018402195.1 Gammaproteobacteria bacterium
TTATTTTGTTTGCACCTTTAGAATAGAAAAAATCAACTACTTATAATTCACCGAGGATTGCTGATGAGAAAAATGATACTACCTCTACTTGCCAGTTAAGTTGGTGTATTTAAGAGGGTGTTATTCTACAGCTAGACAAGGAGGCTAAGACAACGAAGCGGAAGAAATGGGCAAAAGAGCTATGCAATAACGGTCCAATTTAATAATCCAAATCTGGCCATCTTGCCATTTTACCTTTATTGTTGCCGACTGACTGATCGTTCGACAAGAATTGACCTCAAAACGCTCAAGCCTAGAATGCATCGACTGTAATGGCCCCCATTAAAACCGAGAATTGCTGATTTTATGGCCAAATTTTTGACATAACTCGTATTTCGTAGTAGAATTTGGAGTATTAATAGCAATAAAGGATACATACAAATGAGATTGCCAAAATCGGTAAATGGACAAAATATAGCTTCTTTAATGGATGCTTCTATGTCTGCGGCTGCAAATTGGTTTTTAAGTAGTGATAGGTTACTTATTCATGCCATATTAACAGCTAGTATTTGCTGCTTTTATTCGTATAGATTATGTACACAATTATATAAAATAGAGAAAATTTATTCAAAGCTTGAAAATGGACTTAAGAAAACCTGCGGTGTTAGTGACAAACGAATCATGTCGACATTCTCACCTGTTTTTTGCACGGCTATTAATGTCTTTTTAATTGGTGTATACACAACAACAGGTAATTATCAAAACAGTGATATCGACCCTAAGGAATCGAAAACAAATAGCTTACATAGTACAGTTGCTGTTTTAGCAATTATACTACCCTACATAATTCATAGATATATATCCTTAAAATATCCCCTAAGAGACATGGCTGCTGTTAAAGAATATTCAGATGAAGCATTAAAAACAAAGGCAAAAGACTCTGAAGAATTAGCAGGTTTGAAAGCAGCAACCAAATCAACGATAACTCGTCGGAAACCGAACAATGAATTTTCTAGATTTTTCAATAGCTTAAACATGAGAGTTGAGTATAAAAATGTGGAAGAAGATAATTTTAGTGTTACATTAAGTCCCTCTGCTCAAACTAGTAATGTCTAAAAATCGGGAGGCAATATGATTACAGATGAACTCTTGGTTATGCCTAACTATGATAAAGAAGAAAAAATTTTAAGATTTATACACAACAATCCAGATCGCCTAAATGATACATTTAAGAACGGTGAAACAATGCTGCATATGGCGGCCGATCGAGGATATGCATTACTGACGTATTATATCATGAATGAACGTTTCAATGCTGAATTTTGGGGGCAACAAAGCAAACAAGGACATAGTGCTGAGACTTGTGCTATTGCCAGTAGCAGGACAGCTGTGTTGGTAGTGATGCTTCATTTTATGCGTTTAAATGACAAGACAAAAGAAACGGCGGAACTTTTATACGATCGCATTCCTAAAAGATTATCGCCAGAGGCATACGTACGTTTTCTTGAAATAGAAAAAAATGGGAAAGCGTACATTAAAAACATAGAACCACAGATACAAAAAATCCTTAATGCAAAACCATTAATAACGTTTTTATATGAGCAGGTTGGTTGTCTTTTTAATCATAAAATTCAACCTGCCATAGTAGAAGGAAGAGAAATCAAGGAACTCTTATTAGCAACTAAAAAGAATCTCTAACGCGGTAGAAACTGCCTGTCTGGCGTTGTTGTGAAAAAACAGGGAGTGCGCTAGGAACTGGGCGTGCAACCAGCTTAGCTAATTAAACAACCGTTGGATTTTAAGTCGTTTACACACTTAGAATGACACTCCCAAAACAAGGAGTTATACCTTTATTTAATATCACTCAACTTTTTTAATGGGACAGCCCTGATGGGATAGCCATGCTGTCAGATAATCTTGGGTGTGAGTATCATCAACAGCTGCTCCTGCTTTTGTGAATCTCCATGCTCTCCGAGCAATCTCAACAACCATTGCCAAACGTTTCCTCTTGGCAGTCCTTTGTAGGTCTCTCCTTTTGATAGGCGATAAACTCCCCCTAGCATCACGGTTTCTCCTGATTTGGCTGTCAACTCTGTTTGTAAATGTTGGGTTTGAATACTTGGTACTCCCTGTACCATGCGTGGGCTTACTTGATCTTGATTGAGCTCGATCTCTAGATGAATTCTACCATCTGCCAATTCCGTGGGTTTGATGGTGAGTTTCAACACCGCCTTCTTAAAACGTATACCTAGCCCTGATTCTGAGACTTTTTCTTGATAGGGAATCTGCTCACCCGACTCAATGCTTGCTTTGATACCAGATAATGTCACCAATATAGGCCTTGCTACCACAGTAACTTTTTCAGACCGCTCAAAAACGAGTAAGGCCTCTGGCCGCAATTGGCGTAAAGTCAAACCATGCGCATGGAGGCCTGGCAAAGCGATGTGCCACCCCATGACATTACCCCAATTCAATCCTAAGGCGTGAATGAGCTCATCTTCTATATACATCAGCTTACCTGTTAACTGTATGTGTGTAGGTTTTACATCCAAAGATTCTATAAGATCTACCAGAGCTTGCATGTGCTCAACCTGCTCATAAACGATCAGGTTTCGGCCATTTTTCGTTGGGAATACCCTGCCTTGCTTGAATGACCAAGCCTTGAGATACTGGCTAACTTTCGCCATTACTTGCTCTGCAGAAGCATGCTTGAGTTCGACTTTGCGTCGTACCAAAGGGGGCTTGCGAGCTTTATTTTTTTCCTCTCTTACCAATACAACATTGTGCCAGCGATCAATGGACAAGTGCTGAAGCAATCCCACCATGGTTATTGCATCAAACCAAGGCATGGTTTGCAGATCCAAGCTTAGCTGTCCTTGCACTTGTGGATCAACCAACAAAGAGCACTCCTCTGGCAGAGTCACTGACTGCAAAATATCCACCACTGGTACAGCATTTGCGTGCAACCTAACTTTTATACTGTCACCCCCCATGCAGTCCGCCTGAACTTCAGGCAAATAAATTGCCAACAAGACCAACATCAGATCAAAGATAAACATGACACACATATTCCCCCCCATTATATTTTTCTTTCCATGTACAACCGAGCACTTCTCCGCTAATAAACTCAAATATCCAGCCATTATTCAAACCTTGAATTGCTTTCACGCCATGTTTGGGCAGCTGCCCTAAATCTAGGTGCCAACATGTCTCTTGGTGACATATGATTGCCTTGAACACTGCCTTACCCCCCTCTCCACTTTGGTTCTGCCACCCTCTCAGTGCGAGACGCAACTGACAAGGCTGGCTCAAGCATTGTCGTAATCCCCCATAATGACTTGCCAGCGCAACCTCTGGGTGATGTGATCTTTTGCTTGCACTAGCCCTTACATGAATCATCCCCCCAGTTATGGCTAGCACAACTACAAAAGCGCCCATCTGCCAACCCAGGCTTTTTGCAAAATCACAAATCCAATGGGCAACCCTTCCCTGCTGCCAGGCAGCCACCACTTATTGCATCCTGTCAGTTATCATTGACCGCCCCATGCTCATGCCGGTCGCTGCTACTGCCTCAATCAGGGCCCCCGCCCAAAAACGTCCTAGCTCTGTGAGGTTTAAACAACCCCTGGTTAGATCATCATATGCCAATCCCTCATTGGGAAGAATATTGAATCTGGCGTCCGACCAGCACCAAGATGTCATACTACTGAATGACTTGATATTGATCTGATCGTATTGTGTTGTTGCCAGTAATGCTTCACACTGCTGCTCAACCTGAAGCTCATCCTTTTGATCACTTGCAAACCGGACAATGCCTCTTTCAGGCAGTAGCAAAGTTATTGTCTTACGACCACAGCCATGCTCATCCACATACACCATGGGACGTTGGTGCAGTTGAACATTTCTTGCCCACTGTCGCCAACGATTAACACTGGGCACACTGATTAGCCGTAACCATTGGTGCTGCAAGGGCCTTCCCAACAAGTGATACAAGGACTCTTTATCCATGGCACAGACCATATAGGCGCTATTGCCTAAGTACTGTACGTTAAATAGCCAGTCATGACTGGCTTGAAACTCTGGCCATTGAGCGTAAATATTTGCCAGCTGCTTTTTATTTTTCCACCAAGGCCACTTATCGTGTACCTTAAGCCAAACTTGGCTTTCTTCCATCAACACAAACCATCTTGCTCGTCTAAACACCCTTATACATTGAGCCATCAAACGATGCGTTCTATTCAACTGATGATTTTGCCAAGCACGCAAGCATTCAACTTGGCTGTGGCGAATGTTTAACAGCATCACAACCTGCACAGTCTCTGCCAAATAACAAGCCAATCCTATCATGTTACCCCCCACTTCTTTGTCACGATACAATATAGGCTAAGCCTAGATGTACTTTGAGACAAGACGGTTTTTTCCCCGGGATAGCTTGCGATCTCTCTAATGGAACCAGCCTAAAATGCCTTAGGCATTTTTGTGGCATGACGTGAATCTCAACTTTTGCAAAGTCAAGCTAATGGACGTAGTATTTTGAAGTGTAGCATTCGCTGTAAGCCTGCAGCGCTGACTTCTCTCTCCCACACAGCTTTGGGGTGAAAAACACTCCCAGCCATTTACTAACAACACACTCTATAATTGCTGCTTGATAATCTGGGGACATTACACCACACTGCTTCTATGCTAGACTCTGGTCTATTGAGGCTAGGAAAATACCGCCGTGCAATACCAAGATATCAAGACATATTGGCTAAACCACTCACTCAAGGTCAAAATCCTGTCCACGTTAGTTCTGTGTTTTGCTGCTTTGAGCTTGTTTTGCCTGGCAACCCTACCCAATGTTGACCAGCTCAAGACCGTGCAGATGCAAGTACCGCTGCAAATCTTCAGCAAAGATCATAAGCTAATCGCCACCTTTGGTGAAAAGAAACGCTTCCCCCTAACCATTGACCATATGCCTAAGATTTTGCAACACGCGTTTATCGCTGCTGAAGACCAGCGTTTTTACCAACACCATGGTGTAGACTATTTTGGTATTGCCCGAGCTATGGGGGCACTGATTGTCAAGCACGGCCATATTACCCAAGGTGCCAGCACCATCACCATGCAGGTAGCTCGCAATTTTTACTTGAGTCGCAATAAAACCTTTGCACGTAAATTTAATGAAATACTCCTTGCATGGAAGATTGAACATGCACTGACCAAAAATAAAATCCTAGAGCTTTATCTAAACAAAATTTACTTGGGATCAGGTGCTTATGGCATTGCTGCTGCTGGACAAATTTACTATGGCAGAAGCCTAGATCAGCTCAGTCTTGCCGAGGCTGCCATGTTGGCTGGCCTACCTAAAGCCCCCTCGGCAAGCAACCCTCTAAGAAACCCAGCACAGGCGCTGAAAAGAAGAAACTACGTCTTACACCGCATGCTAGAACTGGGCTTTATTGACCAGCAAGACTACAATAACGCATCCAAGGCTGGTATTAGTGCTGGTTATCATGGCGCTAAAATTGAACTCCATGCACCTGATATCGCCGAGATGAGCCGACAAGTCATGCTCAAACAATACGGTAAAGCTGCCTATACCGATGGCTATAAGGTCACCACAACCATTGACAGTAAGGCTCAATATTATGCCAACCGTGCCGTACGCATTGGTTTGATAAATTATACCGAACGTCATGGCTTTGCTGGCCCAGCAGCCCGTAATGTTTCCATTAATGACTGGCCTGCCACAGCTAAGCATATGTTGGGCACCCATGGCTTTGAAAAAGCACTGGTGCAAGCTGTGGATGACGATAGCGCTCTGGTGCTTCTCGAAGATGGGAACACCACAGTTTCGGTGCCTTTTTCTGGCATGAAATGGGCCAAAAGTCGCTTGAGTAATGCCTATCCTGACAAAGCGCCGGAAACAGTCCAAGATGTTTTGAATGTTGGTGATGCTATCCACATTCGCAAAACACACCATCGTTGGCAACTGGCCCAAATTCCCCTAGCCCAAGCTGCTTTGGTTTCCATGAGTGCCAACGATGGAAGTATCCTTGCTTTGGTCGGTAGTTTTGACCATAAACTCAGCCATTATAATCGCGCCATCCAAGCAAAACGACAATCTGGATCGGCTTTTAAACCATTCATCTTTGCCGCAGCATTAGATAACCACATGACACTGGCCAGTATGGTCAATGATGCGCCTATTGTCGTTGACGACACCAGCAGTACCATTGCATGGCGACCACACAATAGCACGGAAAAATTTCGTGGCCCAACTAGGCTGAGGGAAGGACTAACGAAATCATCCAACTTGGTATCAATACGTTTGCTACGCGAAATTGGCGTAAAAAATGCGGTTGATTTCATCAAACGTTTTCAATTTTCCCCAGAAGCAACCCCAGAAACACTTTCCATGGCTTTGGGTAGCGGTGTGAATACCCCTATGGAGCTAACCAGAGGCTATGCTGTGTTTGCCAATGGCGGCTATCTGATCACGCCGCACCTGGTAGATCAGGGGTTG
>JAGYIW010000041.1 GCA_018402195.1 Gammaproteobacteria bacterium
TCCTGTTGAAGTGCGGTTTTCTTCAGTTATGAGTATGTTGGTGACATCTTTGGCCTTGATTGCGTTAGGCTTTGTGCCAATGTTTGCAGGAACTTAAGGAGGTTTTGTGAGAGTTGTTTTACTGGGGTGTCCGGGAGCTGGTAAAGGTACTCAAGCCAAGTGCTTAAGTGAATCACTTGCTATTCCCCAAATTTCTACCGGGGATATGCTACGTAAGGCCGTTCGTTCCGGTAAGCCCTTGGGTGAGCAAGTTGCTGCTGTGATGGACAGTGGCGAATTGGTTTCTGATGATTTAATCATGGCTTTGGTCAAAGAACGCTTGCAACAACCCGATTGTCAGTCTGGTTATTTGTTTGATGGTTTCCCTCGAACCTTGGTGCAAGCTGAGTCCATGCTTGCTGAAGGTATTTTGGTTGACCATGTCATCAACTTGGATATTGATGATGAAGCCATTGTCCAGCGCATGGCGGGTAGGCGAGTGCATCCTGCATCCGGGCGTACTTATCATGTGAGCTTCAATCCACCTCAGCAAGCAGGTGTTGATGATGTTACTGGTGAGTCTTTGGTGCAGCGTGAAGATGACCAAGAAGACGTGGTAAGAAAACGCTTGATGGTTTATCATGAGCAAACTGCGCCATTGATTGACTATTATCAATCATGTAATCAACCAATTGTTTATGAAACGATTTCTGCCGATGCGCCAGTACCAGAGGTTACGGAGAAACTTTTAGCCATTTTGCAAGATTAATCCATGCCTATTTTGATTGGTAAACGCTAGTTGAGGTGTGATACCATGAATCCAACGCGCTGAAGGATTGCGCATGATTAACTTCATTGAAATTTTATTCTTTATTTTTATTGGCGCAGCCATTACGTCAACGTTGGCGTTGGTCACTCGGCAGTCTCTCATCGTTTCTTATATCTTTTTGGGGGTACTCTTAGGGCCTTGGGGCTTTAATGAAGTCAGTGATGTCCACATCATTGAGGCGATTGGCGATGTGGGGATCGTCTTCTTACTGTTCTTATTAGGACTTAGCCTTCATCCGCAAAAGCTATTGATCATGTTGCGCAAAGTCAGTTTGGTGTCTTTGTTTAGTTCACTGGCCTTTTTTGCTTTGGGGTATTTTGTTGCTAAGGGCTATGGCTATATCAATAGCGAATGCTTGGTCGTTGGCGCAGCGATGATGTTTTCCAGTACCATTATCGGCTTGAAGCTTATGCCCTCTAGTGTATTGTACCACCAGCACATGGGGGATTTGATGGTTGGTGTGCTGTTGTTTCAGGATTTGCTCGCTATTGTCGTCCTGTTGGTCCTTAATGCTGTCCATGTGGGCAGTGTGGTTTGGACCGACTGGTTGGTGAGCTTATTGGCGTTGCCTGGGTTGCTGATGTTTGCTTTTCTGGTTGAGCGTTATCTGCTACAGCTCTTGTTTGCAAAGTTTGACAGGGTGCAAGAGTATTTGTTTCAGCTTTCCATTGCTTGGTGCTTGGGGTTGGCCTTTATGGGAGAATACTTTGGTTTGACTGTTGAAGTGGGTGCTTTTATTGCAGGTATAGCTATTGCTGCTAGTCCTATAGCCTTGTTTATTTCAGAGCGTTTAAAGCCTATTCGTGATTTCTTTCTTATCCTGTTCTTTTTCTCCGTAGGGGCGTCTTTTGATTTGGACTTCTTCTGGGCTAATACCTTGTTCCCTGCATTGATTCTTGCCTTGGTGTTGCTGGTAGCCAAACCAGCTATTTTTGGTTTGTTGTTGCAAGGGGTGAGTGAGACCAAGCAAGTGGCTTGGGAGCTAGGGGGACGATTAGGCCAGATAAGTGAATTTTCTTTGTTGATTGCCCATCTTGCTGGTGCGTATGCCATTATTGGCTTGTCTGCGCTGAATTTGATTCAGGCGACGGCAATTATTACATTTGTTGTTTCATCTTATTTGACGGTGTTACGTTACCCCACACCATTTGCATTGTCCGGTCACCTGCGGAAAGACTGATTTTTTGGGGGCATGGTTTGAAAATTGATGCGGGTTGGCTTCATGGAGATGATGTTAGCTGCCTCGTGTCACCTCATTGCGATGATAGGCCTGATGCGCAAGATATCAGCTTGCTCGTGGTTCATAATATCAGCTTGCCTGCTGGCTGTTTTGGCAGATCTTATATCGAAGCGTTATTCATGGGGATGCTTGACTGCCACGTACATCCTGATTTTGCCGATTTAGCAGGTTTGCGTGTTTCTGCCCATGTGTTGGTGCGTAGGGAGGGTGAGGTGGTACAATTTGTGCCTTTTCACCATCGTGCTTGGCACGCTGGGGTTTCTACTTATCAAGGGCGTTCTGGTTGTAATGACTTCTCTATAGGTATTGAGCTAGAGGGCACAGATACCTGGGTTTATACCTATGCGCAGTATCAGCGTTTGGCGGAGATTGCTGCTTTGCTGTGTCAGCATTATCCAATGCTTTCACCACAACATATCGTTGGTCACAGCGATATTGCCCCAGATCGTAAAACAGACCCAGGTGAAGCATTTGATTGGGTACACTTTGGTCGTGTATTGGCGGATTGTCTTGATACATCAGAAATTGTAAAATAAGTCAGCACCGGTTTCCAGAGGGTGAGACTCATGGCTCCAACCGTAGCTGCTGCTTGCTTGGATGGACCAGCGTTTCGTTAATTGATAGCTTAATGTCAATGAGCCAATGGGCATGCCAATGTTGCTTTTTACATATAGACGTTTTGAGAGTTGTTTGCCAATTAACAGTGATGTGTAGATATCATCGTGTCCAGACATAGTGCTAAAAGGTGTGGGGGTATAGAGGTCTAGGGTAAGTTCATTGAGGTTGAGAGTATCCTTTATACGCGCCAAGGTGTAGCCTAGAGGACTGGTTTTGTTGAGTCCATAAAGCTGTAAGGTATTAAACAATAGTGCATTGCGTCCTACTGTACTTGGGTCTATGCCAGAGCTGTGGCCTGATATCAAATAGCTGAGAATTTGCTGTTGGTTAGCAACACTGGCAGGTCTGGAGAAATATTCGGTTACTAAGTGCGTTAATGGTCCTTCCAATGAGATGCCCACCTGTTTAGGAACAGATTGATGGTTGGATTGTGGTGAGGAATCATCTTTGACATCTCTGATGGCCGTTAGTGATAGCCAGGGAGACCAGAATGGATTGTTTGTGTAGTTGAGCATGCCTTGTTCAATATTGAGGGTGATGCCGTAGGTGCTGTAAGTGCCTTGTTTAAGGTGCAATTGTCCATCCACCATGGTGTTGCGATAAGGCACTTTGTGTAAAATCAAATTTCCTGTTAACAGCCCCTGAATACCATAGGTTTTTATGGTCACGTCTTTGCCAAGTGTTAGGTCAATGTGGTGAGAAAGTGTGGCTTGTGTGGGTGAGCCATAATCTTCATGGGTAAATGTGGCATCTTCTGGGAGTAAGACCGTGTTGCTGAAGTCTTGAAATCTTATTTCACCCTCGGGAATAAACGCTTCTCCAGTGATGCGAACGCTGCTGTCAGCTGTGGTTAATACCAACTTAGGTGTTGCAACCAGCATAAGATCTGGCGTGTTTTCTATTGTGATATTCTCGCCTGTAAGATCCATGTTGGAGTTTATTGATCCGTTTTTTAGGGTGGCAGCACCATCGATATGCAAGGTGCCCTTGCCAGATGTTACTTGGCCATGGATGTTTGTATGATCCCCTTGGCTGTTAAGGTCAAGATTGGCATTCTGCAGTACTAGGTTTAGCCAAGGAATAGACCAGCTACCCTGTTTTAGTTGGATATGGCCATTCAATTTGGGGCTTCCCAGAGTGCCATATGCATACATGTTAGCACTGAGCTTTCCTGAAGGATGGCTGAATTCAAACATATTGAAAGACCCTAATGCCTTGGTTTCCCAGGTGAAATGACCTTGTATAGGTTGGTCGGCTATAGGTATATTTTTATGCAGTTTGGGCATGTTCCACTGGGCGTGCAGTGGGGTGGATTTTGCAAAGGCAACAGTTAGTTCACTTTTTAGGCCATGGTCATCTAAGTGGGCAGTGAATTGTCCATGATCAATGTGGTCAGATAAGGCATTGCTTGAGGTGTCAAAAAGACTGCCGTGAATAATGTTGGCTTGAATGTTGCCCAGTTTTTTACTGGGTGAAATGTTAATTTTTGTTTGCAGTGAACCTGTGCCTTTGAGAGACATGTTGTGCAAGAGCATTTTTGACCAAGGCTCTAGGTTAATGGCTTGAGCATTGAGTGAAATTTGTGCGGTTTTTGTGGCTTGAGAGAGTGCTATATCTCCACAAATCGATTCTTGCTCATGATGCCAGCAGAAGGGAGCAATTTGTAAGTTGTTGCGCTTAAGATCAAGGTTGGCGGGTGATTTTAATTGCCATTGGCCTGCTTGAGGTGAGTCGAGGTTCAGAGTCGATATTTGTCCTTGCCAAGCATCGTTTTTTAAGGTGCCTTTTATGTCAGATGTCAAATGTTCATCATCACTGATAACTTGAATTTTAAGTTGATGTTGTTTCAGAGTGCCGTCGAGGTTAAGTTGACATTTGTTGAAATGCCATTGGTCAATAGCGAGATCCAAACCTGTGGCGCTGGCGTGAATGGCTGCCGGTGTAAATCTCCCTTGGGTAATCAAACGACCAGACTGGTTGGAGAAAAAAGTAGCCAGTTGTTTGATGTTTGCGGACCACTCTAACCAGGATTTGCTGCGATCAAATTGTATGTCTATTTGGTCATTGCCTAGGCTGATATGGCTATCGACGTTGCCTACTCCATCATTGTCCATGGTCGTGTATACTGAGGCGTTTAATGGATGGCCAAAGTAAGTCCCAGTCAGTTTTGGGATATCTAGCACTTGGAGTTGGTTATTAGCATGGAGGTGTGCTTCTCCTTCGATATTGCCGTGGTAGTCAGGACTGAGTTTTTCTAGCTGCATTTGGCTGCCGTGTAGGTCAATTTTCAGAGAGGGAGGGGTATTTCGGTAGTTGAGTGTTACTGCTAAGCTGCCAGCAGGTGTTTGTGTATTGGGTAGTGCTAGCATTAGAGAGACTTGGGTACCTTGACCTTGAAGCGGTAGCTGGATGAAGTCGTTGCTGAGTTGGCTTTTGATGCTGTATTTTTCTGGAGTGCCGTTGATATCTAGGTTGGCAACAAAATGGTGTTGATCTGGGTTTTGGGTTTCAAAGTGTGCAGCAAAGGTGTCGCGGTGTAGCTGAGAGCTTACCTGGGTGTTGATAAAACGTTGCTTGGAACCATCGGCAAACTGTAGGTCGAAAGTGCCAATTTTACTTTGTTGAATATCCCACTGAGGTAAGTCTTCAAGGTGTAAGGAAGGGATATGGATGTGTGGTAGTAGTTGTGGTTTAGGTATAGGTGGTGTGACGCTTTTTTTCGCCAGGTTTAGCTTGACATGTTCGACGTTCAGGGAGTTAATGGCAATACGGCTAGCGAATAACTGGCTGAGTCTTGGTTTTAACTTTATGTTTTCTAGGGTTATTTCAAATATTCCTGGATTGTTGTAGTACACTTTTTTTGCATGAATTTTCGTGAGCAAGGTACCGGATAAGCCTCGAGTCACGAGGGATCCTGGCAGTTGCTGGTCGATTACTGATGCCAGGCTAATGAGCCCAGATTCTGTACTGATTACCCATCCTAGCCCCACTAAGTTCAAAACAGTAATTGCCATAAGCAATGATTTGCATAGCTGCCATAAGTAATGTCTTGTGTTTATGGCCATTATAATTCAGTTCCAATACTAAAATGCCACTTCCACTGCCATTTCCAACGGGAAAACTCGGGGCGGTAGCGCTTTGCTCTAGCGTAGCTCAGGCTTAATGATCCAATGGGGGTTTGTTTGGTTAGGCTAAATCCTTGGCTCACTTTGGTTTTGTCATTATTGTTGGTAGGGCTGCCTATGGCTTCAAAGCTTGAATAAACATTGCCGCCCTCAATGAAAATTCCTGCGACCCAGCTATTGGTGATGATGCGTTGGAATTCTGTGCCGAGTATGCCCATGTGAGTTCCCGGGCCAATGGCGAGGTAGTCGAAGCCACGTAGGCTTGTGGATCCACCTGAGAGCAATTGATAGGTTTTGGGCACATGTTCTTGGTCTTCTGAGCTCATGTAGCCTAGCTCTAGGTGAGTTAGTAGCC
This sequence comes from Gammaproteobacteria bacterium, assembly GCA_018402195.1. Taxonomy (GTDB): domain Bacteria; phylum Pseudomonadota; class Gammaproteobacteria; order M30B25; family M30B25; genus M30B25. Next base: position 6,147 of record JAGYIW010000041.1, read on the forward strand.
GACTGTATTGAGCAAAGGTCATTAAATGGCGTCCTTTGGCTTTGATAATTACAAAATTGTAGTCGCTGTTGGCGAGATTATCGGCACCTCTTAGGCTAATGTTGACCATGGTACCGTGATTGGGAGTGAGCAGGCTATCACTGCTGATTTTGGTCCAACGTATGGCGGGAGAGAATAAGTCGAATTGGATAGGCCTAGCTTTGGCGGTTTCTGATGACTCATGCAGATA
>JAGYIW010000042.1 GCA_018402195.1 Gammaproteobacteria bacterium
GAACATTTGGGCAGAGTAGCTTCACCGAGAATTGCTGAACACTTATGCCAAAGATTGCATTTATACATTTCAGGGTATATTATTTTACTAGGAATTTATGATGTTAGTTCCAACGGCAAATCTAGGAGAGCCAAAAAATGCCATACAATGATGGGTTAACATATAAGGAAAGAGGAAGCAATTGTGCGCTTTGCACCGTAGCTAAATTGACAAATAAAAATTCTGCACGTGCAGTTTTACAAGATTTGAGTACTACTTTGCCGGGCCATGGTATTGGTAATTTAGTAGATGAACATGTTGCGAATGCTTTTGTCTTATATGGAAAAAATGCACATGCATACGATAGAATTCAGACAACACGCGACAATGGACAAGATGTGTTGGATCAACTAGTTGGTATTGAAAAGTATGTTTTAAATAAAGGAAACTTTTCTGGAACAGCACATTTTTACGATGAAAATAAGGCTGATCCAAATGGTGCACTTACTTTCATGCGTAATCAACGGAAAGGAACTGAATTTGCTGTTTACACTTCAGGGGAGTTTTTTGGCTACGAAGCGCACTGGTTTTATGCGGAAAAAACAGGTAGTTCAAGTATTATCTTCACAGATTATCAAACAAATATTGGAAATAATTTACCTTTTACAAGTCAGAATATATTCCTTGCACCTGAAGGAGAGATGTATAACACTAGTGAAGTGCCATTTGTTTATGTTATCGCTTTTCTTAAACCTCCGAATAATGGTTTTAATTTCTGTACTATCCTCTAGAGATTATTTATTTTTAGATGTAGAGGTTCAGAGTTCAGCAGTATATTACAGTGGACCCCAAATTTAGGCATAGATCAAATCAGGGTAACACTTTCAACACTCTCTAACCTTACCGTTTACAAAATATATACAGATTCGGGAGACATTTCATTCAACACAGCGGTGATCAATATGGAATTTGTTCATTATCCTTGCAAGATTATCTTGGCCGCGACTTTTTTGGGTAGGGTTGCCGACTTCAATGCATCTTGTTGTGCATTTTATTGAAAAAAATTTATTATTTATGAATAATATAGGTTCATATACGTCGGCCCTGAGGGCCAGAGGCATTAATTTTTGCTTAGGATGTTTTATCCCAATGCTCCAGCCAGGCTAATAAGACTAAAAGAGTCCAAAGTTGACGATGATATTGTTGGTCGTTTGTTTGGTACTGATCCCACAGATGTTCTGCATGTTTCATGTGAAACCATTCGCCATGCTTGCTGTTTTGAACCAGCGACTGCCCCCAGTCTTTCAGTGCGCCTTTGAGCCAGTGGTCTAGAGGGATGCCAAAACCCATTTTTGGCCGTTCTACCATGGTTTCAGGTAAATATTTTTTCAGTACTTGCTTGAGTACCCATTTGCATTTTCCTTGCCGTATTTTGATATTTTCTGGTAACTGCCAAGCACATTCGATTACACGGTGATCCAGAAGGGGCACACGTGCTTCTAAGCCAAAAGCCATGCTGGCTCTGTCAACTTTACACAAGATGTCGTCAGGCAAATAAGTCACAGTATCAATCCACTGCATGATTTCGGTAGCGGAAAGTTTATCAGGATGTTGGGGTAGCTGGAAAGGTGCAGTAGGTTGAGCGAGAATGTTTTGCGGCTGTTGCCAGGAGCTAATTAGGCTTAGGTATTGTGCTGAAAAATCTTTGCTAGCGAGGATTTGTGCCAGGCGTTGTATTTTCTGCATTTTTGCTCCCTGCCACTTTGAAGAGCTTAGTGATAGGAGCTTTTTGGCTAGACCCTGCCTGAGTGTGTAGGGCATCCAATGGGTATAGCCATGGATTTTGGCGCCCATGGCATAGCGACTGTATCCAGCGAATAACTCATCGCCTCCATCACCTGATAATGCTACTGTGACTTGCTCTCTGGCCATTTTACATACCAAGGCTGTAGGGATTTGTGATGGATCTGCTAGCGGTTCATCAAACCACTCCGGTAGCTTTGGTATCAGATTGATGGCGTCCTTGGCACTGACAATCCATTCGTGATGATCGGTTTTTAGGTGCTCTGCCACTGCTTTGGCATGTTGGGCTTCATTGTATTTAGGAATGTCAAAGCCAATACTAAAGGTTTTCACTTTTTGGGTGCTTTGTTTTTGCATCAGAGCAGTCACGGTTGAGCTGTCAATGCCCCCGGATAGAAATGCACCCAGTGGCACATCGGCAATCATTCGCGCGCCTACTGCCTCGGTGAGCAAAGTATCCAGCGCTTTGACATGTTGCTCGGGTCTTTGTTCTTTGAGAGTGGCTTGTTGGGGCAGGTCGTGGGGGCTCCAATAGCATTTGGGTTCTATGCGTTCTTGTGAGGCAATGGTAATGAAATGTCCTGGTGTGCATTTATGAATATTTTGAAAAATCGACATAGGGCTAGGAATGTAGCCCAACTGAAAATATGCTTGTAGAGCTTCGGGGTTGAGATTTCCTTGCCAAGAAAGGTGTTTTCGTAATGATTTGAGTTGCGAGCCAAACAATAATGTACCGTTTTGTACTCCCCAATAAAGTGGTTTGATGCCTATTCTATCTCTGGCTAGGGTTAGGGTTTGATTGGCTTCAGACCAAAAGGCCAGGGCGAACATGCCGTTAGTGGCCTTGAGGGTTTTTTCTACACCCCAGTGCTCCAGTGCCTCTAGTAATACTTCTGTGTCTGAATGGCCTTTGAACTTTAATTTAAAAGTCTGTGCCAATTGTTTGCGCAGGGTATTGGCATTGTAAATCTCGCCATTGTAGATCAGTGTGCTTTGCCCTGATTGAGACCACATGGGTTGATGGCCATGTTGGCTTAGATCGACAATGGCTAGGCGTCTGTGGCCTAGGCCTAGGCCATGTTTGGGATGAAGCCAATGGCCATGACTATCTGGGCCTCTATGTTCGATGGCTGCTGTCATGGCAGCAAGTGTTTGCATGGCTTGTTTGTTGTTGGGTTTTGTAAAATGCCAAAATCCGGTTAGGCCACACATGTTGATCCCTCAATAATTTCCTGATATAGCTTCAGGTATTGGGCTGTGCAGTTTGCAAGGGTAAAATGCTCTTGCCAGCGTTTCTGGGCTTTCCTCCCCATGGCTTCCCTGGTGTTTCTGGCTTGGCTTAAGCTGACGATGGCTTCTGCTAGTGCTTCAGGTTGGTGTACTGGTACAATCAAGCCTGTTTCCTGATCGACAATGGCTTCTTTGTTGCCACCTACATCTGTGGCAATGACTGGTTTGCCGCTGGCCATGGCCTCGAGAATGACATTGGAAAAACCTTCGCCATGTGAGCTTAAAATCACCATGTCGGCCATGGTATAAAGATGACTGGCATCTGGGATGTTTGTTAGCCAGATGATGTTTTTTGTAATGCCTAACGTCTCAGCTTGTTTTTTTAGAGTCTGCCCATAGTGTTTTCGATCAAAGCCTATGCAAACTAAGCGCCATCCACCTGTGAGTTGGGACTTGATTTTCCCCAATGCTGTTAGGAGATCCGCATGGCCTTTGTGGGGAGATAAATTGGCCACTTTCATAAGAATGAGTGGGCAATCTTGCAGTTGATATTGGGCTTTGAGTTTTGCTGGATTTTGTGCTGGCGGCTTGTCAATACCATTGTAAATAAGCCCTAAGCGGTCTGAGCGCACGCCTTCTTCTCGCAATTGTTTTAGTACTGCTTGGCTGTTGGCAAGAATATGGTTGGCCCGCTGATGAAAATGTTTTTCTAGCCAGCGAATTAAGGGGTATTTTTGCTGATAATGATTGAGTGAGCGTCGACTCATGAGTATGGGTGCTCGGTAACGTGCTAATTTGGCACAGACCATGCCCATCAAGTATGCCTTGGGTAGAAAGCAGTGGGTGATGTCGCTAGGGTGGGCACGCATGTCTTGGTAAAGTGCTTGGGCTGCTTGTGCTAATTTGATAGGGGCTCTATTTGATATTTTGTGGACACTTTTTGCGGGTGTTAAAAATTGTACGCTGGCACCTGCTTGTTGAAAGTCTTGGGTGAGAGATTCTTTTTTTTCCGCATTGGTGACTAAGATACGTACGGTAAATCCATTGGCAATTAAGCTTGGTGTGATCCGCAAAAGATGCAATTCGGCGCCACCTGTTTCCAGGGAGGTGATGATAAAGCGTAAGCATTTTTTACTGATCATAGCTAAGCATTGTAGAAATAATCGTAGGAAAAGTTAAGTTTTATAATCAGGGATTTTGTCACCAGGGATTATTGTTTTGCTTTCATGGCAAAATGGGGTCGTAGGCTTTATAATACGGGCTTTGTGTTATCAAGATTAGAGAGAAAAATGGCATACGGTCATTTGGGACAAGAAATAGGTTACCCGGAGCAGTATGATGCGGGGCTAATTTTTCCTATTGCCCGTACCCAGGGGCGGGCTGAGATTACGGCCGATTTGCCGACTTTTTATGGGGCGGATGTTTGGCATGGTTATGAAATTTCTTGGTTAGATACTCAAGGCAAGCCGCAGGTGGCTTGTGCACGCTTTGTGGTGCCTTGCGACAGTCCTTTTTTGATTGAATCTAAGTCATTCAAGCTTTATCTCAATAGTTATAACCAAACGGCCTTCGCTCATGTTGATGAAGTTGCTGAGAGAATGCAGTCAGATTTGTCACAAGCTTGTGGTAGCTTTGTGCAAGTGTATTTACAACCTTTGACCAGTTTGGCGGGACAGCCATGGACGTGTTTGGCTGGTGAGTGTATTGATGATTTGCAAATTACTATTAATAATTATAGTTTTTCGGATGATTTTTGTTTGTTTCAGGTGACATGGTTAGTGAGCAGCTGGTCTCTCATTTGCTTAAGTCCAATTGTCCTGTCACTGATCAACCTGATTGGGCTAGTGTGCAGGTCAGCTATACCGGAAAACAAATTGATAAGGAAGGACTTTTGCGTACCATCGTGTCATTTCGTCAGCATCAAGGCTTTCACGAACAATGTGTGGAGCAGCTTTTTACTTCTATCACAAAAAAATGTCAGCCCGAATATTTGGCAGTACTGGCTTGTTATACTCGTCGTGGCGGTTTGGATATCAACCCGTATCGCACAAGTAAGGAGGGTGATTTGCCCAATTGGGGTAGAGTTGTTCGGCAGTGATTTTGTATGTTCTTGGGCTGACAGCTAGCAGTGTAGATGCTTATGTGTAGCTGCTTAGTTAGCCATCACTTCTTTAACTTTAGCCATGGCCATTTTTTCTAGTTGGCGCACACGCTCTATAGAGATGTTGAATTGCTTGGATAGATCTTGCAGGGTGGCTTTAGATTCTGTTAACCAGCGTTGTTTGAGAATGTCACGGCTGCGCTCATCTAGTTTGGCTAAGGCATTTCGCAAGGCTTCCAGTTGACGATTTTTGGTGTCAATGATAGTCAATTGTGTCTCTGGATTAGCGCTTTTGTTTGCCAAGGTGTGGGCTGGGGCACGGGATAATTCTTCTGGAGTATCCATAGGCCCATCAAATGATTCATCGAAGTTGGCTAGGCGCATTTCCATGGTGCGTACATCGTTGGGACTGACGTTTAGGTCTTTAGCGACTGCTTGAACTTCAGCTTCTGTTTGCCAGCCCAAACGTTTTTTTTGTTTGCGCAGATTAAAAAATAGTTTACGTTGGGATTTTGTGGTGGCAATTTTGACGATACGCCAGTTGCGAATGATAAACTCGTGCATTTCTGACTTGATCCAGTGCACTGCGTAAGATGCCAAGCGGACACCCATGTCTGGGTCGAAGCGTTTGACTGCTTTCATCAAGCCAATAGTGCCTTCTTGCACCAGGTCTGCGTAGGCAAGGCCATAGCCCATAAAATCTCTGGCAATGCGTGCCACATAGCGAATGTGCGGTAAAATTAGCGCTTTCGCTGCTTCCAAATCGTTTTCATCACGCAAGCGCTTTGCCAATTGATATTCATCCTCGGCTGAAAGCATAGGGACGCTATTGGCCCAATTCAGGTATGAAGCAATGCTGCTAGACGCAGGCATTGCTGGTGTGAACGTTGTTAGCGATTGCGTCATATTACATTTGCTCGAACATCCTTTCATCCCCAGATGATATCACTTTTGTTATTGAAAGCAAAGTCTTGTTATGAGTTTTCAGCAATTCTCGCTGAAGCTACT
>JAGYIW010000043.1 GCA_018402195.1 Gammaproteobacteria bacterium
AATAAGTGTGTATTAAGCTTGGGTGGATAACCGAATTGAGAGTGAGGTTTCAGTCGTTGAATAGTTGGCTAAAAAAATGTTCGATACTCATCATTCTACTATTAATCATTACAGTGATTGCTTACGAGTGGGCTGAAAACTTAGGTTTTACTGGCATTGCTATGCTGTACTTGTTATTCGTAGTTGGTGTTGCTTATCATTACTCTCCGCTATTGACCGTCATCGTGGCTTTTATTAGTTTTTTTGTCATGAACTATTTTTTTGTAGAGCCGAGATTTACCTATCAAGTTGGGCACTTTGCCTCTTGGGCGAGTTTAATTAGTTTTTTAATCGTTTCATTTGTGGTGACTTCTTTAGTTAAGCGTCTTAAACGAGAAACGTTTGAATCACAGCAAGCCTATTTTCGGGCAGAGTTTCTCAGAAAGCTCGCTGAGAGATTGGCTTATGCAGATAATATTCAGGCCATGTTAAAGGACTGCCAAGATTTATTACAAATGGAATTTAGCTTAGATGCGTTTATGGTTAAGGATGGCATGATTGTTAAGGGTAACTTTCAACTGTCTACTGAACAAAAAAATGCAATCGCTTGGGTACAAGCAAACGGTCAATGTTTTGGCGTTGGTACTGACAATTGGTCAGAGGCTAACTTTTTAATTGTGCCATTTAATCGGCTAAAAAGTCATGATCCTGTTCTTTTTATGCCTCAAGTTAGCGATCTAAAAACGACCAGTTTAGTGGATACTATAAAATTGGCGGTAGACCAAATAGCCGTCGCTTATCAACATCTTTTACAAAAGCAGAAAACCATACAAGCAGAAAATCTAGCAAGCGAAGAAGCGATCAGAGGAGCGTTACTTGCTTCTATTGCCCATGATATGCGCACTCCACTTACGTCAATTTTAGGTGCAGCAACTACGCTCAACCAGCCAGAGATAACATTCAATGCTAACGAAATGCAACATCTCACCACGATTATTTCATCACAGGCGAAGCATTTAGCAAGAACCACTGAGAATATACTCTCACTGGTCCGCTTAGAGTCTGTTTCAAAAGATTCTATTGTGATGGATGTTCAATCCCCTGAGGAAATTGTTGGTATTTTGGCTGATTTATACCAATATCAAACAAATGCCACGCAACTTTCAATCAAAGTGAATCAACCAGATCTGTTAATCAGAGCCAATGGTGATCTTGTTGTTCTTGCGCTGACTAATCTTATTGAAAATGCGAAGCAGGCTAACATCGATAATAATCAACCAAATGCAGCGATAGAAGTAATTGCAGGCGAGTCTGACGGAAAAGTCTTTATCCAAGTATCTGATCAAGGCATTGGATTTGCAGATGGATTTGATGCCAGCCAAATAAAGAAATTTGAATCAAGTCGAGACAAAGGGTTTGGCTTGGGGTTATCGATTGTTGAAGCTGTTGCCAGCTTACATGACGCTGAGCTAGCTTTTGATAAGGGTAAGAATAATGGAGCAGTGGTGAGTTTACGCTTTAGCAAACCTCATGTAGATTTAGCACATGTCGGATAAAGTCTATATTTTAATTGTAGAAGACGATGCTGAAATTAAGCAATTTCTGCAATCTAGCTTGCTTTTGAATGGTTATGCTTCTATTTGCGTCAGTCAACTACAACACGCTATGCAACAGTTCGCCGAATGTAAACCGCTATTGACTATTTTAGATTTAAATTTACCGGATGGTGATGGTGCACAGTTCATTTCGAATATTCGAAGCTATTCAGACTTGCCCATTATTGTGTTATCGGCCAAGCATTCAGAACAGGAGAAGGTGCGCTGTTTCGATTTAGGGGCAGATGACTATCTGTCGAAGCCTTTTGGTATTCAAGAATTATTGGCGCGCATTCGCGTTAGTCTCAATCGAACCAGTAAAATGACCCTTAGGGATGACGTTTATCAAGTTGGTTCGCTCGAAATCGATATGGCGAATCAGTCGGTTAAGCTTAACGATCAGCCTATACATCTTACCCCAATTGAATTTAAATTGCTTTTTCAATTGGCACAAAAACCTGGCAAAGCCTTTACGCATCGTCAGTTGCTGAGTGCGGTATGGGGCATTGAGTATGTGGATGAAATTCATTATCTGCGCATCCACATGGGTCGTTTACGTGCTAGGCTCGAGCAAAATCCTGCAACACCAAAATATATTTTAACCGAAGCTGGAATAGGTTATCGATTAGCAGCCAATTAAATTTATCTATTTGTTTATGCGATTGATATATTGATGGTGTTGAAATGCTGCTAATCTTTAACAAGGGCATTCAGCATGACGCAACCATCTAAAGGCTTAGCAGTACTGACATTAGGTGCAATTGGTGTAGTTTATGGCGATATTGGCACCAGTCCACTGTATACCGTCAAAGAAATCTTTGGAGAAACAACAGGCATTGCATTAACGCAGGCCAATATTCTGGGAGCGGTTTCTGCTATTTTTTGGGCATTGATGTTTGTGGTTTCGCTTAAGTATGTGGTGTTAGTGTTACGGGCTGATAATAAAGGTGAAGGTGGCATCATGGCTTTGCTTGCATTGGCTTCATCAGCTGTGCAGCATCATCGGACTAAAACCATTTTATTCGGATTAGGCGTGTTTGGTGCAGCTTTGTTTTATGGAGACAGCCTATTAACACCTGCAATATCAGTGTTGTCGGCAGTAGAAGGATTGTCGCTCATTACCCCAGAGCTAACGCCCTATGTATTACCCGTATCTATTATTATTTTAATAGGTCTTTTCGTATTCCAGAAAAAAGGGACGGCACAAGTTGGTCAATTATTTGGCCCCATTATTGTCGTGTGGTTTTTAACATTAGGCGCTATTGGTCTTTGGCATATTCTCAAAACACCAGCCATTCTACAAGCAATGAATCCGATATATGCGATTCAGTTTTATGCTGACAGAGGGGCAGGTGTCTTTCTTGCGGTTGGTGCAGTAGTGTTGGCAATCACAGGGTCTGAAGCACTGTATGCTGATATGGGTCACTTTGGTCGGCCTGCGATTCGCATTGCCTGGTCCTGTTTAGTGCTGCCTGGTTTAGCACTCAACTATTTTGGTCAGGGTGCTTTATTGTTAGCGCATCCAGAAGCTGTCAGTAATCCTTTTTATCTTGCCTTTCCGTCAGAGCTACTCATTCCTGCAGTCATATTGTCTACGCTCGCAACGATTATTGCATCTCAGGCTGTTATTTCAGGCGCTTATTCCATTACTAGGCAAGCGATTCAATTAGGATTTTTGCCGCGCATGCGTATCATGCATACTTCAGCGGAAGAGTCTGGACAGATTTATATTCCAGCGATTAACTGGGCGCTTTTGATTGCTGTGATATTAACGGTTATTGCTTTTAAAAACTCTTCTGCGATTGCAGCAGCTTATGGTATTGCGGTGACAGGCACCATGTTAATTACTTCCATTTTGACTTACTTTGTCGTACGTAATATATGGAAATATCCACTTTGGATTGCCTTAGGTGCTACAGGGATATTTATTGCTTTAGATATTGTGTTGCTCGCTTCTTGCTCAGTGAAGTTTTTCAATGGGGGTTGGTTTCCAGTGGTGCTGGCTATTATGTTAGTCGTGGTTATGTGGACATGGCGAGAAGGAAGGCAAGTACTCATGAAAGCAATTTATGATGATGACCCTAAAATGAGTCTCTTTATCAACAATCTGGCGACCAGTGATATTCCAAGAATTGATCGTACAGCAGTTTACCTCAATGCAAGTAGCGAAACAGTGCCTCAGGCTTTGTTACATAATCTAAAACATAATCAAGTATTGCATAATACTAATCTCATTATCACTGTTGTTTATGCAGATGTGCCAATGGTATCAGCTGATGAACGCAGTGTCGTGAATGCACTTGGTGAGGGCTTTTGGCAGATTAAACTCAACTATGGATTTATGCAAAAGCCGGATATTCCACAAGCGCTGATGTTATGTGAAATTCCTGAGTTTACTTTTGACCCTTTCTCAACGTCTTATTTTGTGAGTCGAGAGACCATTGTGTCCGGCCATGGGGGCGCAATGGCACAATGGCGTGATGAGCTGTTTAGTGTAATGTCTCGAAATGCAGGTAGTGTGGTGGGTTATTTTAATATACCTAGTAACAGTGTGATTGAATTAGGTTCAAGAGTGCATATTTAATCAAATAAGCGGTTACCTAAAATAATTTCCGATGCGAGATTTAATATTTGACGATAAATCACGTAAGCGAGCAAAGCTAATATGGTGTTTAGCGCTGCCGATGCTTTTGAGCTGTCATTATGCGCTTTCAGCCGAACCGACTGAACATTGGTTAAGTGATTTGAAACTAAGTGGATACTTAGAAAGTTATTATTTGCATGATGTTAATCATCCATCGGATGACATCAGACCTGGTTTTACTTACAGCCACAATGCCGTTGGTAAGCCAAGTATGAATTTAGGCTTTATCAAAGCCAGCTTTAATAACGAACAATTACGCGCCAATCTTGCATTAGGTTCTGGTAGTTATATGCGTGCTAACTACTCGGCTGAGCCTAAAGACTTGCAAAAGATTGTTGAAGCCAATGTTGGTTTTAAACTCAATAATAATATTTGGGTGGATGCAGGGGTAATGCCTTCGCATATTGGCTTTGAGAGTGCCATTGGTATTGATAATTGGACAGTGACCAGAAGTATGCTTGCAGACAATTCGCCTTATTTTGAAACAGGGGTAAAGCTATCGTATACCTCTGAAGATGGTAGATGGTATGTTAGTGGTTTAATTTTAAACGGATGGCAACGTATACAGCGACCAGATGACAATACATCGCCTGCGATTGGGCATCAACTCACGTATAAACCTAATGAAAAACTGACATTAAACAGCAGCTCATTTATTGGCAATGATCAATCAGATCAAGGCAGGAGAATGCGTTATTTCCATAACTTATATGGACAATACCAAATAAACGAACAGTGGGGCATTATTGCTGGATTCGATATTGGTGCAGAGCAAGCAGAAAAGAAGACACAGCGATACAATGTATGGTTTACACCTATCTTGATTACGCAATACAAATATTCAAACAAACTAAGTCTCTCTGCCAGAGCTGAATACTATCAAGACAAAGATCAAGTTATTGTGACCACCAATACACCAAACGGATTTAGCACTTGGAGTGTTTCTACTAACGCAGATTACAGGTTATCAAATCAATTGGCGATTAGAGCCGAGCTTAGAAAATTTCAAAGTGAAGACAAGATTTTTCAAGAGAGAAACCGGCTTTCTGATCATAGTGTGACGATTACAACGGCTT